>CAMYZO010000084.1 GCA_947303855.1 uncultured Prevotellaceae bacterium
GCGGGCAGAGGCACGCATCCTGATAGGCACGTCGGACGTGACCGACGACGTGCTGCAACGGGCAACGGCAGGCACGCTGAACATGTCGTGGGCATGGGAACGGTTCTCCGGTGAGGGCGCCGTGAAGACGGCAGCTGACGAGCTGTGGCAGCCCACCATCGAGAGCGGCCACCCAAACGTGCTGCTCATAGACCACCGTCTGAACACCCCCGGGCGCCGCCAGGACTGCGGCCCGCTCTGGGAGAGCCTGATGCGTGTGGTGTACCGCTGCACGGTCAACATATCGGGCGCCGAGCCGGTCAGTGGCGAGCTCGGACTGGGATAGATCTATTCACCTTATAATATTATAAATAGCAATCATCATGTATTACGTAATCGTATCGAAAGAAGTCTGTGAGCGCCGGAAGGTGTTCCGCAGCAACCAGCGCACTCCCGACGGGCGTGTGGTGCTGACCCTTCGAGACCTGAACCTGACACAGTTCTCGTACGGGCCGGTGGAGATAGTCAACGACGAAGACCTGAAGGCCATCATGTCGGCCACACAGGAAACCGCCAGTAATAACCCTAAAAAGAAGGAGAAATAAGTCATGGCAAAACAGATTAGCAACAATTTCGTCCTGACCGCGATGATCAACGGCAAGACGCTGATTACCGGTATAGACGTCATCGAAGGCGTCCTCTTCCAGAGTCTGGACGTGGCAGGCAACCTGGCACCCGACTGGACAAATGCCGGTCCCAAGTTCAAGGCAGTCGTAAAAGACACCAACGGCACGGCACACCCGTCGCTGGCAGCTTACGAGAAGCTGTACTGGAACGGCGTCGAGGTGACGTTCGACAATGCGGGTCTGAGCAATGCCATCGGCTCTGCTTTCGCCGCCGGGACGTTCAAGCGCACCAACGGCGTTGACGGCACCTACACCTACCAGATTGTGAAGAACTTCTTCAGCGCGTCCACCAACGCCGACAGCGACCAGTTCCGCATCGAGGGCAAGATAGAGCTCGTAGGCGGCAACTACCAGGACTTCACCACGCCCGACCAGCCCGTCACGCTGGTACGCTATTCGACCGGCGGCACGCCGTATATCGTGCTGATCAACAACGTGCACAACATCACCACGCAGGGCGGGACGGGCTACATGGATGCCTTCCTCTATGACGTGACCACGATGACGCCTGTGCAGAATGCCACACCCGAGAAGTGGTTCAACGTCGACGGCACGGGAACGGAGGTGGAGTGTACGGCTGCCGACGGCTACACCATCAGCGGCAACCGCCTCACTGTTCCTGCTTCCGAGGTGAACGGCTACGACAACTTCTGCGCAAGGTTCAAGGTGGGCAACGAATACTACCGCGGCTATGGCTGTCTGCGTGACGAGACCGACAACATCTATGTGGCGTATGACATCATCGGTGACGTGCGGAACTCTGAAGTGGAGGAGAACGGCACGGCAAGAGTGAAGATCTACGTGACAGACAAGGACGGCAACGTCCTCAACTCCTGGGGAACCGTGACGCTGGTACCAAACGTGGTGCTGAAGTGTGATGACGGCACGGCACTGACGCCAACGGTCTATTCGGGTACTGCAGACACCCTGGCCAACACCGCAACGGTAGTGACCAATATCACTTATAAGGGCGAGGCCTGGAAGGGCACGCTGGCCGTACCATACGACAAGCTCGTGTCCTTATGCGGCGGCAGATTACAGGGCTGGATAAGCCTTGACCCCGCAAGTTAAACCATTAAGAAACTACCGTCATGAAGAAAAGAGTATACGTAGGGGCGGTGACCCGCCCTATATCGCTTACAGCGGCCATCCGGGTAGAGAACCCGTATAATGCCCAGAACACGAACCAGTACGGTACGCTGTCCCAGGCATTCGATACGCTGACCGGTGATTACTATCCCAACCGTAATACATACCCCACGCTCTTGGGGCTGCATGTGCTGATGGAAGACCCAAACAGCGCGTCGCCGCAGAGCGAGGTAGCATGGACGGGCAGCAACACCGTAGCGTGGGAGGTGATACGCAACGGCGTCACCATACCTATTACGTCCCAGTCATTGGGCGACTTCACGCTCAGCGGTATGCAGCTGCGCGTCAGGATGAACCAGACAGTTGCCGACGGCAACGTCCGCGTCCGTGCCACAGGAACTTTCTATGACAGCGTGGGACGTCCTCAGACTGCCGTAGCCGAGCAGGAACTGACGCTCAGCATGTCGACGGCAACCGACCTCGTGCTGTTGCGCGACAAGCTGGGAACTGCTGGCTATGTCGGCGACTTCTACCGCCTGAACCCGCTGACACTTGACACGGTGGCCAAGCTCGACAATGCCCAGAACTGGAAGAAGAAATGTGCCGTTGCACTGTGCGACGGTGCCACTCCGCTGCCTGACGCCTTCCCGGTGGACAATGGCGGCGACGTCATGGACGAAGAGGACTATGCCGACACCCCGCAGGGATCGGCCTTCTACTTCTGGTTCTACCGCACGCCAGACAACCGGCTTATCCAGTGCACCCAGGACACCGAGTGGCTCGATGCTGCATGGCTGCCCAGCGGCACGGCATCCAAGGAGGTGACCGTGGATCTTACCAAGGTGAAGCATGTGCTGTTGGTATGCCGTGCAGGCCACATCCCATACGGACAGTTGGAGGAGTATCTGGACGAAGACGGACTGGTGCGCCCGGAGAAGCTCTACTTGGGCTTCCGCGAGGTGACCTTCGACGTAGGCGTGGAGCTGCCTGACGTGGAACGTATCAACGACGTCGACATTGCCCACTGCCGCCTGGAGCGTACTGAACTGGCAAGCAGCGCCGTCACCATCGTCAAGCGTGCCATGATCATGGCCGGAGGTACGACGCTGAACGACCTGTCCGAGACAACTCCCCATAACAGCAGTACGTTGTCGTGGGTGGAAAAGCTCTATAATATCGAGTGGTTCGTGACAAGGGCCAACGGTACGGACGTAAGCATCGGCACGGGCGAGTGGCTGCAGATCACACCGTCGCAGCTGGCCACCCTTTATGGTGCGGCACTGAATGCCGACGCCATGCCTGCCATGAGCATCAGCGTGGAACCCAAATATCCCAAGCTGACGGGTAACAACTACGTCGAGGGCTACAAGCGTGGTGCCAGTGCCATCACACCGAGCCAGCAGCAGGGCAACAAGAGTTTCCTGAAGCAGCTGGACTTCTGGCTGATGGATACCACGGACAATGCCGGTGACACCACGCGAGGCATGAAGCTGCAGCGCAACAACATCCTGCGCTTTGCCGGTGGTGGCTGGGCTCCTGTCGTGCGCATCAGCCCGGAGATGGCTGCCGATGCAGAAGAGGAACTTTGGCGTAAGAATGCTGAAGGTACCTACGTGAAATACTGCGATGCCGGACAGTACCACCCGGAGTCGTATGTGGAGAGCGTCCTGCGTCCCTACTTCGAAGGTACGCTGAGCGGATGGTTCACGGAAACGGACGGTGGATGGCCCCGCCTCTATAAGATGGACGGCAGCGACTACGTGGAAGCACACGCCGTACTGCCATGGGAAACCACCGAGACGAAATACACCATTGGCATCGGCTATGGTTTCGGCGTCTATCTGCTCGACCACCAGCTGCGCGAGGGCGGCGAGTGGGAATGGAACGGCATCTTTACCGATGTCAAGGAGTGGGACGGCATCGACTTCTCACAGTACTACCTGCCGCCTACGGCATTCTCTCCCGGTCCGGCCACACAGATTGAGGAGAACGGCAAGACCGTGCTGCGCAACTTCTTCTACCTGGCACACCCGCAGGGCGGCATAGGTGGTGTGTCGGCTGCCGGCATCCTCGGCAGCACGATGTTCAACGAGGACGGACGTGCCTACCCCAAGACGGATGACATCGATGCCGTGGCCAACGCTGACAGGGCACGTGCCAACAACAGCGTCGCTGGTCGCAGCTATCCGTTCGCGGAGGGTGGCTTCCATACGCTGAACACGCTGATTACGTCCCAGGAACTGCTCTACTCACGGCGTAACCCGTTCCTGAATACAATCTTCGGCAGCGGCATCAACAGCGTCGATGACTGCAACAGCGAGGCCACCTGGCGCCGTAACGGTGGCGTCCGTCACAAGATCAGCGGTGCGGCCAACTACAGCTACTGCAAGTGGAGCGAGAAGCTGCCCGTGAAGAGTGCCACCAACAGCAACAAGAATGCGAGTGAGGAAATGAACGACTACCATGGCAAGGAGCAGTGTATGGAAAGCCAGATTGCAGCATCGTTCGCCGCTGAGTTCGGTATTACTGCCACTACCGACTTGTCAAGTCCTGTATACTTCATCGTCTATGGCGGCAAGTACTACTGGATGGAGCCCGATAATATCGACTCGCTGAACGAAGGCTACATGAACGTCCGCATATACCGTGAGATGCATGAAACGCTGACCGGCTACAGTTCTGGCAGCACGCAGACCACTTGCGACTTCACGGCCATCCTGCGCATGAGCCTGATGGGCGGCATGAACCTTTCCGGTGACATCTACACGTACACCCAGGGCGGTGCGGAGGTAATCGGTGAGTGCACAATTGCCCCTTCCACGTCGAAAGCTGGGAACGCGATAGAATCGTACCTGATTCCTGACCAGAAGAAGTGGCTGAACGATACTGCCGATGTCAAGAACAGCCCGGCTAAGTTCCTGATAGAGGACTGTGCCGATGCCATCAAGACAGGCGAGGGAACAAACCTTGCTGACGGCTACTACGGTCGCCGCATCGGTTACTCGCCCATCAAGGTGAACAATGCCGGTAGTCTGTCGAGCTATGAGTGCTGCTATGGCTATACCAGGAATGAGTGGGGCACTGTTGGCAAACGTGTGCGCATCGGCCTCCGCTTTCGTGGCTCTGCGACCTCTACGTCCAGCTCGCCGCGTTCTTGGGCTGCGACCGCCGCCGCGTCGTCTGTCCCTCGCGCCTTTGGGGGCTCGACTCAGGCTTTGATTGGCACGTAATGCGCAGCAGCGCTGCAAGCGCAATAAAGCCGCTGCAAGCGGCAGTGATGTCGGCCGTCAGGCCGACCAGAGAAGAAAAAATTTTTTGATTTACGCTCTTAGTCGGACAAAAATGATTACCTTTGCGCCGAATTTTGCCACGGGTGTCGCGTCAACCTCTGCATAGGGACTGAGGCTCTGAAACGCGAAGCCGTGGCTGCAAGAGGGTGATGCATCACTGGGCCTCCGCTTTCGTGGCAATGCGAACAATACGTACAGCTCGCCGCGTAATTGGAATGCGAACTACGCCGCGTCGTATGTCAATCGCAACTATGGGGGCTCGACAAAGGTGAGAAAAAAAAGAAATGGTTTCGTGATGCACACCTGCCTGGAAACGGCGAACATACAAGACCTGCGGGGTGGCGGCACCATAAAAGGTGTGACTGGTAAGCGCCCCATTGGCTCAGCCTGAAAGGGCTGGAAACGTGAACTTAAAATGAATTGTTTAACACAATGATGCTGGAACAGTCTGCATACTGCACGATGAAGACAGTCGAAGCTGCCGAGCTGGCCGCCCTGAAGGGACGTGCCGCCAGCAGGGACGGACGCGAGTGGCTTTCCCATCAATCGGAAAACCGCCGCACCGTGCTCGCTGGTGCTCTGCAGCTGACACTCATGCCTGAGTACAGGCAGCTGGAAAAGACCAACAACAACGGCAAGGTACGGCAGATTGACGCTCCGACGCTGAAGACGCTGGTCATGCAGCACCTGTGGATCGAGCTGGTCATGCCCTTCTATATGGATGCAGAGCCCGGTGTGGCCCGCAACTGCCTGGAAGGCCGTGGCGTGACGTCCGACAAACGGGAGGGCAGCATCCTGAAGGAGGCGAAGCGCCTGTTCTACGACCGCCGCGAGCTGAACTACCTTGCCAGTGCCGACCAGCGGCAATGCTACCAGCGCCTGACCGCCCGGACATACCGCCTTGGCATGAAGGTGCTGCGCAACAGGGTGCTCAGCAAGACCAGCCCCGAGAAAGTCAGCGAGACCATCGCCTTCTGGCGGTGGCTCATCGACTTGGGCGAGCAGGTGTCGTTCATCGACGGACGGCTGCCCATCGGCACGCCAACCAGTCCGTTGATCCATCACATCGCCATGCTGCCCTTCGACCTCTGGCTGACAGAGAACTACGCATGGGCTGTACGCTATGCTGACAACGTCTGGGTGGCCACCGGGTCGAGGCACGAGGCACAGCAGGCCCTCTGGCGCATCCGTCAGTACTGGTGGTACGTCTACGGACTGAGGGCCAAGCGGCATGGTGCCGGTGTGCTGCCCATCGACGGGACGGGCGTCGACCTGTGCGGCTTTGTGGTGCAGCGGTTCCCCGGCAAGTCGGCCACTGACCACAACAAGGGACTGACCAGGATGCGACCCGCCACGCTGCACCGTGCCGTGCGCAGCAGGAACGATGAGTCGTGGGCTGCCTACTTCGGGCTGATGAAGCATGCAGACTGCTACGGCATCATGCAAGAAACCGAGCAGAGGATGAAACTGACCGAACTGACTAAGAGAGTGAGGATTGACCGCGAGATGGATGCCAGGAACATAGAGATGAAAGAGCTGGAGGGCATCGAGCATACGGTATATAAGTACGAAATCCGCAAGGGACGCGAGGGCGACAACTGGATGAAGGCCCTCATCGGCATCCCTGAGGTGGACCCGCAGACAAACGTGCCCACGGGACGCATCCGCGCCCGTGAGTACCACGGCAACTACCAGGGCATCATCCGCTGGCTGCGCGAGCTCGAAAAATCGGGCATAGACTTCCTGCCCATCGAGGATGCGCGCATCGTGAACCAGTGCGGGTTTATTTATGAGGGAAGCACCAACCAGATTCAATTCATAGAAGAAGGAATATGACAGTCGTCAGCAACAGTTTCACACTGCAGGTTAAGTCAAAGGATGGAAACAGTCCCGTGACGTATCGAATTTCCCTTGCAGGAAGCACTTTTTCACACGACCCGAACACCGATACCATTTATGTCAACATAAAGGGTAAGGTGTATAAAACGGTTGGTGGTGTTACGAGTGCTTACACGGCTCTAAGCCGCAGTGAACTGTCGATGTACTTTGAAAAGGAGGATGGCTCTACAGATAGTGTCCCAAACATTGACAGCATCATCAATGGATTCAAGGTCACTAGTAGTACGTTTGAATCGCAGTTTTATAACGACTCTGGCTATACGGGCGAAAAAGTGTTTGTCGTGGTTCTCACTGTTGACGGCAAAGAGGTAGCAAGCGAAAGCATCCAGATTACCAAAGACGGACAGAAAGGAAACAAAGGCGACAAAGGCGACAAAGGCGATAAAGGCGATAAGGGCGATACTGGCTCATCTGGTTCCGCAGGCAAGATGTGTTACATCGCTGGTACGTATGACCCCCTGCAGACATACACCAGCAACGCCTCGGAGACAGTGGGCGTGGAGGTCGAGAACAGCAACGGCGAGGTGGAGCTGTATATTCTGGATGCTGCCACCAACGTCGTGAATGATGTGCATATCGGTCCAACTGACGGACGTACCGATATATGGAGACAGGGGCTGAACAACTACAACCTCATCCGTGCAAAGTATCTCTTTGCCGACTTTGCACAGTTGGGTTCGTTCATCGTCAGCCAGGACTTCTTCATGTCGCAGTACGGCACGCTGGTAGGCTTTGGCGGCGCCATCCAGGTGACAAACGCCCGCACGGCTGGCAAGGTGTATATGAAGACGGTGAACGGCAAGAGGACGCCATACTATGCCTGTGGCAGCAGTTCAAGCGGAGATAAGCCCTGCTACCTCTTCTTCGATGCCAAAGACCCAATGGCTGAGGATGTGAAGAACGGTCCGACGTTCACGCTGGAGGGCAAGGGCGTGGATGACGCCGTCATCGTCAGACGCGTATGGTTCTTGGCCTCGGAAGCCACGACGGTGGAGATTACCTTAACCCCGAGCAGCGAGGCGAACTGGGATTTCGGTGCCGTAGGTGCGCTTGACACCACGGTTCTATCGGCCAGTGGCGTGACAGCAGAAACGGTTAAGGACGGCACGACGCCCACACTACTGAAAGCTAGCGGCACAACGGCACTAGTGCAGACGGTGAATGTCACCGCAGGGCTGCATTTTTTCGAAATCGCCTATCTGAAAGACAGTAGTGAAAATCAAAATAATGACAAGGCCACCTTCATCTTTGCGGAGGCGAGCAACAACGGCTACATATCGGGCTTCAGCATGCTGGCGTTCCGCCCGACGAAGCTGGTCAACGCCCTTACCGGCGAGGAGTGGCTGGCACAGGGCAAGGTTCGCGTGTCAAAAGACGGCGACATGACCATGCAGAACATAGACGTCAACGATGCCGTCATCCGGGGCTCGCTGATGTTCCACAAGGTAGTGGTGGAAAACACGGCAAACGGACTCGCGCTGGCTAATCAGACAACCCGAATCCACACTTCCTTGAAGGGTGACATCTTCGTAGTAGCGCGTGATTACAGCGTGTTTGCTATCAGTTTCCCGCCTGCCTATCTCTTCCCTGGTGCCAGCGTGAAGATTATCGTCACGAAATCCATCCAGTACGAGATGACCATCACCCGTCTTAGCGACGAAGAAAGTGAGTATGAAGACAACTGGGGTGAGGTGTATAACGGCTTTGTGAACATACTTGACAGCGATAGAGGTGTGTCGTCGCTTCAGTTTTATCAGTCCGACTACAGAACGCTCGAACTGGTATCGGTGAAGCATCCTGTCCACACCAACTACTATTGCTGGATGCTCATCAACGCGCAGGAATAATCCTGTATTTTTATCCCCGCTGGTTTCTGGCTATCTTTGCACTGGTAAAAATAGCCAGAAACTATGATAGAACAAGTTAGAAATGTCATTATCGGTATTGCCACGGCTGTCCTGGCATACCTGAAGCCCATCGAGGGGGAACTGTGGAGCCTGTTCCTCATATTCTTCCTCAACTTCCTGTTCGGCTACCTCTCGGGCATGATAGCCGGTCACGAGGACTTCGACTTCAAGAAGGCCTTCCGCTGCGTATGCGAGGCCGCGGTGTTCTTCGTGCTGTGCACGGCCGTCTACGCCGTAGGGCGCTTCAAGGGTCAGGATGCCGGCGCCCTGCAGTGCGTCAGCTTCATCACCTACACCATCATCTACTTCTATGCCGCCAACGTGCTGAAGAACCTGAAGAAGGTATTCAAGGAGCAGACGGCCCCGTGGATGGTGGTGTCGTTCCTCTACTATGCGCTGCGCTTCAAGTTCATTGAGCGCATCCCCTTCCTGAGCGAGTATCTGAACATTAATGCCAAGAACGATGGAACCGATGACAACCAGTGAGCAGGGCCGGAACCTGATTAAACAGTCCGAGGGCCTGCGTCTGAAGGCCTACCGCTGTCCGGCAGGCGTGCCCACCATAGGCTGGGGACACACCGAGGGCGTGAAGATGGGGATGCGCATCACCCAGGCACAGGCCGAGGTGCTGCTGATCCAGGACCTGGAACCCGTGGAGCAGCTGCTGAACAAGATGGGTGTCCAGTTCCGGCAGGGGCAGTTCGACGCGCTGGCTTCCTGGATCTTCAACCTGGGCACGGGGCGCTTCGTCGGCTCCACGCTGTGCAAGCGCATACAGGCGGGTGCCGAGGACGCAGTGGTGGCCAGCGAGATAGTGAAGTGGATATACAGCGGCGGCCGTCCGCTCTCCGGGCTCATGACGCGCCGCGTGAAGGAGGCCAACATGTATCTGGGCCGTGAAGCATACAAGATAGTCAACAATAAAATAGTAAAGGTATGAAGAGATTATTAATAGAAATGGTTATCGGCATGATTGTCGTAGTGTTTGGCCGGTACATGGTTGTAAGCCATCAGCGTGAAGTCAGACAGCTACGTTCCGAGCTGGCGAACGCCCAGCAGTACGTCCCCATCGAGCGCGACACTGTGCTCATTCACGACACGCTGCGCGAGGTTGCCACGTCGCCGGTCATCATGGCCGAGCTCCGCGACCTGCGCCGCCAGCGCCTCATAGACGAAGAGACCATCCGGGCACTGGGACTGCGGCTGAAGCAGCTGGATGCCGTCCAGACCACGACCGTCGAGACCAAGGATACTGCGCGAGCAGCCGATGTTACTCATAGTAGTTTGTTTAGTTATGATGACGGGTGGAGTCACCTCGAGTTCTCTCTGGAGGACTCCACCTTTTACTACAACATCCGCGACTCGCTGGCGACAGTCGTCTACCACGAGTACAAACACCGTTTCCTCTGGTTCCGCTGGGGCGTGAAGGGCTACCATGTGAAGATGGTCAACTTCAACCCTCACGCACGCGTAATATATAATAGGTATGTCAAGCCCGGGAAATAGCTCCGGGCTTTTTCTTTTGATTCCGTCTAAATTGCGACGAAAAAGTCGGGAATCGCTTGCAATTATGAATATTACTTAGTAAATTTGCATGCAGAAATGCATCGTAGATGAGCAAGCGAAGAGAGAAGGCCAAACCTCAGAATACCCTGAACCAGCAGTTGGAAGCGATTCAGGATGCGAATAGGCCGAAGGAAAAGGATGATAACCTGATACAACTGGGTAAGTTCTTCTACTCGTTGGCAGGTCTGACGTATGCTGGAGCATTGCTCGAATACGTCGTTCATATTGAAGAGGGTAGGACGGAGGAACTCTTGTCCGGATTGGCAATGTTTTTGGTGATGTCAGTCACGGGGTGGATTCTTGTTAAGCGTGGTAATATAAAAAAATAAAGGATATGAGTAATTTGGCTATATTTTGGACGGTACTGGCGTTGATTGGTTTAGTAATAGCGGTTTATAACTGGATAGCTCTAAAGCACGAACAGCGTGCTACAGGGCTGAACAAGTAGTGTTTCGTAACGTTACGTTACTTTTTCACCCAAAGACTTGCAGGTTTCGGGAATTTTGCGTATATTTGCAGAAAAAGAAAGGATTTGAGCTATGACAGCATTCTTCTTATTACCCGAGGCAGCCACACTATTAGGCATAGTCCTGATAGTTGCTCTTCCGGTTATTCTGCTGAGCGGCCTTTTCAAGAGTGCCAAGATTAAAATGTCAGTTTATGGCATAAGTGAGATAAAGCTGAGAAACCAGGAAGACCAGACGGGAACCTTCCATGCATATTTTGTGACGAAGGATATCAGGAAGGAAAGGTATTCTGCGCTTGTGGGACTGAAGCAGGAGTGGCCAATCATCAATGAAAAAGTCAAGGCACGCTCCGTCAAGGAGCTGGAAGACAAGATTGACCAGGCATACCTGCGGCTATCTGACAGATGGAAGGAATATCAGAAGAACCGGTCCTGATGGGACTTTAAGGTATTTTTATCAAGAAATAAAGAGTGCTATCTTTGCAAAAAGAAACAAAGATAGCACTTTATTATGGCATCACAGCAACAAATTTACGAGACCAAGATCCTGCTCAACTCTGAGCAGGCAACCAAGGAGATAACAAAGCTTGAAAAGAAGGTCGATGACTTGAAGCGCAAGCGGCAGGAAGCATTTGACGCAGGCGACACCAAGTCCTGGACAAAGCTCAACAAGGAGGTCGACAAACATGAGTCAAAACTAAAGACCATGAGAAACAGGCTGGAGAGTATAAACAAAACTCTCGGCAATATGTCCGCTGCCGGCCCCAAGCAGCTGAAAGATGCCATAAGGGATATCAACAATCTTCTCAACAACGGAACCATTGAGCGGGGAAGCAGTCAGTGGAAAGCACTGACTGCATCCCTCAAGGAGGCCAGAACAGAACTCTCGAAAATAGAAGGCGAGACAAAAGTCGCCATCTCCGCCTGGGGCAAGTTCTTCAAGTTCTTGAACGATAGCTGGGGTGGCATCCTCATTCTCGTGCAGAGCATCTCCGGCATAAGCATGACCATCCGCAAGTCGGTGGAGGACTACGCCAAGATGGAGGAGGCAATGGCCGACACCCGCAAGTACACGGGACTGGCTGACGCTGCCATCCGTGAGCTGAACGAAGATCTTAAGAAGATGGACACCCGTACCTCGCGCGAGGAACTGAACGGGCTGGCAGGCAGTGCCGGGCGCCTGGGAATTACGTCGAAGACTGCTATACTGGAGTTCGTCGATGCTGCCAACCAGATAAAGGTTGCCCTGGGAGATGACCTGGGCGAGGGCGCTATCGACAATGTGGGCAAGCTGGCAATGGCCTTCGGCGAGGATGAGCGCATGGGACTGCGTGGCGCCATGCTGGCTACCGGCTCCGCCGTCAACGAGCTGGCACAGAACTCTTCGGCCAAGGCTGGATATCTGGTAGACTTCACCGCCCGCGTGGCCGGATTCGGCAAACAGCTGGGACTGACACAGGCTCAGATCATGGGCTTTGGTGCCGTGATGGACGAGAACCTGCTGCGCGACGAAATGGCGGCTACCGCCTTCGGCAACATGCTCACCAAGATGCAGACCGACACCGAGAAGTTCGCCCGCATAGCAGGCATGGACATGAAGGCCTTCACCGACCTGCTGAACAACGATGCCAACGCCGCCATTCTGGCATTGGCCGATAGTCTGAAGGCTGCCGACCCCCAGAACATGATGAAGATGCTCGACGACATGGGGCTGGACGGCTCGCGTGCTGTCGGCGTACTGGCTACGCTGGCCGATAAGATTGATGACGTCAGGGCCCGTCAGCAGCTGGCCACCAAGGCATATAAGGAGGCTTCCAGCGTAGGTAACGAATACAGGGTGATGAACAACACCGTGGAGGCAGGAATCGACAAGTGCAAGAAACAGTTCCAGGAAATGACCGTGGAGCTTGGCGAGAAACTTGTGCCTGTGGTGAAATACACGATTAGCTCGACATCGCTTCTCATCAAGGTGCTGTCATCCCTCATGAACTTCGCTTTCCAGAACATCGGCATGATTACCAAACTTGCCGTCGTGCTGGCGGAGTATGTGGCCATCAAGAAACTGCACTACCTGTGGACGCAGCGCACAACAGTACTCATCGCAGTAGAAACAGCCCTAAATAAAGCACAGATAGCAGTACAGAAAGCACTGATAGGGTTGAGGAAAGCGCATACGATTGCCCTGCTGGCACACAATGGGGTAATAACAAAGACTATCGCTTTGCAAAGGATATGGAACGAAGTCCTGAAGAAGAACCCCATAGGACTGGCAGTGACTGCCGTTGCCCTGTTAACGGCAGGCCTGTGGAAACTGGTGGATGCTATCAATGCTTCAGGGCAAAAACAGCGCATCGTCAACGAACTCTATGGTAAGGCGGCAGAGAAGGTGGCAGAGGAAAGATCTGAGATCAGCCAGCTGCTGCGGGTGGCTCATGATGAGAAGGCACAGCTCGACAAGCGCAAGGAGGCCATCGAGAAACTGAACAGCATCATACCAGGCTACAACGGACAGTTGGACGAGACCACGGGCAAGTACACCGAGAATGCCCGTGCCTTGCAGGCGTACAATACGCTATTGAAGGAGAAATACAGACTGGAGGCTGCTGAGGATAAGCTGAAGGAGCTGGAGAAGAAACGCTTCAAGGAAAATCTTGACTACGAGGAAAAGATGCGCCAGTCGGAGGAACGTGAGGCCTCGGGTGGTACTGGGTTGACACGATTGGCGGCCACTCAAGGGCCACAGGCCGAAGGGAGTAATTCTGAAAAGGCCTATCGGGAGCAGATTACAAGAGACCACGAGAAGCAGAATGCCGTGCTCCAGAAGCAGATAGATATCGTCACAGGAATTAGGGATGCCACCAAGGAAACGGTTGACTTCAACAACCAACTCACACAGACGATGGAAGAGCAGCGGCAGCAGCTGGAAGGTGGCGGCGATAAGAAGGAACAATCAGGAGGCTCAACCCCATACGTTTCCGATGCTGATCGCAAAAAACAAGAGCAGGAGCGCAAGGCGCAGGAGCGGGAACAGCGCAAGCAGGATGCCGAGGAGCGCAGGCGCCGCAAGGAGGCCGAGGATGCCGCCAAGGCTGCTGCAGACGCGAGGATGGCCGCCAAGACCCATGAGTATGCCATGGGAAAGATAGCTTACCGCCAGTACATCGAGGACATGGCCCAGCTCCAGCTGGAGGGCTTGCAGAAGCGCCGCGATGTCTACGAGAAGGGTTCTGCCGAGTACGAGAAACTGAACCGGGAATACGAGGAACGTGCCTTCAAGGGCGACCAGCAGGTGAACCGCATGAAGCTGGATGACCTGCGGCGCTGCATGCTGCAGCAGCAGATGGAAATCGAGGGACAGGCCGCCCGAGAGGAGATAACGGAGCAGGAGAAACAGGAACGCCTGCGGCAGCTGAACGAGCAGTTCCTGGCCGACAAGGTGGAGCTCTACAAGGAAGGATCCTTGGAGCGCATGCAGGCCGAGTGGGAACTGCAGGACGTAGAGCAGCGCAACAAGATAGAGCGTGAACGCCAGTACCAGCAGCAGCTGCAGCAGGTACGCGAGCAGTATTTGGGAATGAGCAACGACCGCCAGATGCAGATAGCCCTCGACGGACTGGAGCGGCTCCACCGCGAAGGACTGTTGAAGGAAGAGGAGTACCAGCGTGCCCGCATCGCCATACAGGCACAATATGCCGGGACACAGACTGCCTCGCAGCAGACCCGCGACACGGCATCGGACATGCTGGCGAACGCTCAGGACCGGGCGGCACGTTATTCGCACCTGTCCGGATTCGACACCAACGCATCGCCCATCGTCGGTACCATCCAGAACTACAAGGCGCTGATGGAGAACCTCGACATCCTCTACAAGGATGACAAGGACAACCACGACGCCTATCTGGAAGCCAAGCGGCAGGCCACCGCTGACTTCTGTTCCTCGCTGGCATCGGAGCTGCAGGCCGCCTACCAGCAGGTTAACCAGGTGATGCAGGCCGCCAGCAGCTATTTCTCTGCCCAGCAGGAATACGAGACGGCACAGGTCAAGAAGAAGTACGACGCCCAGATAGAGGCCGCAGGCAGCAACCAGAAGAAAGTAAAAAAGCTGCAGGAGCAGCAGGCCAAGGAAGAAGCGGCCATCAAGACCAAGTACAACCGCAAGCAGATGGTCATCCAGATGGCCCAGGCCGTGGCACAAACGGCCATGAATGCCATCAGTGCCTATGGTGCAGCCCTGCAGATTGGTCCCTTGGGCCTGACGCTGGCACCTATTGCCGCCGCCATGGCCGTCGCTGCCGGTATGCTCCAGATAGCCGCCCTGAAGAAGCAGCAGCAGGCTCAGGAGGCAGGCTACTACGAGGGCGGCTTCACGGGTGGCCGTCGATATCGGAAAGAGGCCGGTGTGGTGCATGAAGGCGAGTTCGTGGCCAACCACCAGGCCGTCAACAACCCCAACGTCCTGCCCTTCCTGAACTTCCTCGATCAGGCACAGCGCAACAACACCGTCGGCTCCCTGACCGCCGCCGACGTATCACGTTCCCTCGCCACAGTGCTCGGCGCGTCAGCGCAGGGTCTCATCGCCCCCATCGTCAACGTCACCACCGACAACGAAGAGCTGCGCGAGGCCGTCGATGCACACCGCGAGGCCACCGACCGCCTCCTTGACCGGCTGGCTGACCCCATCATTGCTCAGGTCGTGCTGACAGGCCCGGACGGTCTGAACGCTCAGCAGGATCGTCTTAACCGTATGATCAAAAACAAATAGCCATGGCAGTAAAACTATTTCTTGACGACCACGAGGTCATCACAGACAGTTCGCAGGAAATCAAGATTACCCGCGAGAACCCATATTTCACGCTTTCCGACTCCTACACGCTCGACGTCACCATACCGCTGGACATCCTACAGAACCGCAAGTTCTTCGGCAGCATCCAGCGCATAGAGCGGAAGAAGGAATACCAGGAGTTCGCCAGCCGCCTCTACTGTGCCAACGCCCTGCTGATGGAGGGCACGGCACGCATCGTACAGTCCACCGAGCAGGCGGTGAAGGTGCAGCTGGCC
>CAMYZO010000085.1 GCA_947303855.1 uncultured Prevotellaceae bacterium
GTGAGGTGCTCCTCCAGCTTCTGGAGAGCCGACTCGACAATGTGGTGTTCCGTCTGGGTATTGCTCCTACTCGTGCTGCCGCACGTCAGTTGGTAGGTCACAAGCACATTACAGTTGACGGTGAGGTGGTGAACATTCCTTCTTTCCAGGTGAAGCCCGGAATGATTGTTTCCGTTCGTGAGAAGTCAAAGTCGCTTGAGGTTATTGAGACTGCTCTCGCTGGATTCAACCACAGCAAGTATCCTTGGATTGAGTGGGATGAGAACGTCAAGGGCGGTAAGTTCCTGCACCTGCCGGAGCGTGCCGATATTCCTGAGAACATTAAGGAACAGTCCATCGTTGAGTTGTACTCTAAAAACTAAAAATCATTAAATTAATGGCGATATTAGCATTTCAAAAACCTGATAAAGTCGTAATGTTGGAAGCGACGGACAAGTTCGGCAAGTTCGAATTCCGTCCGTTGGAGCCTGGCTTCGGTGTCACCGTGGGCAATGCTCTGCGCCGCATTCTTCTTTCATCGCTCGAGGGCTATGCCATCAACACCATCCGCATTGCCGGTGTTGAGCACGAGTTCTCATCTGTACCTGGTGTTAAGGAGGATGTTACCAACATTATCTTGAACCTGAAGCAAGTCAGGTTCAAGCAAGTAGTGGAAGAATTCGAGAACGAGAAAGTCTCTATTACTGTCGAGAATTCTACCGAGTTTAAAGCCGGTGATATAGGCAAGTATCTGACTGGATTTGAGGTGCTGAATCCCGATTTGGTGATTTGTCATTTAGATTCCAAGGCTTCGATGCAGATTGACATCACGATTAACAAAGGACGTGGCTACGTGCCTGCCGATGAGAACCGCGAATTCTGCACCGACGTTAACGTGATTGCAATCGACTCCATTTACACACCTATCCGTAATGTGAAGTACAGCGTTGAACCCTATCGTGTCGAGCAGAAGACCGACTACGACAAGCTTGTGCTGGAAGTCACCACGGACGGTTCCATACACCCGAAGGATGCCCTGAAGGAGGCTGCCAAGATTCTCATCTATCACTTCATGCTCTTCTCCGATGAGAAGATCACGCTCGAAAATACTGAGAGCGAGACCAACCAGGAGTTTGATGAGGAGGTGCTCCACATGCGTCAGCTGCTGAAGACGAAGCTCACCGACATGAACCTCTCTGTTCGTGCGCTGAACTGTCTGAAGGCTGCCGATGTTGAGACCCTTGGCGACCTGGTACAGTACAACAAGACTGACCTCCTGAAGTTCCGCAACTTCGGTAAGAAATCGCTCACGGAGCTTGATGATTTGCTCGAGAGTCTGAATCTGTCGTTTGGAACCGACATTACCAAGTATAAACTTGATAAAGAATAAACAACAATGAGACATAATAAGAAATTCAACCATCTCGGTCGTACTGCATCTCACCGCAGTGCCATGCTTGCTAACATGGCTATCTCGCTGATTATGCACAAAAGAATCACTACGACCGTCGCAAAGGCTAAGGCCCTCAAGAAGTATGTAGAGCCCCTCATTACCAAGGCTAAGGAAGACTCTACCAACTCTCGCCGCGTCGTGTTCAGCTACCTGCAGAACAAGGAGGCTATCAAGGAACTCTTCGGCGCTGTTGCCGAGAAGGTAGGCGACCGTCCCGGTGGCTATACCCGTATCATCAAGCTCGGTTTCCGTCAGGGCGATGCTGCCCAGATTTGCTTCATCGAGCTCGTTGACTTTGATCCCGAAATGGCTAAGGGCGAGGCTAAGAAGAAGACCCGCCGCTCTCGTCGCGGTGGTGCCAAGGCCGAGGCTCCTGCTGAGGAGGCCGCTCCCGCCGCTGAGGCTCCCGCCGAAGAGGCAAAGGCTGAATAACAAGGACTATCCTGATATGCTGATAAGGCCTGCACTTACGTGGTGCAGGCTTTTTTTGTTTCTATATGCGTCTTTTATGAAAAAAAGGAACTAAACCGATGGCAGTTTCGCAAAAATTTGTGTAACTTTGCAAGCATAAAAATGATTGTTCACCATGCAAAAGAAAGTTAGTATTGTTTTAATGTTACTTTTGGTTGTCTGTGCGCAACCTTTTACCTCGTATGCAAAGAAGAAACAGCCGAAGTTGGATTTGACCAGTCTGAAGGGCGACTCTGTCAATGCCGATGTTAAGAAAATCAAGAAAGATGCTGTTGTGGGACGGGGATTGTTTACGACTTACTTCAATGATAAGACCGGTAAACTGTATTTCGAGATACCAGATTCGATCTATACCCGTATGTTCCTGCTGGGCAGCCGTGTGACGGCCACCAGCGACGACCAGGACTTCGTGGCGGGCCAGATGAATACCCGTCCCTTCCTCATCAGTTTCTCTACTGACGGACGCAATGTCTATATGCATGAGGTTCAGACGCTGAACGTCGTGCGTCGTGGCGATGCTATTGAGTCGTCGTTTGAGCGTAACAACATGAATCCGGTTCTGAAAGGATTTAAGATTGCTGCCCGTGACAAGAACTCCAGTTACATCGACGTGACCACGTTCTTCGCCAGCAATGAGAAATGTATCAGTCCCATGAAGGACTCTGGTCCTCTGGGTAAGCTGTTAGGTTCCGACAGTAAGTTGAAGGGCACCTTCCAGTCAGAGGCATCAGGTATCAGCTTTGTCAAGACCTTTGAGCGGAACATTGAGATAGAGTCGCTGCTGTCCTATCAGCTGACGGGAGCCGTGGCCAAACCCTATTCGGTCAGGCTGCGCCGTTCGATTGTTGCCTTGCCTGACAGCGAGATGCCGATGCGTGTGCAGGACAACCGTGTAGGCTATTTCTATGTCGACCGCAGCGTCTTCAGCTCAGAGTCCGACCGCATCGACCAGCGTACCTATATCCACCGCTGGCGTGTGGAGCCGAAGCCCGAAGACCGTGACCGCTATTTCAAGGGTGAGCTGGTAGAGCCGCAGAAACCCATCGTCTTCTATGTGGACTCCGCTTTCCCTGAGAAGTGGCGCCAGACCATCAAGGAGGGTATCGAGATTTGGAACCGCGCCTTTGAGAAGGCCGGCTTCTGTCACGTTATAAAAGCCCTTGACTATCCCAAGAACGACCCGCAGTTCGACCCCGACAATCTTAACTACAACTGCTTCCGCTATGTGACCACATCTACCGCCAACGCCATGGGGCCCAGTTATGTCGATCCCCGTACAGGCGAGATTATTGCTGCTGACGTTTTCTGGTATCATAATATCGTGTCGCTGCTGCACCACTGGCGTTTCATACAGACGGGAGCCGTCGACAAGCGTGTCCGCTCGCTGAAGTTTAGCGACGATGTGATGTGCGAGTCCATGAAGTATGCCGCCTCCCATGAGATAGGCCACACGCTGGGACTGATGCACAATATGGGAGCCAGCTATGCCTTCCCCGTGGAACAGCTCCGTAATCCGCAGTTCACACAGCAGTATGGCACTACGCCCAGCATCATGGACTATGCCCGTAATAACTATGTGGCTCAGCCGGGCGACATGGAGCGAGGTGTTAAGCTGACACCCCCGGAACTCGGCGTCTACGACCAATACGCCATCGCCTGGGGCTACCGGCTTATCAAGGGCGCTAACACGCCCGACGATGAGAAGGCCACCCTTGGCAAGTGGATAGCCGAGCACGCCGGCGACCCGATGTATGAGTTCGGCGCACAGCAGATGTTCAGCACCGTTGACCCCACCGACCAGACCGAGGATTTGGGTAACGACCATATCAAGGCCAGCAATTATGGCATCAGCAACCTGAAGGTGCTGATGCAGCACTTCGACGAATGGGTCAGGGAGCCGGGCGAGCGCTACGATAACGTTGAGAACGTCTACCGTGAGATAACGAAGCAGTATGGCCGCTATGTCAAGCATGTCACGCCCTATCTCGGAGGTATCCGCTTCGAGGAGATCCGCCAGGGTGATAACAAGCCCACGGGCAAGCATTACATATCGAAAGCCCGGCAGAAGCAGGCTATGCTGTGGCTGCTGCAGCAGGCACGTACATACGACGACTGGCTGACGCCCACCCGTCTGATCAACGTCCTTGAGATAGACAAGACCGTCAACGAGAAACTGCGCTCCCAGATCGTGTCGTCGCTGATGAACGGTGCCGTGCTGTTCCGTATCAAGGAAGGCGGTGAGGCCAATCCTAAGACCAACTATCAGCTTGACGACTACCTCGACGACCTGACGTCGGCCCTGTTCGTTGCCCCGAAGGGCGGCCGCCTCTCTGATGTAGAGCAGCATCTGCAGTCGTCAGCTGTCAGCCAGATGCTGACAGCTTCAGGACTCCAGGGCTCTAGCGCCTCCTCCAGTTCTTCGTCCTCATCGTTCTCATGGGATGAGAGCCTTTCCGATGGCTCTTTCTGTGGTTACACCCAGGATTTTGTCCGCATCAATTTTGGCGTCTCGGCTTTGTCAAAGACACAGTTAGGCGTTATCATGACTGGGCGTCTGAAACGTGTCCTCCAGAAGTACCGTCAGTACCGCAACACGGCTACTGGCACTACCCGCGATTTCTATGACTATGAGATCCTCTTGATAGAGAGAGCATTGTCTGTCAATAAATAATTAAATCATACTCCTATGGCAAGATTGAGAATCGTGATATGGCTGCTTTTGCTGTTCGCAGGTGTTGCGACAGGCGTAATGGCTCAGAATGCCGCGCCTCTGAAGGGCACCGTCCTTGACAAGGGCGGCGAGGCTCTGGTAGGGGCACAGGTGCGTTGGAAGGATGTTAAGGCCGGCGGCGCCGTTGTCAACGCCGAAGGACGTTTCACCATCGCCCGTCAGGAGAATGCCAATACGCTGATCGTCTCCTATATCGGATATAAGTCGCGTGAGATTCTGGTTGACAAGAACCAGACCGTGGTTAACGTGGTTCTTTCTGATGATGCCCAGAACCTCGACGAGCTGATTGTCGTGGGCTATGGCATACAAAAGAAGTCGTCACTGACCGGCTCTGTCGAGACCATCAAGGCTGAGGACCTGCTGATGATGCCCACCACCAATCTCGACCAGGCTTTGACTGGTCAGGTGGCTGGCCTGCAGGTGATGCAGTCTACTGGCGATCCCAGTACTGCCCGTGAGTCCGACCTCCATGTCCGTGGCATCAATGCCAACCCGCTGCTGGTTATTGATGGCGTCCCCCGCTTCGGTACCAATACCAGTGATGGCGAGATGCGCTTGTCAGACCTTAATCCCGACGACATCGAGAGTGTCACCGTCCTCAAGGACGCTGCTGCGGCTGCCGTTTATGGTGCTCGTGCTGCCAATGGCGTTATCCTGGTGCAGACCAAACGCTCTGACGGCAACCAGAAGCTGCGCCTGAACTACCGTGGCCAGTTCAACCTGCAGGAGGCCACCCATCTGCCAGACTTCCTCAATGCCTATGAGTTTGCCAAGCTCCGTAACCGTGCCATTGAGAACTCCGGCTCTACGGCTACGCCTTATACCGATGAGCAGTTGGAACAGATCAGGACGCACAGCAGTCCCAATGTCTATGGCGACGAGAATATGCTCGACTATCTGGACAAGACGGGATGGTCGACCACCCATAGCCTGTCAGCCAGTGGGGGCAACAGCGCCATCAAGTACTATCTGTCGTTTGGCTACGCTGATACAAAAGGCCTGTACAGTGGGGTAGGGCGCCAACGCCTGAACTACATGGCCAAGCTCGACGCTACGCTGGCCAAGGGGCTGGTGCTGTCGGTTGACATCAACGGCGCCCGCACCCGCTCCAAGAACAGCAGCTATTCCACCGTAGATGCCGCATACGCCTACTCTCCTGTTCAGGTGCTTCGTTTTGCCGACGGCAGCCTGGCCAGTGCCGATGGCGGAAACCCGCTCATCAACGTTGAAGGGTTGGGCGGCTATCGTAAGGATAAGTATAAGATGTCGGCCATTACCGCCACCCTTAACTGGGACGTTTCTTGGGTGAAGGGCCTTAACGCCTATGTACGGGGCACTTTTGACGACAACAGTCAGGTACGCACCATTTTCAGCAAGCCGGTGACGCTCTACACCTACGATGCCGATACCAACACCTATTCCCCCGACCCCAATACCGTCTATCCCTCCTCCAAGGTGTCGCTGTCACAGTACGATCAGTTCTTTGAGAGTCAGCTTTACGAGGTAGGCCTGAATTTCAACCGGACGTTTGCCGCCAAGCATGACGTAGGTGCCACCTTAGTGGCTAACTACCAGCGTACGCATACCCTCTACATGGAGGGTGTCAACCAGGATAAGGGCATCTTCCCCGAGACCATGGGAACTGCCCTCTCTGACAAGACGCTGACGGGTAGCGAGTATAGGAACCAGCGCGCTTCTCTCATCGGACGTGCCAACTACGGCTACGGCAATAAGTATTTCTTTGAGTTCAGCTTCCGTGTCGACGGCTCCAACAACTTCTCGCCCGACAACCGCTGGGGCTTCTTCCCCTCCTTCTCCGGAGCATGGGTGCTCTCTAACGAGCAGTTCTTCCGCGACTGGCATCAGGATGTGCTTACCAACGTCAAGTTCCGTGCCTCCACCGGCTGGTTGGGCAACGACGGCGTGGCCGGTGCCTTCAGCTATCTGAAGACCTATCTCGAGACCCCCGGTGCCGGCTATAGCATCGGCGGCAACTACCGTTCCGGTCTGACGCTGAACGGCAATCCCAACCCTGACCTCACCTGGGGAAAGACCCACGACTATAACGTGGCTGCCGACCTGGGCTTCTGGGGCGGACGTATCGGCATTACGTTCGAGTACTTCTGGCGCTATGAGACCGACAAGATAACCTCCGCGCCCGATTACCTCTATCCCTATTCCACCGGCGTCAACGGCAACGTGCCCAGCCTGAACTTCGCCGAACTGAAAGCCTGGGGATGGGACCTCACCGTCAACCACCGCAACACCATCGGCAAGTTCAAGTATAATGTCGGCATCACCCTGTCGAAGAATGATGACGAGTTCCTGGACTATGGCGACGAGAGCGCCCAGAACGAGAACCTGCGCCGCGTGGGCAGGAGCAGCATGGTGTGGACCATGTACGAGTCTGCCGGCCTCTTCCAGTCGCAGGAGGAGCTCGACGGCTGGGCCGACCAGGACGGTCAGCGCAACCAGTCGCTGGCTCCCGGCGACATCAAGTATGTCGACCAGAACGGCGACAAGAAGATTGACGCCAACGACCTGGTGTACGTCAAGAACTCATCCTATCCTGACATGGATGTGGCCATGCGCCTTGGAGCCTCCTACAAGGGCTTCTTTGTCAACGCCATGTTCCAGGGTGAGTTTGGCTACAAGAAGAATATTCCTGACTATTACTCCCTTGAGAACGGTTCATTGCAACGCTTCCAGCAGTACCATCTCGACGATACATGGACTGAGGACAATTCCGGTGCTGCCTATCCGCGCATCAAGTACGTCACCAGCAGCGACAACAACCGCAAGACCTCTACCTTCTGGGTACGCAGCTGCAACTTCCTGCGTCTGAAGATGCTCAACCTGGGCTACCAGTTCCCGCAGAAGCTGTTGCAGAAGGTTCATCTCTCCACGGCATCCATAGCCCTTCAGGGCAGCAACCTGTTTACCATTTCCGACCTTGTTGACATGGATCCGGAACAGACCACGCGAGGCTATCCCATACAGCGCACCTATGGTGTGACGCTAAATATTGGATTCTGATAACCGTAAAATGATGATGATATGAAGACAAGACTTACAAGATATATCCTGACGGGTTGCTTGGCTTGGGCGACTTCTCTATCCTTTACCAGCTGCAACGACCTTTTTGACGATGCGCCTGTCAACCAGATTTCCGAGGAGACCACCTGGACCAACTCCATGCTCCTCGACGAGTATGTCAACACCTGGTACCGCAACATGAACAGCGGGTTCAATACCTACGTCTTTACCATGTCGGGCTTCGGGGCCATGTCGCGCTACTTCCTACCCTGGTTTGGCGACCAGATAACCGTGGGGCGTGTCGACTGGCTTAACGGCGGCATCGGCGACATACAGAAAGGTAACGAGAGCACCATCACCGGCTGGGCACAACAGCAGTGGAGCAACTACTATACCCAGATACAGTATATCAACTCGTTCTTCGAGAACGAGGGGCGCATCACCGATGCCGTACAGCGGCAGCGTATCGAGGGCGAGGCCCACTTTATGCGCGGGTACTACTATTATCTGTTGCTGCGTCGTTTCGGCGGCTCACTCATTATCGACCATGTCATAGATCCCTTGAAGAATGCCGAAAAGACCCCACGGGCAAGCTATCAGCAGATGGTCGACTTCATCGTCAAGGAGGCTGACCTCGCTGCCGCCATCCTGCCCGTCAGCCACGAGGCAGCCAACGTGGGACGTGCCACGAAGGGCGCTGCCCTCATGCTCAAGGCAAAAACTTACTTCTGGGCAGCCGGTCCGCAGTTCCAGAACAAGGCGAAGGCTTACCTCGGCTTCACCGACGACCAGTCGCAGGCCCTGCTGCAGAAAGCCAAGGCGGCTTACGAGGAACTGTTCGCCCTGAACGCCTACCAGCTGGTGCCCATCACCGCTACCACGCAGGACGGCATCCGCGACGAATATCGAAAACTGTTCCTGACGAAGAACTCGCAGGAGTCTATCCTGGAGGTGCAGCACAGCGACGATGGCGACTATGCCAATAAGTTTGGCCACCGTCTCGACCGCTTTGCCGCCGCCCCGTCGTTTACGGGCGTCTACTGCGCCTTTACCCCTACGCAGAACCATGTCAACGAATACGGCATGCGCGACGGCGCCGTCTACGATGCCAACAATCCGTATGCCAACCGCGACTACCGCTTCTATGCCAACATCCTCTACGATGGCTGTACCTATCGTGGACATCAGATGGAGATGCGTACCGTTGACGGAAAGAAAGGTGCCGACCTGACGCCATACGGCACGTCGACCACGGCCGGCTATACGCTGACGGGTTACTATATGGCCAAGTTCCTCGACGAGAGTCAGGCCATCGATGCCAACGACACCTATGCCTCCAAGCAGAACTACCCCATCTGGCGACTGGCCGAGGCGAAGCTCGACTATGCCGAGGTGATGTTCCGCCTGGGCGACACCGCCGCTGCGCTGCAGCAGGTGAACGACATCCGCCAGCGTGTCCACATGGATGCCTATCCGTCGCTTACATGGGAACAGCTCATGAACGAGCGCCGCGTAGAGCTGGCCTTCGAGGAGACCACCTACTGGGACCTCTACCGTCTCGGCACGGCTATGGAGAAGTGTAATGGCGGCACCAATCCCCTGAAGAAGATGACCATCACCGAGCGCAATGGGAAGGTGACCTACAAGGAGGAGAACCTTGACCGCCGCGCTAAGAACAACTACGTCTTCCAGGAGCGCGACTACTATCACCCCATCCCCTGGAGTGAGGTGAAGTATCAGGGCATTGAGCAGAACCCGGAGTGGAACGAAGTATAGCGGCCTTCGGCCTAAAGAATAAAGAATAATGAATAAAGAATAATGAACAAAGAATAAAGAACAAAGAACAAATTATAAAAAGAATGCTTATGAAGAAGATTTTTACGTTTGTCATGTGTGCGATGACTGCCATGAGCGCCGGCGCACAGGAGTTTAATTTGTTTGATGCGGCCGACTGCGATGCCGACGGCTGGCTGTGGCTGAACACCCAGGAGAAGATCGACAAGTATGTCGGCGTGATTGACGAGGATAATTATACCGTCAATCCCAACGGCAAGATTATTCAGATGGCCTTTGCTAACATCGCGCCCGACTATCCTGCCACCACTGCTGACCCCGACATCATCGGAACCGACAAAGCCGGCTATGTGATCGGACAGGAAGGCTACGTGGCTGATGAGGCTTTCAAGGGTGCCATCACCATTGCCGGAGCATCGGCACAGATGTCTACCAACGGCGGCTGTCTGGTTCTCAACCTGCCGTCCTGCTCTACTATCAGTCTCATGCTGTCGTCTGAGGCCAGCATGCTGGGACGCACCCTGATGCTTACCCCAGGCTACGGCATCGACAACGACGACAGTACGGGCGAAGACAAATGGATAGGTCATACCAAGGCCATCTATTCTAAGGCTACACTCTTTGATAAGCTGCATAGTTTAGGCCAATGGAAATGGGAAACAGCGGCTACGGATCATGGAAGAACTAATGGAGACCTGACCTTTGTTTCTGAGAATCCGGTGTACTTCGCTCTTCAGAACTGCCACAAGTATCCCATCTACGTCCACGCCATCAAGGTCACCACGCCGAAGCAGGAGTCGGCTGGCATCAGCGACCTTTCTGCTAACAGCGGCACTAACGGCCCTGTCTACAACCTGGCAGGTCAGCGCGTGAAGCACGCTTCAAAGAGCATCCTCATTCAGGACGGCAAGAAGTTTGTGAGCAAGTAAAGCCAAGTTACAATAACACCCCAATGGAGCCTTCAAACACAACGTTTGGAGCCTCCATTCGCTATGTTTGGAGCCTCCATTCGCGATGCGTCAGCCCATGCGTAATTCTACTATAACAGCGTTTCTACCTCTTCTTTCGTCAGTCCAACACTTTCAGAGATGTCTTCTAAAGAGAATCCCTTGGCTTTCATTCTATAGATAGTTTCAACTTTTTCTTTCTGGGCACCCTTTACCTCGCCCTTGCGCTCAGCCGTCTCCAGCGTACTCGTATAATCCCAGTACTCCTTCTGGCTGGCCTCATACTGGCGGCGCTCGGCATCAGAATACACTCCGAGAGTGTTAGTTATCATGGAGACGGTGTGACTCTGTGACAAATTATAAGGAGTTTATTTCCTCTATCTAAGATTTTTTTTGAAAAAGGGTGACAGGGTGACAGAACCGCCTGCCACAAAGGGTTTGCACCCTTTTTCATGGGTGACAAGGGTGACAGAAGGGTGACGGGGTGAGACCTCCCCAACCCACTCTTTCCTCCCCTGAGCCAGGGGAGGTTAGGAAAGGTCTGCGCGGCCACAGAGAACACCCCTGGTTCAGACCACCCCTCGCCCCTCCTAGCTTAGGAGGGGAATGGTTGCAGCCTCCACACCTCTGAATTCTCGAGAGAATTTGACCGTCAGAAGCCTGTAAGGAAGTGTGAGGTGGCCTTATTTTAGGGTATTACAGCCTGTCACCCTTCTGTCACCCCTGACACCCTCTGAAAAGGGTGCAGATGCCCTGTACATCGGCGTTCTGTCACCCTGTCACCCTTTAAATACTTTTTTCCTATATACGCATGTGCAAAAGGACATGTTCTTCAAATTATTATTCCCCGCCACTCCAATGACGGGATGGCGGGGAATAAAGATAGGGACTAAATGGCTTTTCGTGTGTTTTACTTCACCATCACCTTCTTACCGTTCATGATGTTGATACCCTTCTTCAAGGTAGCCACACGCTGTCCGGCGAGGTTGAAGATCTGGGCCTTGCCATCCTGCGCCTTGATGTCGTTGATGCCGCTGGCAATCACGTCGATGGCCGTGGTCTTGTAAGGCTTCTCGGCCGTGAAGGCGTTCAGCTCGGCGTTGGTCATCTCGCAGTGGATGGCGTTGAACGACTTCAGGAAGGTGAACACGCCGTCGGCGACGGTGTAGTCGGTACCCTCTGCGAGGGCTGTACCCTCAGCGTCCTTCCAGGTGAAGACGGTGGCTGTCTCGCCAAGCTTGGCCTGTGCCGACAGGTCAACCTTTCCGCCGTCGGTGGTGATGGCGAGCGGAGCCTGAGCATTCTCCTTGGTGTAGGTGGTGGCGTAGGTGAATGTCTGAGAAGCCAGGCTCTTCATTGCGTAGAGCTGAGCCAGGGTGAAATTGTTGCCATCAACCCAGATACGGCGTACTGCTGTGGGCAGTTCCAGCTCGGTAAGCTCGTTGTCACGCAGATAAACGAATGATGTTGACAGGTTGGTAGCGTCTTTCAGGCTGAACTTGGTCAGTTTGTTGCCGCCAAACTGGAATGTGTGGCCTTTAGCCGTGTTGGCACCGATGGTGACGCTAGTCAGTTGGTTGTACAGACAAGTGAAGGTCTTGATAAGCGGATTATTGCTGAAGTCGAGCGTTGTCAGCTGGTTGCCGCTGGCCACGATAGTTGTCAGCTTGGTGTTCTTGCTGAGGTCGAGAGCTGTCAGCACGCCATTGTTCTTCACGTTGCTGAGGTCGATCTTGGTCAGCTCGGTGTTTGCAGAGAGGTCAATCGTTGTGAAGTCGTTTGCACCAGCAGTCAGCGAGGTGAGTGCTGTGAGATCGCTCAGGTCGATGCTCTTCAGATTGTTCTGGTGAATGTCCAGTTCTGTCAGCGTGGCGGCATTGCTCAGGTCGATGCTGGTGATGCCGTTGGTGGCAGCAGCTTCAAGTGGTGCCGTGAATGCCTGGAAGTAGGTGATGCCTTCGCCATAGACCTTGACGGTGCCAGTGGGTGTGCCGGTGAACTCAAGGCTGTTGTCCCAACCGTCGTAGGCAGCGGCAGCTTCCTTCTCTACCTTGTTGCCGTCGCCCCAGTCTACGCTCACCTTGCCAGCGGCACCAAGACCGACGGTGATGGTACGCTCAACGGCAGGAGCATTGAAGGTGATGGCGGGCGTCTGTGCAGGAGCAGGAGCTTCAACCTCTATTGTGAACAGGTGAATCTGGCTGTTTTTGTCAGAGAAGGACAGATAACCAGTACCAGTAGTTGTGAAGGCGATGTTTACATCGGGCGATGTGCCTGCACCGCTGGCCACCTTGACAGGAGCCGACCACAGGTTGGTTTCGTTGTCGAGGTGAATGCAGTAGATGTTGTTGTCTTCAGAATTGTCGTTGTAGGCCACAAATGGTGTTCCGTCGGGAGCAATAGCAGCCTTTACGATGCAATGGCGGTCGAATGCACCTTCGGAAACAGGAATCACGTCACCACCAACAGTCTGGAAAGCACCGTTCTTTAAGGCAGAAAGGCGCATCTTGGCAGTACCTGCTACATCGTCTGGAGCCAGCATGTAGAGAGTGCCGTTGGGAGCGATAGCCAGGCTGATGTCTGCGGTATTCATACCAGAGGTGGCACCTTCGGGCAGGTAGTTCTCAACGACGATGCTCTTCTCTACACCTGTGGTCTTAACGATGGAGTAGTCTTGAGGCTTAGAGGCATTGACGACCAGGATGTATGCTTCCTTACCGTTGGAGATAATGCTCTGGCGTGCATACAGGCCTGAGAAAGGAGCCTCGGTAGCCCATGTAGAGCCATTCCAGTATGAAGCGACAACAGCACGTTTGGCGAAATCACCGGCTTTGTTGTTTTGCTGAGCGGCGATGACACCGTTTCCAACGGCTGCAATACCCACGTATTGGGCTGTTGTAGCTGTGATGCCGGCATCGCCAACCAGGCTCCAGGCCGATCCGTCGAACTTCATGACAGAGATGCCGCCCTTGTTGGTGGCTTCTTGGTCGTTAAAAGCTACATAGGGTGTGCCGTCGATGGCAATGTCGAATCCATAGTGCGAACCGCTGACCTTGTTCGTGAACGAGGCTGCACCAACTTTGCTCCATGCAGAACCGTCGAACTTGGCCACCGTCAGTTTGTTGTCGGCACCACGAACACCGAAGGCCACGTAAGGCAGGTTGTCCTTGGGGTTAATCTTCAGAATGGTTCCAGCATACACACCTGTAACAGTCTCATCGCCTGTAACGGCAGTGGGGTTCAGTACAGCGACCTCCGTCCACGCCTTTGCCTCAGCCGACTCCTCGACCACGGTTACGGTGTATCGGATGTTGCTCGACTTGTTGCTGTTGCTCACCGTGTAGTCCACGGGGTCGGTGAAGTCGTTCTGGCTGACGCCGCTTGTCTGGGCTACGCCATCCACGGCAACGGTGTTGCCAGCGTTGACGGTGAACTGTGCAACGAGATCCGTCAGGTTGGTGCCTGCGGGCAGGGCCACCTCAATGTCGTAGGTGGTCTTTCCTGCCGTTACGTCAGGAATAGTTGCTACATAGTCCTTTGACAAGCCGGGGTTGTTGGCCTGAAAGAAACCGAACGACAGCAGCTTGGCCTCTTCAGCAGATGCTGAGAAGGCGAAAGCGAACACGGCGACAATGGCCAGTACTGTTCTTTTGAGTAATTCTTTTTTCATAAGCGTTGATGTTATTAAATTGGTGAAAATAAAAAATGATTATTCATTCCGTTTCTCGATAACCACCTGACTCTGCACGCGGTCAGGACCCGGATAGCCGAGGGTGTAGCCCTTGGAGTTGCCCGTCAGGCGGATGGTCATGGTGTTGTCCTTCGTGGGGTCCACATCGTGCTTCAGCCATCTGACGCGGATGGGCGCATCGTAGATGCCAGGCAGGAACTTCACCGGGTTCTGCGTGGTAACAATCTTGTAGTCGACATCCTCCTGCAGGCCGTCGCCCACGATAATCTCATAGCTCACCTCCAGACTGTCAGTGACGGGGCGCGACGACAGGTAGACGGTGTAGGCATTGACGGCTCTCACATTGGTCAGCACAATCTGGCTTGCAGTGCCGTTGGGGGCGGCAATGCGCACAAAGGGCTGGTCGAACCACTCTCCCTCCTGATCGGCGCACCCTGCGAGTGCAGCCGTCACCATCATCATCAGGTATAGTACTTTCTTCATATTGCTTCTATTCTTCAGTTTTTGTTCCGCCGCTTGTTCCGCTGTTCACCGTCGGGTTGGGCTGCATACTGGTGTTGGCATTCAGTTCGTCCTGCGGTATGGGCAGTACGAAGTAGTCGCTGGGATAGTTGATACGCTTGACGACAGAGGTAGTGCTCTTCTCGCGAACCAGGTCCTGCTTCCAGCGGGTTATGTCGAAGAAGTTATGGCCCTCGAAACAGAGCTCCTTCACCCGCTCACGGCGGATGAGCTGCAGCAGCGCGGCATCGGTGGTGGCAGCCATGACGGCCTCGGCCTTCGTGCTGCCCACGGCACGTTCCACGATGGCGCGGACGTACTGACGCGCCTCGGCATGCTGCCCTAACTGGCAGGCAGCCTCGGCGGCATTGAGATATTCCTCCGACAGGCGGAAGATGAAGGGGTCGTCGCGCTTGGCCTCGCTGCCTGCCACATTGGTGGCAGAGTATTTCAGGCAGCGTGCGCCGCCATTGGCCCGCCGTAGCAGCTTCAGCCGGAGGTCGTCCTTGTCGTAGAGCGACAGCAGCGTGTCGGCAGGCAAACAGCTGTTCTCATAGAACGACTTCAGGTAGCCGCTCATCTTGTCGCCCGACAGGCGGAAGATGGCCTCGCCCTGCTTGGTCAGGTCGTCGAACATGCCCAAGTAGTCATCGCCCTGTGCCAGCTGCTGGGTGCCGATAGCCAGACGGGCATACTTCAGGGCGTTCTCCCAGTCCTCCATGTAGAGGTAGACGCGTGAGAACATGCAGCGGACCGCCTGCAGCGAGCCGTGGAAACGGTCGGCAGCCACCTCGTCGGTGAGCAGTGTTGCGGCACGCTCCAGGTCGCTGAGCACCTGCCGGTAGACCTCCCTGACCGTAGAGCGTGACGGCGTGTCGTTGGCACCGGGCGTACGCGTCAGGACGGGCACGCCCAGGTGTGAGGCGTCGGCCGTGTAGTTATAGGGCTGTGCGTAGGCGCGGCACTGGTCGAAGTGACACATGGCACGGATGAGCAGGGCCTGACCGACGATGTTGTTACAGTAGTCGCGCTGTGCGGGGTTGGCCTCGGCTACGGCCGGGCCATATTCAATAATGTTGTTGGCGTTGGCCTGAGCCACGTAGATTTTGCGCCAGATGTAGCCCACGGCACCCGTTATCTGGCTCTCGTCGCTGGTGAAGT
>CAMYZO010000086.1 GCA_947303855.1 uncultured Prevotellaceae bacterium
GATGGTAGGGCAGTATGTAGCGGTCTTCGGTGAAGGCCAGGTCATACGTCTGCTTCGCCTCTCCATACAGGCCACCTTCAAAGAGCGAATCAGCATGGAACATCAATGTCCAATAGTCATCTTGCGAAGAAGGAGCGATATCGCTGCCATTCCCCTTTATCCTTCTTAAGGTAAGACTCCTCAGATGCCCAAGAGTCGTGCCTGCTAACTCAATATTATGAGGGTCGCTCACATAGTCCTGATTGGCAAACTGATACGTTGGCATATCTGTGCCGTCAAACCAACGCAGGGAATCTACCCGGAAAGGCAGGTCCTTCCTGATGCTTCTCTCAAACCTTTGGGCTTCTGAAACGTTACTCGTCTGACATCCCGTAAGAAAAGCAAGAGCTAGTGCCGCTGCTCACAATAGTAGTTTTTTCTTTGTCATATTTAGTAATGATCAAAAAAAACAACAACTGCGCTTGCGGACATTTACCTCTTACCCAGTTGTTTAACGGAGAAGGTGAAATAGGTATCGGGGAAGGGTTCATCCTTCAGCGTGAAGTGCCACCACTCGGTGTCGAAAGGCCTAAAGCCGTGACGTAGCATGGCCTGACGCAGAATCATGCGGTTCCTGAACTGCTCGGGAGTGATGCTGCGTTTCGGATTGGCAGGACTCTTCGAATTGTCGCCCGTGTACTCACCCGTCTCAGGATTGCCACAGAAGTCGGGATGGCTCTCAGGACCGAACCAGTCGAAGGTGCCGCCCATGTCGAGTTCCTTCTCCGTTACCATATCGAACAGCGTCAGGTCGAGGGTGGAGCCGCGGGTGTGGCCGCTCTTCAGACAGATGTACTCCTGAGGGAAGAGCACGCTCTTGTCGAGATCCGGATAGAAGTAGGGTTTCATCAGCGTGTCGTTGATGTCTTCAGCCCAACGCACGAAGTGGTCAACGCCTTTCTGCGGACGGTAGGCATCGTAGATCTTCAGTCGATAACCTTGGGCTTTCACGTCATCACTCACGGCTTTCAGACTGTCCGCAGCCTGACGAGTGAGCAGTGCCGTCGGCTCTTCATAGCCGTCGATGCGGGTACCCACAAAGTTGTACGTGCCAAAGTAGCGGATTTCCAATATCGCATCGGGCACCACGTCGGTAATAGTTACAAACTGGCTGGCATCGTCAGTTGCGCTGACCTCTGTACTTTCCTTGGTGCTTTTAGAGCCGCATGAGCTTAGGAGCATGGTCGCCAGTAGGAATAAAAATGCCATCTTTTTCATCATTCGTAATCTTTTGTAGTTATTCTTCACTTGATGTATTTCACCTTGCTTTCATCACGGGGTTTTGCCTCTGGCTGCTCGTCGGGATAACCAACAATAGCACAGCAGGACAGTCCCCCGTGTGTGCACGTTTTCCATGCTGCAAATATAGGAATTATTATCGACTCCTCCAAATTATAGCCTAACTTTTTATTCTTTCCCCCAAACAATCCTGATTTTCACTTACCCACTTTTGACATTTATTTTTCATTCCTCCCCACCCTATTACCTTCCACCCCCGAATCTGGGATACCAAGGGAGGACAGACAGCATCATCGACGGAAACGAAGAACAAGGCAGAAGAACTGCAACGGCATCTTAGGATTCTGAATAGCCACGACAGAGAGGGAATTCGTTATGAGGGAGGTATTGTAATAGAGGCCAATTCTATGTGGTATTGCAACAGCCGTGACGAGTACAAGTATCGGCAAGGATCAACCGAAGGATGGAAAAACATGAATGAAATATTTAATCGATAAAAGTTTTTAAATACACACGAGAACCGCCCCTATTGTGTACGCGGTGTACACTATATAAAGGAAGGGGAAAAAGAACCCTCACCTCTGACACCCAACAGCATAACATGCTGGTAATCAGCATACATTTTGGGTGAGGGCAAGGCGCTTTGGGTGGCACCTGATGGCACACCCGTGTGCCAGACTTTCGTCAAAAAAATCCCAGCCTCTCGCTGAAAAATCCCAGCCTCTCACTGAAAAATCCCGGCCTCTCGTCCGGATGAGAGGCTGGGATTTTCTGGCGTGCCTGCCTATAGGTGTTACTTAGGTGACACCTCGGGTGTCAGTAAAAACGCACGTAAGTATCTGACAGTCAGCCTGGGTGTCAGAGGTGAGGGCTATTTTTCCTTTTCCTATATATATATAGGGATTGCAAATAATCTGCATTTTATTTGCTGTTTTACTCACTTATTCGTACCTTTGCAGCAGACTTTTCGAAGATACGAAAGCAAACATGTTTTTAGAAATTCTAACTGACAAAAACAACATGAAGAAGAGAACTCAATTGTTGCTGGCCATGACCATCATGGCAGCAATGACCGCCAGGGCACAGTTCGGCCCCCAGCGCGACATGGACAGTAAGTATGCTACGGAACTGGTGAAGGCCGGCACGAAGGCGCCCGACTTCAAGATGAAGACACCCGAGGGGAAGACCATCCAACTGTCGAAGTATGCCAAGGGCAAGACCGTCGTGCTCGACTTCTGGGCCTCCTGGTGCCCCGACTGCCGCAAGGACGCCCCTGAGGTGGTGCGTATGTATGAGGCATACCGTCAGCACGGCATCCAGTTTATTGGCATCTCCATGGATACCGACGTAGAAGCATGGCGTAAGGCCATCGCCCAGTATGGCATCGGCTACCCGCAGGTGAGCGAACTGAAGAAGTTCAAGGAGACCGACATTGCCAAGGCTTACGGCGTGAAATGGATTCCGTCGATGGTTGTCATCGGCCCTGACGGACAGGTGAAACTGTCTACCGTGCTGACCTACAAGGTAGACAAATACCTGAAAGAGCTGACCACCGGTAGCTATAAGCCGTCAGGCCAGGGCGAGCAGGTTGCCATCGACGGCGACCACGGCCGCTTGAAGGGCATCATCCAGAAGCCGCGGCTACAGGCCGGAGAGCAGTGCCCGATGGTCATCTTCTGCCACGGTTTCGGCGGCAGCAAAGACGGCCCGCTGTTTGAGCTCATGGCCGACACCCTGCAGGCGCATGGCATTGCCAGCATCCGCTTCGACTTCAACGGTCACGGCGAGAGCGAGGGCGACTTCAAGGACATGACGGTGCCCAACGAGATTGAAGACGCCAAGAAGGTGGCCGAATATGTGCGCAACCTGAGATACGTCAGCAGCATGGCCATCGTGGGGCATTCGCAGGGTGGCGTCGTGGCTTCCATGACAGCCGGACAGCTCAGCCAGGAGCAAGGTGAGCCGGCCTTCAAAGCCGTGGCTCTGATGGCTCCCGCCGCCGTGCTGCGCGACGATGCCATCCGCGGCAACACCATGGGCAAATCATACGACCCCTTCGACCCCGGCGAGTATGTCGAGCTGTGGGGTGGCAAGAAGCTCGGTGGCCAGTATATCCGCACCGCCTTCAGCCTGCCTATCTATGAGACAGCCGCCCACTATCAGGGTCCGGCCCTGATTATCCATGGCAACGCCGACCGCGTGGTGCCCTACACCTACGGCGAGCGGTACCATGAGATATGGCCAAAGAGCGAGCTGGTCATCCAGGAATACTATGACCACGGCTTCTCTCAGGACATCTATCGTACGACCGACATCGTATCAGACTATCTGATAAAACACCTAAAATAACCGACCAGAGCAGAAAGATAGTAATTAATTTCCTCAATTTGAAATTAATTACTATCTTTGCACCCGAATCAGGCAATCAGGGCTCCCACGGTGGAATCCTGACGCAAGGGAATCCGGTGTAAGTCCGGGACTGTACCTGCAGCTGTAATCCCCATTATGGAGGCCTGCTTGTATAACGCCACTGGCACGACAACTGCCGGGAAGGTAAAGCAGACTGGGGAAAGTCAGAAGACCTACCTGAGGAATATAATAAAAGGTACGCACGCACAGGAACATGCGGTAGCGGAAAGCAGACATTGATAATGAAACAAAGACAGAAACTGGCTTTGGGCCTTTGGCTGTTGGCTATGGGCGCGACGGCGCAGCACGACGTATGGCGACAGGACAGTCTGCAGGAGGTGGTGGTGACCGGCACCGGCACGCAGCACCTGCTCAAGGATGCCCCCGTGCAGACCGAGGTCATCAGCGGCAAGATGCTGCGCAACTTTGGCGGCAACTCGCTTCAGGACATCCTGAGCGGGCTTACGGCGTCGTTTGCCTTCAACGAAAGCGACATGGGAGCGCAGATGCAGATGAACGGTCTGGGCAACTCATACATCCTGATACTCATTGACGGCAAGCGTCTGCACGGCGACAACGGAGGCGAGAACGACCTGGCACTCATAGACCCGCACAACATTGAGAAGATAGAGATAGTAAAGGGTGCCAGCAGCGCCCTCTACGGCAGCGATGCCATTGCCGGTGTCATCAACATCATCACCCGGAAGCACAACGAGGGACTGCTGGCCGAGAACAGCAGTCGCGTGGGCAGCTATGGCGACGTGCGCCAGCACAACGGTTTGGGGATAGCCTTCGGCAAGGTGAAGAGTTACACCAACTTTCAGTTGCAGCACAGCGACGGCTGGCAGAACACAGCCACCGAAGACCGCCGCCAGACGGAATTCCTGATAACCGACTCGCGCAACAAGACCGTGAACCGCCATACCAACTGGCAGGTGAGCGAGCGGCTCACCTACCAGCCGGCGAAGGGACTGGAACTCTATGCCGAGGGCAGCACCTACCGCAAGCGCATCTACCGTCCCAGCGGCAAGTACCCCGGCGTTGACGTCAAGACCTACGACCTGGCCTACCATAACCAGGGAGCCGCCATTGGCGGCAAATGGCAGCCGGCGGGGGGCAGTCTGCTGACAGTAGACGCCACCTGGGACCGCCACGTCTATGACTACGAATACACGGCCATGACGCTGACCGACGGCTATGACCCACGCGGCAACTTCACCCCCTACTACCCTTACTTCGAGGGCGACACCGAGACACAGAGCGACCAGCGGCGTACGATGGTACAGGCAAAGGGCGTCTTCGACCTGCCTGCCATAGGCAAGCTCAGTGCCGGTGCCGAATGGCGCTATGACCTGCTGAAAGCAGAGATGCGCGTTGACGGCGGCAGAGCCGACGACCACACCGAGGCCCTCTACATACAGGACGAATGGAGCCACCCCATAGGAGGCAGCCGGATGACGGCACACCTGACAGGCGGACTGCGGCTGAACCATAACGGACAGTTCGGCTTCAGGATGACTCCTAAGCTGTCGGCCATGCTGGCCATCGGCGACGGCTGGCGCCTGAGAGCCACATGGAGCCAGGGTTTCAAGACGCCCACGCCCAAGGAGCTGCACTACCGCTACATACGCAACATGAGCGGCACCTATCTCTATCTGGGCAACACGGGGCTGAAGCCGCAGACATCGAACTACCTAGCCATTGGCGGCGAGTGGAACCGGCACGGGCTGAACATCACGGTGACGGGCTACCTGAACAGCGTCGGCGACATGATAACGCTGGTCACCATACCCAACTCGCAGGCACCGGCGGAGTACATTGTACAGTATGACCCCCGGAAGACACGCCAATACCAGAATCTGGAGACGGCACGCACGGGCGGCGCAGACCTCAGCGTGCGCTACCTTATCAATAAAGAGTGGTCGGCAGGTCTCACCTACAGTTACTTAGACACCAAGGCCGAGCGGTATGACACGGAGAAAGAGCAGCTGGTGGATGTCGTCATCGACGGCACGGCTCACCATAAAGGCAGCTGGTGGGCCACCTGGAACCACCAGTGGAGCAAGACCTACCGCATGGGCATCGGACTGTATGGCCGCATGTCGAGCCGCCGTTACTATCAGCTCAACGGCAACGGCAAGGGCTACCACACCTGGCGACTGACGACCACCCACGACATTGGCCGCTGGAAGGCGCTGGACTGCCGAATAGAGGCCGGCATCGACAACCTGCTGAACTATTACGACGACACGCCCCACGGCCTGCACCTGGGCACCACCACGCCGGGGCGCACCGTCTACGCCACGCTGACGCTGCGCCTGCACCACGGGAAGAATCTGAAATTTTCATCAAACAATATTCACTCAAAAACAAAAAACTATGAAGAAGATTAATTATCTGCTGATGGCCTTCGCGGCCCTATTCATCACGGCCTCATTCACCGCCTGCGGCGACGATGAGGAACGCATTGTGGAGAAAGTTGTGGAAAAAGTTGTCAAGGACACCGTCACGGTGAAGGACACCATCATCATTGACGACAACAGCAACTGGAGCCGCTTCCAGATGCTGGTAAACCAGACTGTCAACGAAAACAAGAAGCACGACAAGGTTATCCTGGTCGTTGCCTTCGGCTCAACCTGGCAGCAGGCTTTCGACACCTTCGACAAGGTGGCTACGGAATATGAAAACGAGTTTGGCAAGCAGGGCTACGACGTGTTCCTGTCGTTCTCGTCGGCCATCTGCATCACCCAGGCTGCTGCCGGTGAACATGCCGCCGAGGGTGCCGATGTGCGCCTGTACTTCGACCCCGAGCACTGGCTGACCGCCTTCGGACTGGCAGGCTACAAGGAGATTGTGGTGCAGTCGCTGCAGGTCATTCCCGGCGAGGAATTCCGCCGTGTGCGCGACTCTTATGTGAAGGACTTCATGAACAACAAAAACGGCGACTTCACCGAGGAGTATATGCACAGCATTGACGGCAAGGTGGCCGTAGGTCGGCCCCTGATGGGTGCCGACAGCGACGTCACGGAACTGGCCGACGTGCTCTATGCCGAGAACGACATTCAGGCAGCTCTGCAGAACAACGGTGTGGTAGCCTTCATGGGCCACGGAAACCCCGAGGGCTATGACTACTTCGGAGCCAATATCCGCTACACGGAACTGGAGGTTGTCTTACAGGAAAAGAACCCGAAATTCTTTGTGGGCACCGTCGACATGGAGGACAACTTCATCGATGACGTACTGGCACGCATGAAGGAGAAGGGACTCTCGGGCAACAACGTACAGCTCTACCCGCTGATGTCGATTGCCGGCGACCACGCCCACAACGACATGGCCGACAACGAGGACGAAGAGAGCTGGTACAGCATGCTGAATGCCGCCGGATTCAAGGCTCAGGCCTACGAGACCAACTACCCGAAGGCTGAGGCCTGCTACACCAAGTATGTGGCTGGCGAACCCTATATCCCGGCACTGGCAGAGCGTACTGCCGTACGCAAGATGTGGATGCAGCACACCAAGGACGCCATAGCAGCCATTGCTGCCGGCGAAGGTCTGTCGACACCTACGACAGCCACCGAGGACTAAGCAGGCGCAGAGCCTGTGCGGAAGTAGGCTCTTCAAGATAAAGCACGTTAAAAAAGAGGACTGAGATGTAGTATTTCAAAAAAAAGTTGTAACTTTGCACTTGACAGTAAACTTAAAGCGACAATGGACCACCAAGTACTACAAATCATAGCCGTCATCATACTCGCGATTATCGGCATCTTTATCTTCCGCAACAAGAAGCAATGAAACGTATCATCCTTATTACAGGCGGACAGCGGTCGGGCAAGAGCAGCAAAGCCGAAGGGCTTGCGCTCAGCCTGACCGACAGGCCTGTCTATATGGCCACAGCCCACATCTGGGACGACGAGTTCCGCGAGCGTGTGCGTCGGCACCAGCAACGGCGCGGTCAGCAATGGACCAATATTGAAGAGGAGCGTCAGCTGAGCCGCCACAACGTTGAAGGGCGCGTGGTAGTCATTGACTGTGTGACCCTCTGGCTGACCAACTTCTTTTTTGAGACCTCCAACGTTGACCAGACGCTGGAAGCTGTTAAGGCAGAGTTCGACAGGTTCACCAGCCAGGACGCCACCTTCATCTTTGTCACCAACGAGATAGGTAGCGGCGGCGTCAGTGAGAATGCCGTGCAGCGGAAGTTCACCGACCTGGAGGGATGGATGAACCAGTACATAGCCCAAAAGGCCGACGAGGTGATATTAATGGTTAGCGGCATAGCAGTTAAGATAAAATGAGACAGTTCGACATTAAGCCTCTTGACCGCAGGCAGGAAGAGACCATCCAGCAGAAGATAGACAACCTGAACAAGCCCCTTGGCTCGCTCGGAAGACTTGAAGAAATAGCCCTGCAACTGTGTCTCATCCAGCAGACCACCACGCCCACGCTGACTCACCCGTGCCACCTGCTACTGGGCGGCGACCACGGCATAGAGCGCGAGGGGGTGAGCATCTCGCCCCGCGAGGTCACCTGGCAGCAGATGGTGAACTTCACCCATGGCGGCGGAGGCGTCAATATGTTTTGCCGCCAGCACGGCTTTACGCTCCGCATAGTAGACGTGGGGGTAGACTACGACCTGAGCCGCATACCGGGTATCATCAACAGGAAGATAGCAAGCGGCACGCGAAACTTCCGCTATGAGGCAGCCATGAGTCCCGGCGAACTGGAGCGTGCCATTGACACAGGGGCCGACCTGGCAAAAACATGCCACCGGGAAGGCTGCAACATCCTCTGTATAGGAGAAATGGGCATCGGCAACACATCGCCCTCAAGCATCTGGCAACACCTGTTCTGCAACATGCCCCTAAAAGAATGCATAGGTGCGGGGGCAGGACTCAACAGCGAGGGCATCAGTCACAAGTACGAAGTACTGAAGGATGCTGTAGACAAATACCGCTTGTCAGGCATGTCGGGCACAGCAGACATCATCAGGTATTTTGGCGGCTTTGAGATGGTAACTGCCATCGGCGCTATGCTGCGCGCTGCCGAACTGCGCATGGTGATACTCATCGACGGTTACATCATGACGGCCTGTGCCCTGGCAGCCATACAACTGAACCATGCCGTCCAGGACTATATGATCTTCACACACTGCGGCGACGAAAGCGGACACCGCCGCATGCTCGAACACCTCGGAGCACGTCCGCTGCTGAGTCTGGGACTGCGCTTAGGCGAGGGAACGGGTGCCCTGTGCGCCTATCCCATCATAGACAGCGCGGTACGCATGATCAACGAAATGAACAACTTCAAAGATGCTGAAATCACTAAATACTTTTAAGTGGTACGACAACCTGTGGGCGGCATTCATCTTCTTCACACGGCTTCCCTTCTGGCGGCTCAGACAGCCGCCCAAGTCATCGTATGCTGCCGTCGTAGAATGGTGGCCGCTCGTTGGATGGCTTACAGGTGCCATCGCTGCTGCAACACTGTGGCTGGGCAGCATGGTGCTACCCTACCCCATCGCTGTCATGCTGGCCATCGTTGCCCGGCTGCTGACAACGGGAGCGCTCCATGAAGACGGACTGGCCGACTTCATTGACGGATTCGGAGGCGGCGGGACTGACCGTCAGCGCATTCTCAACATTATGAAGGACTCGCATATAGGCACGTTCGGTGTCGTAGGACTCATCTTCTACTTTGCCATGCTGGCAGGCTCACTGCTGTCGCTGCCACAACACATAGCACCACTGGCCATCCTTGCCTTCGACCCCTTTGCCAAGATGGTAACATCGCAGCTCATCCTCATGATGCCATACGCGAGGACAGAAGAGACGGCCAAAAACAAAACCGTATACCGGCGGCCTTCTGTAGGTGCCGGTATAGCTTTGACCATACAAGGTCTGCTACCCATGGGCATTTTCCTATGGCTGATTCGTAGTCAGGTAGAATGGACGACCATGATTTTCGTACCCTGTCTGACCATGTACTTCCTGTACCGGATGATCTGGAGCCGGTTGCACGGCTACACCGGCGACTGCTGTGGTGCTGTCTGCCTGTTAGTAGAGCTGTCGTGCTACCTGGCTCTCTGCATACACTTTTACTGATTGGCGGCTACTACTGCACGCTGCGCTTCATGTTCAGTTCGCTGATGCGGTTGTCGGGCGACACCTGGGCCTTGACTTTGTAAACGGCGCTGGTCTCACGTCCTTCTTCAGTACGCTCAATATGCTGGGCTACAGAAAATGCGACACTGTAGGAGAACTGTCCCTCACCCAGGTTCTTTTTCTCCACCTCCCAGTCATTGTTAGGGGTGAACTCTATCTTCGTGATGTCGGCCTCATGTATCCTGTTCATATACTGTAAGACATCGTCCTTAGTGGCGTTTGCCCTATGCAGAAAGGAGGTCATGACGGGTGACAGTGTGGCCGTAAGAGCGTCTGCATCATGCTGTGCCAAGGCATTAAAATATGCAGTAAACAACCGAGCCACCATCTGGCGGTCAGCCGCAGTTATTTTCTGTGCCTCCAACTGTTCAAATTGGGCACGAGCCTCATCATAGTAGGCACCTTCGGGATGCTCATTCAGGTAAGCATTATATGACTCTGACGTGTTTTCGCCCCGGGCTTTAGCCCAGTCGAGAGAGTCAATCTTGATGGTTGCCTCCACATCATAGACGCTCTGTGGGTGCTTCTTGCGAAAGCGTTCATAGCCCACCTTGCTGTTGTTGACTGTGGCATCGGCCCAGTCTGAATCAATCTTCTTCAGCGCCTGCAGACTGCTCATGATAGAGTCACGATGGGCCAGCGGGGCATCTTTGTACATGTCAAGGAAATTCTGCAACACCAGCACCTCGCTGCTGTTGATGGCATTCCGGTAGGCACGAAGCTCGTTCTGCTGCTCCTGGTTCTTCATAAAATAAATACCGAGGAAAACCACGATGAGCGCAATGACGAAGGCCACGATAAACGCCGTGACAACGCCACGATGCTTTCGCGGACGGCGTGGCGCCGGCTCACGCTGAGGTTCTTTGGGCGCTGCTTCCAACTGGTTCAAAGCGGTCTGAGCCTTTTCAGCCCTTGTGGCATGGCTGGCAAAAGACGCGCCGTTTATGCTGCAATGACAGTTTGGACACTCGCTCTGCTCCTTGAATATGACCTCACCGCAGTCAGGGCAGTTGGTTATCTTTCCATATATTTCAATCCCACACGAGGGGCAGGTCTTTGCTTGGTCACTCACCTGGTGGCCGCATTCTGGACACTTGATTAACATCTTTCTGTTCTTATCTTTTCGTTATGGTTTTCCAATAATCAGCGGCGGTATCGTATCTCGCGCAGGCCATGTCGCCCCATAAAGCGCGACTTGTCTACATAGCCATTGACACCCACGATGCGTCCCTTGCCCGTGTACTGCCACATGGTAATGTCGCGGCCGTCGGCCAGTTCGGGTTCTTCGTCTGTGTACATGGCTATCATCAGCGGGTAGTTGTCGAGCATTCCTACCAAGTGCTTGTTGTAGAAATTGCGGAAGGTGTAGACAAGAGGTTTCTGACGGTAGGCTATCTCCATGAGATTGAGAAACTTCATCAGCGAGTCACGGAACTGCTCTGTCGGCAGGTTGCCCGTGGTCTCAACGTCAAGCATCGGTATCAGATCCTGTTCGCCTGGCAGACACTGTGCCATGAAGTTTCGCATCTGTAATTCAAGGTTGGTCTTAGGACGGAAGAAGTGATAGCTCCCCACTTTCAGCCCATGCCGGTGCGCCAGGTCTATGTTACGCTCGAAATAGGAGTCAATGCGGTCGCCGCCCTCAGTTGCCTTCAGGTAGACGTATGCCATTTTAGTATTCTCGCCCACAGTCTCCCAGAACACCTGCCCCTGATAGTGGCTCAGGTCGATGCCATGCACATGGTCGCAGGTGTCTTCGCACATCAGGTAAGGATTGCGAATGTCGCCATCCTCGTCAAGGAGGGGCTCCACCAGCTTAGGTGCAGGGAGCGCCGCCGGGCGTGCCACGCGCCTGACTTTCTTCTTATTTTTGACTAAAGCATGTACATGCCCCTTTGCACGACGTGTCTTTGGCCTGGCAAAAAGTTCACCGCTGATGGCCATACTCACCAGCGCGATAACCAATATAGATATGTATTTCTTCATCATTCCTGAATTTTGAGGTGCAAAGATACTAAATATTTTAGATTTATAATTTATAATTAAAATTTATTTTCTACCTTTGCACAAAATTTTGACTTATGCGAAAAATCATATTCCTCCTGGCTGCCGTACTATGCCTGGCAGCCTGCAAAAACGACGATGACGAAACACCTGTCAGCAAAACCAGCCGAACGGTGCTGATATACATGTCGGGCGAGAACAATCTCACCGTGAACGGTAACTACAGGTTTCTGTACTGCGACCTGCAAGAAATCATCAAAGGCTCAAAGCAATTGGCAGCCAACCAGCGTCTGCTGGTATTTGTTGACAGCCTGAACACTAACATCCTGGAATCAGGCAAGCCCTATATCATGGAGGTACAAAACGGCACAGCAAAAGAACTATACAGATTCAACAGCGATTTCTATGCTTCCGACCCTGCCAAATTCCAGGAAATACTACGGTGGACCATTGACAATGCTCCTGCCGAAAGCTACGGACTGGTGTTGTGGGGACATGCCACTGGCTGGGCCTTCACCCACAATACTGTAGACACCAGCGTAGCCGGCACACGCGCCTACGGTCTGGACACCGGCAAGGATGTGAGCAGTTATAATACCGAAAAATGGATGAATATCACGCAGATGGCCGAGGTGCTGTCAGAGATACCAAAGCTGGAGTTTATCTTTGCCGACTGCTGCAACATGATGTGTGCTGAGGTGGGCTACGAGCTGCGTAACGCCACCAAATACCTTATAGGCTCACCGGCAGAAATTCCCGGCGAGGGTGCTCCTTACGATCTCATCATTCCCCAGTTCTTCAAGCAGGGCAGCGGGTTGTACAAAGGCATCATCGACACCTATTATGACTATTACCACGACTACGGTTCATATTCTGTACCGCTCTCAGTCATCGATACCCAGCACATGGAGGCACTGGCTCAGGCAACGCACGATATACTGGGGAAGTTTACAGAGCCTTACCCCGTATACCCCAGTTATCCAAGTCTGGAAAAAGACAGCGTAGTCTTTTACTGGTATTACGATGCACCGATGATGTACGACATGCGCGCCGTCATGAAGACCTACGCCCCCACCGATGTTTTTGAACAGTGGGACAAGACTTATCAGCAAGCCGTTCCCTACTATCGCATGGCCATGCGGTGGGAAACCATCTACAGCAACCTGCTGGCATCTTTCCGCAGGTTCAAGTCCGACGCATCACAGAACGGCTGCGTCAGCATGTTCATTCCGAGAAACACCAAAATGTATTTTGACGGAGATTTCCACTATAACCTGACTTATAACAAGTTTGGATGGAACCGTGTGATTGACTGGAGCCGCTTTGGCTGGGATGACAGCGTTACTGCTTATCAGTAGGCAGTTCGTGAACAATAACCTTCACCTTTGAGATACGGCGCTCGTCAACCTCAAGTATCTCAAAGGTGAAATTTTTGTACTCCATCTTCTCATGCGCGACAGGGAAGTCGCCTTTCAGTTCGAGCATCAGACCAGCCAGCGTGTCGGCATCGCCCACAACATCTTCAAAGGTCTCGTCATCAAGCTTCAGCAACTTGTAGAAGTCGCTGAGTAGTGTCTTGCCTTCAAAGACGTAGGTATTGGCATTGATACGCACATAGTTCTTCTCCTCGTCGTCGTACTCATCGTTAATCTCGCCGACTATCTCCTCCAGGATATCCTCTAAGGTGACAATACCACTGGTACCGCCGAACTCATCGACCACTATTGCGATATGTACCTTATTGGCCTGGAACTCACGGAGCAGATCGTCAATCATCTTGGTCTCAGGCACAAAATAGGGAGGCCGTATCAAAGACTGCCAGCGGAACGTGGCGGGTTTCGACAGGTGGGGCAGTAAGTCCTTGATATAGAGGATGCCGCGAACGTTGTCGATGGAATGCTGATAGACGGGAATGCGCGAGTAGTTGTTCTCTACAATACATTTCAACACCTCAGCGAACGGCGAGCGGAAATCCAGCCCCACCACATCCTGCCGACTGGTCATAATCTCCTTGGCGGTCTCGTCGCCAAAGCGGACGATACCCTCCAGCATATTCTGCTCGTCCTTCAACTCCGCCTTGTCAGTCAGTTCCAGGGCCTGCTCCAAGTCGTCGACACTCAGGACATGGTTTTCCGTCTGTACCACTTTCTCTGCCAAGATGCCTGAGCGAATCAATACCGTTGCCAACGGGTAAAACAACTGACGTAGCATCATGATGGAGCCGGCAAAGCGGCGACAGACCACTAATGCGTGCTGTGCACAATAGACTTTAGGGATAATCTCGCCGAAGAGCAGCAGCAGAAAGGTAAGGAGCACAGTGATAACCAGAAACTGCAGCCAGACCGCATTACCAAAATCGATGATGTGTGCAAAGAAGTAGTTGCACAGCATGATGATTGTCACATTGACCAGGTTATTGGTAATAAGAATGGTAGCGAGCGTCCGCTCAGAGTCATCACGCAACAGTTTTATTCTTTTATCGCATTCAGCATCGCTTTCTGAGATTTCTGCCAAATCGGCAGGCGACAATGAGAAAAAAGCAATTTCGGAACCCGATGCGAAGCCCGACACCACCAATAGCAGGCATGCCAAAACACCTGAGAAGATAGCACCTGCTGAGGGTGTCAGCCAAACAACCTCGCTCAATGTCTGTTGAAGAATGTCCACAGCCCTACAATTCCTTTATTTCCTTGGGCGTCAGCATTTCCATGTTGTCTGCCCATATTTCAGTCACATACTTACGCTGCCCCTGTTTATCGTCGTAAGTAGAGTAGCGTAAACGTCCCTCAATATAGAGTTTGTCGCCTTTATGGACGTATTTCTCGGCTATCTCCGCCAGTCGGCGCCAGAGCAGTATGTTGTGCCAGTCGGTACGGTCGGGCACCTGTGTGCCATTCTGAAGGGTATAGCCCTTCTCTGTCGTAGCAAAGCGGAAACGAGCCACAGCCACTCCCTGATCCACGTAACGCACCTCAGGGTCGGTACCCACATTGCCTATCAGCATGACCTTGTTCATCTTCAAAAAAATTATTTAGCCTGACCAAGATAGAAGAACTTGAAATTCTTACCTTTAGCCGATGGGAACTGACTACGGTTATCGACACGCTCCTGCAGGTGCTCAACGATGCGGTAGTAGCAGTCAATGCCCGACTCGGCCTTTACACGGGCTACGAAGTGCGTGTCACGGTACTGGAATTTTCCGGTGCCAGGCACCATCAGCACGCGCTTGAAGTCGATGACACCCTCATACCAGCCATACTTCTCCTCATTCAGCTTATTCACTATGGGAGATGCAGCACGGTCATGAGCAGCCCCGGCAACGGGAGCATGCACAGCCTTTTTCTCCTTGAAGTCCTGCATGGTGGCTGCTTCTGTCTTGATAATAATGAAATAAACCCGGGGACGTATCTTGTATCGCTTGGGGTAGAACACATCGCTAGCAACATACTCACGGATATCATTCTCCAACATAGGGTTCATACCAATCTCTTCAATTTCGCCAAGAAAAGCCAATGCCTCATCAACGGAATTGACGAGTGTCTCGCGATCAAAATATCTTAAATATAAATTCATTTTACTGTTGAATTTGTTTCCTGTTAAAATAAATAGGTAAAATAAAGTTTTTGTGTTATTCGGTAATAAAAAGAGCGGAAAACGGGACTCGGACCCGCGACCCCAACCTTGGCAAGGT
>CAMYZO010000087.1 GCA_947303855.1 uncultured Prevotellaceae bacterium
CCCCTATGCCAAGATTGAGAATCTTGTATCCTAACCATTAGATGAATCGACCATCTTTGCAACCCATAGAGGGAACCCCTGCGGAAGGAGGGGGATTCGAACCCCCGGTACGGGAACCCGTACGGCAGTTTAGCAAACTGCTGGTTTCAGCCACTCACCCATCCTTCCGGATTTCCTTTGTGCTGCAAACCGTTGGGGTTATCTCCTTGATTGCGGGTGCAAAGGTACGCATTATTTTTCAATCCTCCAAATGTTTTTCAAACTTTTTTTGGAGAAAAGTGAAAAATCATGCTTTTTTCTGTGGAATGCCCTTCAGAATGGCCAAAAGATGATCCCAAACCATCTGTACGGTGGGTATGTGGAGACGCTCGTCGGGTGTATGGACGAAGCGCAGGGTGGGGCCGAAGCTGACCATGTCGAGGTTGGGATAACGCTCGGAGAAGAGTCCGCACTCCAGACCGGCATGGATGCCGCGCACGACGGGTGTCTTGCCGAAGAGCTGCTGGTAGGTGTCGACGACGATCTGCGTCAGCTTGGAGTCGGCGCGCATCTTCCATGCGGGATAGCCGTCGGACGACTGGGCTGTGGCTCCGGCCAGTTCGAAGACGGCCTGTATGGTGGCGCACATGTTGTCGAGGTTGGACATGACATTGGAACGCTGGCTCGACAGGATGTTGATTTCGGTCTCTGCGGTGTGTACGCTGGCGATGTTGCTGGAGGTCTCGACCATGCCGCCCAGGGCCTCGTCCTGGCAGATGGCGTAGATGCCGTTGTCGACGGCCTGCAGAGCCCAGACGAAGTTGCGTGCTACGGAAGGCTCTATGACCGTCTGTGCATCGGTGCTCTCCATGAGCCACTGCATCTGTGTGTCGGTGACGTGGAACTCGTCTTCGACCTCTGCGGCGAAGATGTTCCAGTCGGCACGGACATTCTCCTTGACGTCGTTGGGTACGGCCATGATAAACTCGCCGTCGCGGGGGATGGCATTGTGGAGCTTGCCGGAGTGGAACTGTGCCAGGCGTATGCCGTCGTAGCGGCGCATGGTCTGGAAGAGGAACCGGCCAAGAATCTTGATGGCGTTGGCGCGCTTCTTGTTGATGTCGTCGCCGGAGTGGCCGCCGACGAGTCCCTTGAGCTGTCCGCGGAGGAAGAAGGAGCCGGCGGGGGCCTCTTCGCGGCGGAAGTTGAACTGGGCCTGGGTGTTGCGGCCGCCGGCACAGCTGACGAAGATCTCGCCCTCGTCCTCGGAGTCGAGGTTGATGAGGTAGTCGCCGGTCATGAAGCCGGCCTTCATGCCTTCGGCTCCGCTGAGGCCCGTCTCTTCGTCGCGTGTGAAGACGCATTCCAGCGGTCCGTGCTCGATGTTGTCGGAGTCGAGTATGGCCAGTTCGATGGCGCAGCCAATGCCGTCGTCGGCTCCCAAGGTGGTTCCTTCGGCCGTGAGCCATTCACCGTCGACATAGGTGCGGATGGGGTCGTTGTCGAAGTCGAACTGCACGTCGACCAGCTTGTCGCAGACCATGTCCATGTGGCTCTGCAGGATGACGGTTTGTAGGTTCTCGTAGCCGGGTGTGGCGGGCTTGCGGATGATGACGTTGCCGGTCTCGTCGACCTGAGTGTCGAGGCCTCGGCTCTCGCCCCAGCTCTTGAGGTATTCAATCATTTTCTCCTCGTGCTTGGAGGGTCGTGGAATCTCGTTGATCTTGGCAAACTGCTCAAAGACAACGGCGGGTTGTAATTCGGTCTTGTTCATACTGATGTCGGTTTTTTTTATTCTTGTTTGTTGCTTTCTTCTGTTGTGGCGGTCTTTCCTGCCTGTTCCTGGCTTTTCTGCTCGCGGTATTTGGAGGGGGTCAGACCGGTTTTCTGCTTGAAGGTGCGTGTGAAGTTAACGGGGTCGCTGTATCCCGTCCTTGAGGCTATCTCGGCTACGGAGAGGCTGGTGTTCTCGACGAACATGACGGCCTTCTTGATGCGGAAGTCGCTGACGAACTCCTTGGGCGACTGGCCGGTGAGCTCTTTCATCTGCTCATAGTAGACTGTGCGGTCGAGGCCGGACTGGGCCACGAGGTCTTCAATCTTGAGGTCGGGGTTGGCGAAGTTGGCCTCGAGCCAGTCGAGCTGCGACTTGACGAAGTCGTAGTCTTCCTGGTGGACGAAGGCCATCTCCTGTGGTCCCAGCTTGAGCACCTTCATGTTGCGCCGTCTGGTCTGCCGCTTCTGCTGCCAGAGCATGAGGGCCAGCAGGGCTGCCACGGCCAGGGCGGCGTATATCCAGAGTGCTGCTCCGGAGAGCAGGGGGTGGGGCGGCACGGTGACCTCGATGGTCTTCAGGTCGTATTTGTCGGGAGAGTCAAGCAGGAAGGCCTTTACCTTGAACTGGTAGGTGCCTCCGGGTACGTCGGCATAGGTTGCGGTACGTGTCCGGTCGGCGTTTCTCCACTCCTTGTCATATCCCTCGAGCATGTACTGATAGTGTATGCGCTGCTGGTAGTGGTAGTTCATGGCTGCGAAGCGGAACCCGAAGGTGTCGTCGTGTTTCTGTATGGATACTTGCCTGGCTTCGGGGACGTAATACTTGCAGTAGCTGTTCAGCCGTGGGCTGATTACCTGTCCGTTGACAATGAAGTCGGTGATGCGGAGCTTCATCATCGAGACGTTGTCGGTGACAAGTTTCTTACGGTCGACGGTGTAGTAGCCGTTGAGGGTGCCGAAGAGGACGTTGCCGTTGGGCAGGCAGAGGGCTGACGACTCGGAGCACAGGGTCTCGTCGACGCCGTCGAGGGTTGAGAAGGTGGTGAAGATGCGCTTGCTGACGTCGTAGGAGCTGAGTATGTGGCCTGTGGCAAACCACACGTTATTGCTCAGGTCGAACGTGATGCTCTTGATTTCCTCGGACGGCAGGCCGTCCTTGCTGCCCAGCGACTCGAAGAGCCAGTTGCCGTCGGCATCGGTGCCCAGGGCATGTGCCAGTCCGCCGCCGTTTGTGCCCACCCAGATGTCGCCTTTCTTGTCGGTGGCCAGACAGACGATGTCGGTGCTCATGAGGATTTTGTCGGGCTGGAGTACCGAGTTCTTCAGCCGCTCTACCTGCACCTCCCGGTTGTTTATCGAGAGGGCGAGTATGCCGTCGGTGGTGCCTGCCCATACCTTTCCGTCCTTGTTGAGGGCGATGGTACGTACTTTCATGTAGGAGTTCTTGGGGTACTGGGGCATCGCGTTACCGGGGTTCAGGAAGACGGTCTTGCCCTCCTTGTTGCGGGTGAGCACGTTGACGCCACCGCCGTAGGTGGCTATCCAGATGTTGCCCTGCTTGTCTTCAACCACCTGGTAGGCGGCATCTGAGCTGAGGCTGTAGTCGTCGTCATCGTCATGGCAGAACCGCCGGATGTCGTGGCCGCCGTTGGCGTTGAAGGTCATCATGAAGATGCCGTGGTCTTTGGAGCATATCCAGAAGCGGCCTTTGGAGTCTTTGGATATGCCGTAGACGCGCCCTATGGGATGGCCGTCGGAGTCGGTGGTGACAATGGTGTGGCTGCCGTCGGACCGTTTCATGAAGAGCATGCTGCTCTTGTTGCCCATGAGGAGCAGTTTGCGCTGCGGGTCGTAGCAGATGCCTCTGACCTCGTTGTCGGTGGGCTGTACCGACTCCGGCAGCAGTAGGGTGCGGGGGATGTTGTACTTCAGTATTTCAAGTTTTTCGAGGCCCTGGCGGCTGGTGGACATGTAGACGATGCCCTCGGGCAGCTCGCAAGAGGCGTTGACGGTGTTAGACAGGTTCCACGGGTTGACGGGGTCGTTATGGAAGTATTCCACCTCGTCGGTCTTGCGGTTGTAATAGCCGTAGCCGCCGTGGTTCATGCTTATCCAGAGGGTGCCGTAGACCTCGTTGAAGGTGCCGCCTGCGCCGTCGTGTTCAGGCACGGGGACATACTGTTCGTAATGCCGTTCGGCCATTGTGGCGGGGTCTATTTTGGATACACCGAATCTTGAGTCGGCAAACCAGATGAGTCCGTGGCTGTCGACGAAGATGTTCTGGATGCGCTTGCCGGTGGATTTCCTGAGCTGGCGCGGCTCTTGTCCGTATGAATACAAATAGATGCTGCCGCTCCTGCAACCTACGAAAATGTTGTAGCCGTTGGAGAAGAGTGCTGTCACGTCCTCGTCCTCGAAGAGCCCCTGGCGCTCGATGCTCCTGTTGCTCAGGTCGATGCGGTGCAGTCCCTGGTCTGTGCCTGCCCAGATGTCCTCGTGATAGCCTTCGGCGAAGCATCTGGCAGAGCGTTGCCCGGTGAAGATGAGCTGCATGTCGAGGCTGTCCTTGTCGAGCCGCATCTTGTAGATGCCAATGCCGTCGACAGATGCCAGTATGTCGCCGTTGCTCATTTTGAAGAGGGCGTGTCTTGCCCGGTATTCCTCGCTGTCGGCAATATCGTTGAAGGGGTTGATGATGACATCGCGCCGGCGGTTCAGCACGAAGATGCGGTTGTCGTACATCCGGAGCCATACGTTCTGCGACTTGTCGAAGGTCATGGCCAGGATGCGGTTGTGCAGGTGGGGTATATGGCTGGCATTGCCCGTCTGGTAGTTGTAAAAATGGTAGCCGTCGAAACGCGACAGGCCGTTCCATGTGGCTACCCAGATGTAGCCATAGTCATCTTGCCTGATATCGGCAATGGCATTGCTGGCCAGACCGTCGTCGGTGGAGTAGTGCGACAGCGAGGCCTGCAGCCGTTGTGCTCTCACGGACAGGCAGGCCAGTGTGAGTGCCAGCAGGAGGGCCAGTTTTGTTTTTTGAGTCATGTTTTAGTAGCCTTTGTTTTGTGGAATGTTGGGGTTGAGTGTCCTGACGTCGCCAGGTATGGGGAAGACGGTGGTGTGGCCGTCGCTCTCGTCAATGGCATCGGGGCCGTCGTAGAGGGAGCGGTATTTCCCGAAGCGTATAAGGTCTTGTCGGCGCCATCCCTCCCAGCACAGTTCGAGCATCCGCTCGTCAAGCAGGTTCTCCAGGGTGCAGGGGCGCCTTTCCATGCCGGCGCGTTCCCTGACGCGGTCGAAATCCTCCTGTCCGCTTTCGCCTAGGCGCACCTTGGCTTCGGCTCTCATCAGGAGGACGTCGGCAAAGCGGAAGAGTACGATGTCGTTGTCGGTCAGCTTGCCATCATTAGTGGTAGTGGTGGTCAGCTGGTACTTGTGCATACGTGCGCCTGCCGTCTCTAAGTAGGGTGAATTGCTCAAGTCGAGCTGAATGGCCTCAGGTACATAGGAGAACGGCTGGCCGGTGCGTGTGGTGACATACCTGCCGTCGGGGGTGTAGATATTATCGGTATAGAAATTGTCGAAGAAGCGCGAGTCGACGTCGTCTGTGCCGTAACCATAGATTCGCAGGGTCTCCAGGGTGGCACAGGCTCCGTTTTCGCCCTTCATGCCCCATGATGCTGCATGGCGGTAGTGCAGGGAGCGGATGATGTTCTCCTGGCAGTTGGTGTACAGGTCTTTGTCCATGGGAATGACGAAGATGTTTTCTACCGATGTCTCGTTGTTCTTGCTGAAATTGTCGCTGTAGGTGAGGGACAGATTATACCCGAAAGCCTCAATGGCGTCGCAATAGTCGATACACTGCTGATAGCAGCTGTCGTTGGCGCTGCCCGTGTAGACAGGGGCGTTGAGCATGAGCTTGGCCATGATAAAGTCGCTGACGGGCCTGGTGATGCGCCCATAGGCGCTGCCGTGCTGCGTGCTGCTGCTGATAAGCAGGTGTCTTCTGGCTGTCTGCAGCTCGTTGACGATGAACTGGTAGACCTCCTTGCGCGGTGTGGAGTGTACCTCTTTCATGGAGGTGGCTGTGCTAAGTATGAGCGGCACGTCGCCAAACAGGTCGATAAGATACCAGTAGTAGAGGGCACGCAGGGCTCTGACCTCTGCCTGCCACATCTCGAGGTCGTCGCCCGCCAGCGTGCTGTGGCGGCTGAGCTGCTCCAGGGAGTTGTTGCAGAGGGTGATGACCTTATACAGGTATTTCCATGAGTTGTTCAGCAGGTCGTGGCCCGGTGTCCAGCTGTGCTTGTACATGGCCTGCCACATGCCGTTGTCGTACCAGTCGATGCCTCTTGTGGGCAATATGGCCTCGTCGGAGCCGAATGTCTGCAGGTCGTAGATGCCACGGCAGGTGCCCTGCAGGCCCTGTCCGTCGCTGCTGCCCCCTGTATAATTATATAAGGTGGCAACCGTATTCTGGAAAAGCGACTGCTTGGTAGCGTAGGCTTCCTCCTCGGGAATCTGGTCCTTGGGGTATTCGTCCAGTTCGCAGCTGACTGTCAGCGTACAGAGAAGAGCAATATAGAGAAACTGTTTCATGGGGTGTTGGCTTAGAATTGAATGCTTAGTCCGAAGGAGAAGGAACGGTAGACGGGGTAGGAACGCTTGTCGTCGACCCCTAATGTGGAGTTGACGATGCTGGAGTTGATCATCGGCGTCAGGCCTGAGTAGGCGGTGATGGTGGCCAGGTTGTTGACGGAGACCGATGTCCTGAGACTCTGGATGTACTTGCTGCGCAGAGGCACGTTCCAGCCTAAGGTGACATAGTCGAAGTTGACGTAGTTGCCGTTTTCAAGCCAGTAGTCGCTGATGGTCTGGTCCTTGATGTTCTGCTCAGGTGCCTCCTTCATGACGTTGTAGTTGGGCAGCATCTGCATATTCATATAGGTAAGGGCCGTGCCGTTGAAGATTTTATGCCCGAAAGCACCGTTCATCTGTATGCAGAGGTCCCATTGCTTGTAGCGCAGGGCGATGTTCGAACCAAGGCGCATCTTGGGCGTGGCCTGTCCGCAAATCTGCTTTTCGCTGCTGACATCGTACTTGTAACTGCCGTCGCTTTGCTTCACCAAGCCGTTGCAATGGTACAGGTAGAACACGCCGAGCGGTTCTCCTACAATCTGCATGGTAACATCGCTGCCGCCATGGAATCCTGCGCCGCTGACGCCGGCAATGCCTTTCGTGTCAGGGGCAGTGAGGTACTGACCGTTATACCAGCCATTGAGCGATAGCAGCTTGTTGGTCTCGAACGACATGTTCATGTTAAAGTTCAGTTCTATATCGGACGTCCGCAGGGGGGTGATGCCGAATCCTATCTCCAGGCCCTTGCCCTCCATCTCGCCGAGGTTGGCAAGCAGCTTGTCGTAGGTATAGGGAGGCACGGGGACATCATACATGTAGAGCAAGTCGGTGGTTCTGGATTTGTAGAGGTCGATGTTCAGCGAGATGCGCTTATCCCAGAAACCGGCATTCAGACCGATGTTCATGGTGTGCTTCACCTCCCATCTCAGATCGGGGTTGGCATTGCGGTTGATGCCCAGTGTCGTTGCTATCGTGCCTCCTACGTTGACAACGCCATTGGGCTGTATCAGCTGGACGGAGTTGTATGAGCTGATGCCGCCCAGGTTGCCGCTTCGGCCAATACCTAAACGCAATTTTAATGTGTTCAGCCATGTCAGCGACTTCATCCACGACTCGTCGCTGATGATCCATACGCCGGCAACGGAAGGGAAGAAGCCCCACTGGTTGTTACGCCCCACCTTCGACGTGCCGTCGGTACGTGCGTTGACAGTCAGCGAGTAGCGGTCTTTCAAAGTGTATTTGGCGCGAAACATGAACGACTGCATGTAGGAATTCTCCAGATAGGAGTCGGTGCCCCCCCACAGTCTGACAGCACCTGCCGAGATGTTCTCGTAGCCAAAGGCATCGGTGACGAAGCTTGAGGTGGTGACATTAAAGCCCTTGGCCTCCTCTTTCTGTCCTTCGGCCAGAGCCAACAGGCTGACATGCTGGTTCTTGCCGATGTGTACCGTCTTCTCCAAGGTGAGGTTCCCAAGCAGGTGCTCGCTCCTGGTGTTAGCCCTGTAGGCTTCGCCATGGCTCCACACATAGGTAGGGTAGTAGTGGGCGTTGTTGTCGCTGTTGAATGAGTAGCTGCCAAAGAGTGTCAGCATGAACCCGTAGCCAAGGCTGGCCTTGGCGCGCAGGTGGGCATTGAAGTGTCCGCCTTCCTCATCGTCTTGCATGTTGAGCATGGCCATGGGGTTGCTTATCCATGCTGCCTCAGGTACGCTGGGGTATTTGCCATCGGCATCGAGTCCGCTGCTCAGCGTGGGGTTGAAGGTTGCTGCAGAATAAAACAGCTTGTCTTGGAAGGGCAGCTGCTGCCCCTGCTGTATGCTGGCAAACACACCCAGGTCAACTGTCAGAAGATTGTCGAAGGCTTGCTGCCTGATGTCGAGCTTGGCAATGTAGTTGCGGAAATGGTTGGACTTGATGACTGTCTGATGATCCATCAGGCCCAGCGAGGTGCGGTAGTTGCTGGTCTCTGAGCCGCCGCCGAAGGCTACGTGGTGGTTGTGTACAAAGCCTGTGCGTGTGATGGCATCGCGGAAGTTCGTGTCGGTGTTGCCGTCGATGATGTCGATGCCCAGCCGCTGTGCTGTCTGACGGAATTCGCTGCCTGACAGCATTTCCATATTCTTATATACAGACTGAAAGCCGATGTTGCCGTCGTAGGCAATATGGAATTTCCCGCCTCGTCCCTTCTTGGTCGTGACGTCAATGACGCCGGAAGCGCCGCGTGAGCCGTACTGTGCCGTTTCAGAGGCATCCTTGAGGATGGTGAAGCTCTCAATGTCGGCAGGATAGATGGTTGACAAGGTGGCCAGGTCTGACGTCACACCGTCGATGATGACCAATGGATCGTTGCCGCCGGTAAGTGAAGTTGTACCACGCACGCGTACTGCCGACACCATGGCTTCCTGGTTGCCGCCGGCCTGCACCTGTACGCCTGCCGACTGTCCGCTCAGGGCGTCCAGCGATGTGATGATGAGGCCTTTCTTCATACGCTCGGCACCCAAGAGATCAATGGCACCGGCTGCCGTACGTTGGTTGCCCTGGCTATAGCCGATGCGTACTCGGACACTGTCTCCCTGCTGTACCTGGGTATAGGCAGGTATGGCAGATAGCAAGCCAAGGAGCATAGGTAGTGTTCTTCTCATAGCGAATGGTCTTTCTTGAATGTTAACGAAAAAACCCCGCTCTGTCCGAAGACTTCACGGGGTTCATAATGAAAGGAGGAGTGGTACCTCCAGGAATCGAACCGGGGACACACGGATTTTCAGTCCGATGCTCTACCAACTGAGCTAAGGCACCATTGTGTCACTGCATTCCTTTCATTTGCGGGTGCAAAGGTACTGCTTTTTTTTGGTTCCTCCAAATTTTTTCGCAATTATTTTTCGAAAAAGTTGTTTTTCGTTGCAAAAGTGCTTATTGCTTCACCTATTTTATTTCAAACAGATTGAAGAACCCCGTCATCATAAACACTTTCTTGATCTCGTCATTAATATTCTGTATGACAACTTTACCCCCCTTTGCCGCTGTCTCCTTTCGAAGCGCAAGGAAAAGACGAAGGCCGGAACTGCTGATATACTCCAACTGTGTGCAGTCAATAGTAATAACTTTGTCGGCTTTCTCCATCAGGGGCGACATTTCTTGCTGTGCCTTAATGGCAGCGGGCGTATCAAGACGACCGTCGAAATAAGCGGTCAAGCCGCCATTCTCTTCTTTAATTGTAATGGTCATAATTCTTAGAAGCTTTTATTTGTTTTTTTTGAGTGTCAGGATATTCTTGTTGTTTTTGCGTTCATATTGGATGCTGTCCATGATTTGCCGAATCAAGTGTATGCCTAAGCCTCCGATAGGGCGCTCCTCGGCTGACAAAGAGATGTCAACATCGGCTTTTGCTGTCGGGTCGAAAGGCTTTCCGCTGTCTGTGATGGTGAAGGTGGCCTGCCTGTCATCATCTGCTATGTCTATGTCAACAGCGCCCTCGGTTCCGTTGGGATAGGCATATTGTATCACATTGACCACGGCCTCTTCAAGCGCAAGATTGATACTCATGGTTGTTGACATGTCAAACCCCATTTCCTCGCAAGTGAGCTCTATAAACTCAGACAGTCGGGGAATCTCATCGATGTTGTTTGTAAGTGTCAACTTCTTCAGCATGAATACTTGGTTTTATTACTTGTATGCAAAAATACGAAAATAAATTGAATTGGCAAATTTTTTTGCAAAAATTATGACAAGAAACCTAAGAGTGCTCCTGCTGCTACGGCAGAACCAATGACACCGGCCACATTCGGACCCATGGCGTGCATGAGCAGGAAGTTATGACGGTCGTACTCCAGGCCAAGGTTGTTGGAGATGCGGGCGGCCATGGGAACGGCACTCACACCGGCATTACCAATCAGCGGATTCAGCTTCTTGTCGCTGGGCAGGAAGATGTTCATGATTTTGACGAAGCAGACGCCCGAGGCCGTAGCGATGGCAAAGGCGAAGGCACCGATGATGAAGATAAACACCGTGTTCATGGTCAGGAACTCTGAAGCCTGAGTGGAACAGCCTACGGTCAGGCCGAGTAGCATGACGACAATATCGTTCAGCGCTGCACCAGCCGTCTTGGCCAGACGCGTGGTCTTGCCCGATTCTTTCAGCAGGTTGCCGAAGAAGAGCATGCCCAGCAACGGCAGGCCCGAGGGAACGATGAACGTTGTAAGCAGCAGGCCGATGATAGGGAAGAGAATACGCTCCGTCTGGCTGACCTCGCGGGCGGGCTTCATCTTGATGGTACGTTCCTTCTGGGTGGTGAGAAGACGCATCAGCGGCGGCTGAATCAGCGGTACCAGGGCCATGTAGGAGTAGGCGCATACGGCAATGGCACCCATCAGGTTGGGAGCCAGCTTGCTTGACAGGAAGATGGCGGTGGGACCGTCGGCACCGCCGATGATGGCTATGCCTGCAGCCTGTGAGGGTTCGAAGCCCAGAGCCAGTGCCACCATGTAGGCACCGAAGATGCCGAACTGTGCGGCCGCTCCGATGAGCATCAGCTTGGGGTTAGCCAGCAAGGCCGAGAAGTCGGTCATGGCACCGATGCCGAGGAAGATGAGTGGCGGATACCAGCCCTGCCGGACACCCTGATAGAAGATGTTCAGTACGGAGTTGTCTTCGTATAGGCCTATTTCGAGTCCGGCATCGGTGCGAAAAGGAATGTTGCCGAGGATGATGCCCAGTCCGATGGGAACAAGCAGCAGCGGCTCGAAGTCCTTCTTGATGGCCAGCCAGATGAAGAAGGCGCCTACGGCTATCATGATGAGGTTGCCTACGGTGGCGTTGGCAAATGCCGTATAGGTCAGGAACTCATTGAAGTTCTGTATGATAAACTGTCCTAAATCCATTTCTTCAATTGGTAATTGATAACTGACAATTGATAATTAGCCGATAGTCATAAGGACAGAACCTTCCATGACAGTCTCGCCCGGCTTGACAGTGATACTGGTAACTGTGCCGGCATACTCTGCCTCAATGTTGTTCTGCATCTTCATGGCCTCGAGCACCAGGACAACGTCGCCAACGCTGACTTGCTGGCCAACGCTGACCTTGATGTCGGTGATGGTACCGGGCAGCGGTGCCTTCAGGGCTGCGCCTGCACCAGCGGCGGCTGCCGGCTGTACGGGGGCTGCGGCGGCGGCTGGTGCCGGGGCGGGTGTTACAGGCTTAGGAGCCTCTACCTTTGGCTTGGCCATCGTGGGATGCTTAGCTGCATTGATGGGTTTCTGCAGCTCTACTTCAAACGGAATGCCGTTGACATTAACTTTTGCTATGTTGCCTTCTACTTCTTCAATCTCTACCTCGTAGTCGACACCCTGTACTTTATACTGATACTTATTCATCTTCGGTATTTTCGATTTAGCAATTTTCGATTTAGCAATTTAATCTTTCTGATTCGTTTGCGAGGTCCTTACTGGTGGAACTGTGTCATCTGCAGGAATTCATCGTTCCAGCTGCTGGATTTCTGCTTGATGGTGATGACGCCCGACTCCACATCGTGTACATCGTCCTCGTATTGTTTGAGGGCCATGCCTATGACGGCCATGTAGATTTCGCGGTCGATACCCTTTGTCTTCAGACCCTCCTGCAGGATGACGCCTGTCTTGTGGCCTATCTCGGCTGTCTTTTCAACCGTCTTCGTGATAGGCTTGATAGGCTGCTGGTTGGCTACCTTCTTGGCTGTTTCCGTGTGGCGCATCAGCAGACCGAAGAGTGAGAAGAAAAGATACAGCACTGCCAGACAGAAGAACACGATACCCATGGCCAGCAGGGTGATGCCGATGCCGTGTGGGTCTTCGCGCTTCAGTTTGGCATCCTTTGTCTCGTCAGTCTTAATGAAGTTCTCTGTTCCTGGGGTAACGTTCTGAGCCGACTTTATCGACCACCTGCTGCCTTGGCGGGCATACGACTGGTCGGCACTAAGTGCAGGTACGGTGACAGAGTCAATCAGCTCTACGGCATTGCCGTTGTAGATGGCTATCCATAACGGCTCTGACATGGGAACTTTCAGCGAGAGATGCAACTTACCCCTGGCGGGATTGGAGTTGGTAAAGAATACTACGTGCTGTCGTCCGCCCAGGGCCGTGCGATTCTCGCCGCTGGGAATAACGCTCATACGCTTGATGCGCTCGGGCACGCTCATGTCTGGGTTGAGCACACTGCGGTCTGTTGTCAGGTACATGCCGCGGATGTTGTAGGTGGTGAACGAGGTGTTCTCCAGCTCTATCCACGCTTCATGGTCGCCAAATTCGTCCTGAATGCTGGCAGTGTTGTTAGTCAGTACCTCGTTGATGACAATGTTCTTGGCTCCTTGAGCCAGCATTGTTGAGGTTCCTGACAGAAGTAACAGGCTGCAGAGTAATCCGAATTTACTCATTTTTTTTGTAACGTGTATTATTAAAAATTATCATGCTGTCAATCCCGATTCATCCGCAGAAGAAGAGCACTACCAGCTGTGCTGTCAGAATGCGAAGGAACATCGAGAGCGGGTAGACCGTTGAGTAGCCCAGAGCCGGTGCCTCCTTTGAGCAGATGCTGTTGGCGTAGGCCAGTGCGGGTGGGTCGGTATAGGTGCCGGCTACCATGCCAGCGATGGTGAAGTAGTTGAAGTTGAACTTCAGACGGGCTATGGGGCCTACTATCAGGATGGGGATGATGGTTATCAGGAAACCTGTGAGCACATAGAGCAGACCGTCGCCTTGTACGACCGTTTCAACGAATGAAGCACCCGCCTTGATGCCCACCGACGCCAGGAACAGCACAAGTCCTATCTCACGTAGCATCATATTAGCCGATGTCGTGGTGTAGGTCACCAGGTGAATCTTGTAGCCATAACGGCCAATTAGGATAGCTATGATCAGCGGACCGCCGGCAAGGCCCAGTTTCAGCGGCACGGGCATGCCAGGGATGGCCAGTGGGAAAGAGCCGAAGATGAGTCCAAGGAAGATGCCTACGAAGATGGTGGCAATGTTCGGCGCATTCAGACGGCGGATGGAGTTGCCCATCTTGTTGGCTACGCGGTCTACGGCATCCTCAGGACCTACAACCATAATCTTGTCGCCCACCTGCAGGGGCAGTGATGCCGATGCAAAGAGGTCGAGACCGTGGCGGGTCAGACGTGTTACGTTGACGCCATGGACGCTTGAGAAGTGCATCGAGGCCAGTGTCTTACCGTTGATGGCGGGATTGGTGATGAGGATGCGCTTTGACACCAGCGGCTGGTCGGACTGCTCAAAGTCAATGTCGAGTTTCGGACCTATGAAGGCCATGATGGCCTCCTGGTCGGCTTCAGCACAGACAATGAGCATCTGGTCGCCCACGTGGAACACCGTGTCGCGGTTAGGTATGCACAGTTCACCATCGTGAACGAGGCGTGACACCACGAAGTCGCGGTTCAGAAAGTCGTGTACCTGCAACAGCGTCTTGCCTTCCAGATATTTGTTCGTCACCTCCAAGTGCATCTTGTAAGGTTTCTTGTTGGCGTTGGTTTCTTCCAAAGCAATCAGCTGCTCCTCTTCTTTCTCCAACTTCACCTTGCAGATATACCTAATTAATATTGTTGCACCAATGATGCCGAGTACACCTAAAGGATAGGCACAGGCATAGGCCGAGGCTATCGGTGGGGCGGAGGTGCCGAAGACGGTACTCAATGCCTCGTTGGCAGCACCAAGACCAGGCGTGTTTGTCACAGCACCATAGAGCGTGCCTACCATCATGGGCAGAGTAGACTTGTCGTTAGTGTCGAAGAAGATGTAGTAGCAGGCAAACATGACGCAGACGTTCAGCAGGATGGCTGTTGCTGCCAGGCCGTTGAGCTTGATGCCTGCTGTGCCAAAACTCTCGAAGAAGCCCGGTCCCACCTGCATGCCTATCATAAAGACAAACAGAATGAGTCCGAAGTCCTGAATGAAAGTCAGAATGGGCGTTGGTGCCGTGAATCCGATGTGGCCGGCCACGATACCGGCAAAGAGTACGAAGGTGACACCCAGCGAAATCCCGAAAATTTTAATCTTGCCTAAATAGACACCGACAGCGATGACCACGGCATAAAGCAAGGCGATGTGTGCCACCGAGTCGGTCGCTGTAAACAGATTAATTAACCATTGAAACGATTCCATAACATGCTATAGTATTTTTGCATGCAAAGGTAGCAAGAAAACGGCACAAAACCACTATCTTTGTGCAGCAATTTTCTGCCTTTTAACAAATTTAACGCTCAAAGTGCTGATAGTCATTTACACTGCGCCAAGAACCTCCCCACGTAAACCCGTATTTAACAAATAGGCGGTAACACAGATCCCCCTGCTTGATGGTGTAGGGTGTGGCTTTGCTGCGGTCGGCATATTTGCCGGCAGTAGCAGGCTGGATAATCCGTTTGCCGTCTTTGCCTTTCTTGACATACGGGTTGTAAAGCGGGTTGATGTCGATGGCCAGTCCCTGTGCGTGCTTTGACAGTTTCTGCGAGCCGGCAATGATACGGAAATTGAAGCAGCTGGTATTGTTTGAGCGCATGGAAAGCTCGTCGTCGGCATCGTAATCGTCAATCAGCTGCATTCGTTCAATGGGGTACTTATGCCTGTAAAGTTCTTTAAAGATGTTTATTAAAGAATTGGCTATAAGTTTGTTACAAACCATTTCGCCTACATGCTCATTGCCGTTGGCATCGAAGTGGGACAGGCGCAGGTATCGTAACTCCGAACGCGCTACAGTACAGTTACTCTTGTATGATTTGCCGAGCATTCGTTGGAATACGTTGTCGCTAATGGTGTCAATACTGAACGTTTGGGCAGATGCTGTTGCCGCCCATATTAAGACTGAAAGTATGATGGCTTGTTGCTTCATTTGCATGAACAGTATTGGGTAAATAAGAGGGTTGCCCTGTATGGAGCAACCCTGATATTAATAGTTGGAAAACAAAAATCAAATTGATGTTCCCTTGTTAACTGGTATGAAACCTGTTTACTTGAAAAAGTCTTTAACAGCCTCGTTGGGAACCATCTGCTCGTCGAAGATGTAGGCACCCGTCTTGGGGCTCTTCACCATCTTGATAACCTTTGTGTAAGCGCGACCATCCTT
>CAMYZO010000088.1 GCA_947303855.1 uncultured Prevotellaceae bacterium
CCCAGCTTCTTGGGCACCATGCCGATGGTCTTCCACTCCTTCTGCAGGTTGATGAACTTATCGCCCGTCGATTTCCAGTCGGTGGAGTCTTGCAGGGCCTTGGCCTTTTCAATGAGGGCACGCTTCTTGTCGGCATTCTCCTTAAAGGTGTCCTTCAGTCCGCGGAAATACTCTGCCTTACGTCCGAAGAAGTCGTCGCAGGCAGCACGGAAACGCTCGAAAATCTTGACGTTCATCTTCTGAGGAGCAAAGCCGATGGTCTTCCACTCGGCCTGCAGCTCAATAATCTGCTTGGTATGACGCTCCCAGTCGCCGCTGCCCTTGTTTTCCTCGGCGGCGATGGCTTCCACCTTCTCACACAACTCGGTCTTCTTCTGCAGGTTCTCCTCCTCACGGGCGCGGATGCCCTCGAAGTGCTGCTGGTGGCGCTTGTTGATAATGGTCGATGCAGCCTTGAAACGGTCCCAGATTTCCTCGCGCAGTTCCTTGCTTACCGGACCTATCTCGCGGTACTCCTGATGCAGCTTCTGCAACTGGTGGAAAGCACTGATGACGTCGGCCTCCTCAGCTAATTTCTCAGCAGCCTCACAGAGTTTGGTCTTCAACTCCAGGTTCTTCTTGAAGTCATATTCCCGAGCCTCGCTGTTCAGCTTCAGCAGGTCGTAGAACTGTTCTACGTAGAGCTGGTAGTTGCGCCATAGCTCGTTGGCCTTCTCTGCCGGCACGGCCTTGATGTCGCGCCATTCCTGCTGCAGGGTCTTGAATTCCTGGAAGGTTTTGTTGGCCTCCTCAGGCGATGTGACCATGGCCTTGATTTTTTCTATAATGTCAAGTTTCTTCTTGAGGTTCTCCTCCTTCTCAGCTTCCTGTTCGCGGAACTGCTGCTGCCGGCGCTCTTTGATAATGCCCATCTCGGCTTTGAAAGCCTCTTCTTCTTCGTCGGGCGTAATCTGATACTCTTCCGGGTCGCCGCCGCCGTCGATATAGGCCTTCAGCTTGGCCTCACGCTCGGCAATGTGCAGTTTGTAGAATGCGGTCTTCAGATAGTCCACTTCGTCCTTCTGAGGAGCTTCTTCGCCATGGGCGATTTCCTTTACACGGTCAAGCACCTCTTTCTTGGTGGCATAGACCTTACGCTGTTCTTCCGGAATTTCCGTTGCTTCAGCCGTTGTTACTACTTCAGGAGCTGTTGCTGCCTGGTTGACTGTTTCTTCACTAATCCCCTTTTCGAGGATGTTTTCTTGAGAGTCCATAATTAACTGCTTTTAGTTACTATATGGTGGGTTCACACGTAATTTAGGCGGTAAAAGTACTTAAAAAAAACGTAACAGCCTAATATTTAACATTTTTTATTATGTCACACCAGTCGCTTATGTCGGAAAATCCACCAACAGACAACGGAAACCAGGGCGGACAGTATCAGCGCAAAGATAAATCCCCATGGTTTTTCCTCGATGCCGTTGACGAGGTTCATGCCGAAGAGCGAGGCTATCAGCGTGGGGAACATCATGATGATGGTGACCGACGTGAGCGTTCGGATGACGGTGTTCATGTTGTTGTTGATAATGCTCTGATAGGTGTCCATCGTCGACTCCAGGATGTCGCTGTAGATGTTGGTGGTCTCGCGGGCCTGTGTCATCTCGATGTTCACGTCCTCAATGAGGTCGGCGTCCAGTTCGTCAATCTGCAGTTTGAACTTCAGTTTCGACAACAGCGTCTCATTGCCTCGGATGGAGGTCTGGAAATAGGTCAGCGAGTCCTGCAGGCGCGAGAGTCCGATGAGGCTCTCGTTGTTCACCTCGCGGTCCAGGTTGCGCTTGGCTTTGTCGATGAGCATGTTGATTTGCTTCAGGCGCTTCAGGTACCATACGGCAGAGGAGAGGAACAACCGGAAAATCATGTCGACATAATCGGTAAAGCCCTCGCCGCGCTTCTGCTGGAACGAGACGAAGTCAATCATCATGTTTGTCTCATAGTAGCAGACGGTGATGGTGACGTCACGCTTGTGGATGATGCCCAGTGGCACCGTGGTGTAGGGTGTCCTTGACCTGATTTCCTTGACGTAGGGTATGCGGAGGATGATGAGCATCCAGCCGTCGTCATATTCGTAGCGCGCCCTCTCGTCGGTATCGCTGATGTCCGACAGGAAGTAGTCGGGAATCTTAAACTGCTCTTCCAACTGACGCTGATCATCTTCTGTCGGACACGTCACCTGTATCCAACAATTAGGCTGCCACTCTGTGAGCTGGCTCAGCCCGCCTTGGGTGTTCCAGAATGTCTTCATTGTGCTAATCCTTTTTTTCGAGGTACGAGGTACGAGAATAGTTTAGCGGCAAGAGGATTAGCGGTCTTGCCTGCCTGTCCTCCAGCCTTACTTTTTACAAGTTTCCGCCGGGTAATCGTCCATTTTTTTGTTGCTATTTTGGTTTGTCTGGTGCAAAGGTACGAAAAATATTAAAGGTAAAAAAGTAAAAAGGTAAAAAAGTAAAGCATCGAGCCACTTTTTTACCTTTTTACTTTTTTACTTTTTACTCTTTTATTTCACCGGCACGTCGGCCAGCGTCTTCTTCAGCAGCTGCCAGAAAGGTTCGACGGTGGCGATGAGGGCGCGCTCCGTGGTGGTGTGTGGCGACTTCATCGTGGGGCCGAGGCTGACGACGTCCAGATGCGGGTACTTACCCAGGATGACCGAGCACTCCAGACCGGCGTGGTCTACCTGGATGATGCCGTCCTGACCAAACAGTTCCTTATACTCCTTCAGCAGCAGGTGCAGGGCCTCCGACTCGGGATTCGGGTCCCAGCCGCCGTAGCTGCCGGCGGTCTCCACCTTCATGCCTGCCATGGAGAAGCAACTCTCGAGGGTTTTTACGATATAGTCTTTCATGTCCTCGCGACTTGAGCGGGCCAGAATCTTCATGGCAGCCTTGCCGGATTCGATGTCGATGATGGCCAGGTTTGACGAGGTCTCCACCACGTCGGGGTAGGAGGGTATCATGCGGACAACACCGTCGTGGCAGGCATAAATGGCGTTGATGAGGTTGTCCTGAATCTCAACGGGCACCTCCGTCTTAGGCGTCTCCACGTCTTCGGCTATGACCTCAATGCCTAAGGTCTCTATCTGCTTGTACTCATCGCGGAAATCTTCCTGCCAGTCGGCACAGAGCTCTTTCAGAGCCTCTACGTTTTCCTTGGGCAGAGTCAGCACCACCTCGGCCTTGAAGGGAATGGCGTTGCGCATGTTGCCGCCGTGCCAGGAGGCTAAGCGTGCCTCCAGTTCCTCGATGGCCTCACGGACGATGCGCACCATCAGCTTGTTGGCGTTGCCGCGGCCTTCGTGGATTTCCAGACCACTGTGTCCGCCACGCAGTCCTTTGACGGTGATGCGCACGGCAGCGTCGTCGGTATCGGTGTCAGCCTCTTTGTAGTCGAGGGTGGCGGTGACGTCAATGCCTCCGGCCGAGCCGATGACGAACTTGCCCCAGTGCTCGGAGTCGAGGTTCAGCAAGATGTCGCCCTGCAACTCACCCTCAGGCAGGTCGTTGGCACCGTACATGCCCGTCTCCTCATCGGCGGTAATCAGGGCGTCGATGGGGCCGTGCTGCAGGTCCTTAGCCTCCATGATGGCCATGATGGAGGCTACGCCAAGGCCGTTGTCGGCGCCGAGGGTGGTACCTGTGGCCTTCACCCACTCACCGTCTATCCACGGCTGTATGGGGTCGGTCTCGAAGTTGTGCTGTGACTCGGGTGTCTTCTGGGGTACCATGTCCATGTGGGCCTGCAAGATGATGCCCTTGCGGTTCTCCATGCCAGGCGTGGCGGGCTTGCGCATGACGATGTTGCCGGCGGGGTCTTTGAAGGCCTGAACGCCAGCCTCTGTTCCAAACTGCAGCAGGAACTGCTGAATCTTCTCTAAGTGTCCGCTGGGGCGGGGCACCTGTGTCAGTGCGTAGAAGTTTTTCCAGACGCACTGCGGGTTTAGGTTCTGAATGTCGTTGTTCATAGTTTTTTTGTTTGAGAGGAGAGAGGAGAGAGGAGAGAGGAGAGAGAATACTCCTGCTGCGGCTCGTCTTCACTGTCCTGCAGTTAGTAACAGTTATTTTGTTTGTCAATCAGTGACTTTCTGAGTCCAGACATTATTCTGCCTACTTCTATAGACATGTCTTCTGCTATTTTTAATTCTTCTTCTGTTATATATCCTAATGACTGGGCGATATCCAGCTGGCATGTTACTTCCGTGAGAGAACCGTATGCTATTTCGAGAAAGTGGATTCTTTCCTTGATTGACATTCGCCCCAGTCCCTCGGCAATATTTGAAGGTATAGAAACAGCTGATCTCCTAATTTGGTCGCAGATGGCGTATTGCTCGTATGCAGGAAATTTCCGAACCAAAGAATATACGTAGATGATAAAAGTTTTTGCCTTCTTGTATGCCTCTACTTTTTTGTAAAAGAAATCGTTAGCCATAATACGTTGTTTGATAGAATATAATACAGGAAAAACTAATCTCTCTCCTCTCTCCTCTCTCTGATTCTGGAGTAATCTCTCTCCTCTCTCCTCTCTCCTCTCTCCTCTAAATTTCTCCTCGTAAACAACAGTGCCACCCAAGCGTAGATGCCCAGGGCGACCACCAGCAACGTCTGCACCGTATGGACGATGAGCACGAAGTAGAGAGCCTGCTCGTCCTGTACACCATAGAGAATGAGCATTGTCTTGATGGCGAAATGCCAGGGACCGGCACCGTTTGGGGTGGGCACGATGACGGCGAAGTTGGCCACAACAAACGAAACTAATGCACAGCCGATGCCTAAGTCGACCGTGAAGTCGAAGCAGAAGAATGTCAGGTAGTAATGCAGAAAATAGCATACCCAGATGCCAATGGAGAGTAGCAGGTAGAGCGGAAGGTTTTTGACGCCACGTAATGACAATACGCCCTCCCAGATGCCACCCAGCGTTGTTTTAACCTTATTATATATAGAGAGGTTTTTCAACAGCAGGTGCAAGAGAATCAGGGCTGCCACGCCACAGACGCCCGTTACCAGCCATCCCGTCAGCGAAAAGCTGCTCAGGATGCGGTCCATCGACGTGCCCGTCTTGCGGAAGAACGTGCCAAAGACGCTCATCTCAATCAGCAGAATCAGTCCGGAGTAGAGCGTTACAATCAGTGTGTCGACAGCGCGCTCGGTGACCACCGTCCCTAAGGCTTTCGAGAACGAAACGCCCTCCCACCGTTTCAGCACGCCGCAGCGTGTGAACTCGCCGATGCGGGGGATGACCAGTGAGGCGGCATAGCTCAGGAATACGGCGTTGACGCAGACCGAGGACCTGATATTCTCGTACCTCGTACCTCGTACCTCGTACCTCGACTCAGCATCCTCGTCCCTCGCCCCAAGCGGCTCCAGCGTCTGCTTCCACCGCCAGCCTCGGAAGGCCTGTGCCAGGATGCCGAAGGGAAAAGACAGGAGCATCCACGTCCAGTCCATCTCATGGAGCATGACGTGGCGCACCATCTGAAAGTCGAATCCACGGTACATCCAATAGAGAATAGCTCCGCCGAGGATTAACGGCAGGGCTATTTTCAAGATGTTGTTGCCCGTGTTTTTCCATTCCATGCTGCAAAGATAATGCAAATAGTTCAAAAAACCAAAGTTTGCTTGGTTTTTTGAACTATTTTTAATTAGAGGAAATTTAGCGCGCGTTAAAACGGGGCAATAGGTACAACAAATGACTGGCCGTTTCTGAGTGTGATGACGGCATAGTTACCATCGTCAGTGAACACTACACTGAGTAAGGAGTCGTCTTTGCCATTGGTGCCATCTTTGCCGTTCTGACCGTCCGTTCCGTCTTGGCCGTCAGCCAGAATGCCTGTACTCTTGTACGTGACACCACCGTCCGTGGAGATCTCCCACATACGGGTAACGGGGTTAATGCGGACAATGGGCACTGGCAGGGTCATGTTGATGTCGTCCTTACCGTCCTTGCCGTTAACGCCGTCTTTACCGTCTATGCCGTTGGCACGCATCAGATTGCCGTTTGCATCAGTCATCCATTGGCCGTTCAGTGTCCAATAGTAGATACCGTCTGCTGCCTTGGCAATGCCAATGGTGAAGTTTGAGTTAGTACCGTCCTTACCGTCCTTACCGTCAGCAGGAATGTCAGTACTGATGAACGTGACACCGCCGTCAGTAGAGATTTCCCACACGCGGGTTGTCGGGTTGATGCGGACGATGGGGATAGGCAGCGACAGGTTGATGTCGTCCTTACCGTCCTTACCGTCCTTGCCATCAACGCCGCCGGCAGGCATGCGGTTTCCGTTCTCGTCGGTAATCCAACGGTTGTTAACCGTCCAATACCAGACACCGTCCTCACCCTTCTGCACGCTCATGTTAAAATCTTCTGCACTGCCATCCTTACCGTTTTGACCGTCGGCAAGAATGCCTGTGCTGGTGTACGTGGTTCCACCATCGGTAGAGATTTCCCAGTAGCGGGTTATCGGGTTGATACGGGTCAGGGGTATGGGCAGCGACATGTTGATGTCGTCCTTACCGTCCTTGCCGTCAACACCGTCTTTGCCATCAATGCCGCCGGCGCGCATACGGTTGCCGTCGTCATCAAGAATCCATTGGCCGTTTAGAGTCCAGTACCAGACACCGTCTTCACCCTTGTCAACGCCGATGACGAAGTCGGCAGCACTTCCGTCTTTTCCGTCCTTTCCGTTCGTGCCGTGTCTTAGGGTAAACTCATTGCCGTTGTTGAACCTGATGGTGTAGGTGCCGTTGTTGTTGTTTACGACTCTTGTAATAAAGCCATTGGTGTTAATCGTGTAGAGTATGGTCTGAATTGCCTGTATTTCTCTGTTTTGTATAGGCAGACTGTCCTCCAGAATCTCCACACGACGGCCCAGGCCACGCAGGTCATCGCCGTACTTATCGTTGCACGAGCTGATGCCAGTAGCCATGAAGGCTCCTACTGCTAATATGTGGAATGCTCGTAGTTTCATATTTCTTCCGGATTAGTGGTCTTTAATTGGCATTGGTAATGATAGGTACGTCAAACTGTCCCTGGTTGTTGGGGAATTTGAAACGGGCAACGTAAACGCCATTAACCCACAGGAATTCAACGGACTCGATAACGACGTCGCCATTTTTGCCGTCTTTACCATTGATACCGTCCTTGCCGTCTGCACCATCCTTACCCTTGGCGTATGTGCTGGTGCTAAACCAGGTGTTGCCGCCGTCGTATGAGATTTCCCAGATATAGGTGGTGGGGTTGATGCGTACCTGAGGAGCTACGGCGCGACCGTCCTTGCCGTCAGTGCCGTTCTTACCGTCTTTACCATTAGCGCGTATCATTTCGCCATCGGCCGTTACAACAAACTCACCGTTGACAGCCCAATAGTAATTGCCGTCAGGACCTTGCTTGGCAGAGATTTCAGGAGCCTCGGCGTCCTTGCCGTCTGCGCCATCCTTACCTTGGGCGCTGACGCCTGTGCTAATCCAGGTGTTGCCGCCGTCGTATGACACCTCCCAAACCAGGGTCACGTCGTTGATGCGCACCTGTGGGGCTACGGCTTTTCCGTCCTTACCGTCCTTACCGTCCTTACCGTTGGCACGTACCATATTGCCGTCAGGTGTTATGATGAACACACCGTTGATAGTCCAGTAATAGTCACCGTCGTCACCCTGCTTCATCGAGATTTCCGGAGCTTCGGCATCCTTGCCGTCAGCACCGTCTTGGCCTTTGGCATACATGCTGGTGCTAATCCAGGTGGTGCCGCCGTCGTAGGACACTTCCCAGAAATAGGTCTGCTCGTTGATGCGTACCATTGGCGCACGGGCTACGCCGTCTTTTCCGTCCTTGCCGTCCTTGCCGTCCTTACCGTTAGCACGTACCAGGCTGCCATCGGGAGTCACGATAAACTCTCCATTCAGCGTCCAGTAGAAATAACCGTCAGGACCCTGCAAGATGGAGATGTCGGGCACCTCGGCATCAATGCCGTCGATACCGTCCTGGCCATTGCGGATGAGTACAGCGCCTGCCTTCTTGAACGTAATGATGTAACCTTGGCTGTTGGGAGTAACGTTGGTGATGTAGTCGGCATTCTCCAAAGCGTCGGCAATGATTTGCAGTGCCTCAAGCTGGGTGTTCATTTTCTTGGCCAGCTTCTCCAGTTCTGTTACACGGTAGTCCAGTGCGTTAATTTCGTCCTGATAGTCGGTGCAGGATGAAATGGTGCTTGCCATCAGGGGTACTATGGCCAGCAACAGGAATTTTCTTAATGTTTTCATAACCTACTTATTATGTTTTTATTATTAATATTCAAATCTTTGAGGGGTGGGGTTGTCTGGGTCATAGACGTAGCAGATGCAGACGCGGTTCTCTTCGGGGATGTCGAACGGCTGTACCTTGTCGCCCTTGGCGAAGCGGCGGATACGCCAGTCAGGTACACCGGCATCCTGCAGGTACTTAGATACGGCCTGCGAACGCTCGATAGACAAACGCATGTTGATGGTGGGGTTACCCGTCTCCTTATCGGCATAGCCGGACAGACGGACGAAGGCCTTCGGATGCTCGTCAAGATACTGCAGCAGGCGTGTAAGCTTGCTCATCTGGTTGGCGCGGATGATGCTCTGGTTGATGACGAAGTAGATGTTCACGTTGAACGAAATCTTCTCAGCCGGAACGTCCACAAACTGTGTCGGCGGAGTCACGGGCTTTGGCACATCCTCGTAAACCGGCTCGGTACGGCCGTGGCTGTGTCCGATGTTGAACTTGATGCCCAGCAGGGCGTTGAAGTGCCAGTCTTTGTTGTCGTGCTTGCCCAGTTTCGAGTTGAAGTGGTCGGGCAGCATGTTGGCATTCACCTCAGCACCGATGGAAATCTCGTCGGCAATGCGGTAGTCGTAGCCTATACCGGCTCTCACCACGGGGTTCCAGCGGGAGTCTCTCCACAGCTTCTGGAAAGGTTCGGTGTGGGGCACGTAGTCGTACATGGTGTAGTACTTCTTCTGATGGTAAGCATCATTGGCATTCACGGCGTCATCATTGTTAAATGCGAAAGCCACACCACCACCGACAAAGGCATAGATGCTGTGCAGACGTTCCGGGTTGCGACCCAGGATGAGTTGTGTCAGGTCAACCTCGGCCTCAAGGCTGGGCTGGATGAAGTTCCACTTGTATTCTGACTCGGGGTAAGCATAGCGGTTCTTTGCCCACAGACCGCTGACGCTTCCGCGCAGACCGAAAATCTCGTTGAACTTATAGCCCATTGAGATTTGCAGTGCCGGAGAGAGCAACTGTGAGAACTTGGCTTCGCCGATGTCGTAGGCTGCACCACCCTGTGCCTTGATATACCAGTGGGGAACAAAGAATGCGCGTGGCACACTGACCAGTCGCCGTTCTGTTTGGGCTTCTTGCTGCGCGTTAGCAGCAAAAGCCGAACTCACAAAAAGTGTAAGTAAAAATAGCGCTTTTCGCATAGTTTTTTGTTTTATGTACTTATTTTAGTTGCAATTTGCTGCAAATGTATAAAAATGTTCCTTTTGTGAAAACTTTTTAGTTTATTTTTTTAGGAATATTTTATAAAACTCACAAAGTTTAACTAAATTTCTCAATTTTTTAATCATTTTGTTGGAATTATTGTGTATCTTTGCGCCTATGAATCAAGTACGACCAAAGAAGAACCTTGGCCAGCATTTTCTTGTTGACCTTGATATAGCGCGCCGCATAGCCGACACTGTTGATAATCCCTACGCCGACCTGCCCGTCCTTGAGGTAGGCCCTGGTATGGGGGTTATGACGCAGTATCTCGTCAAGAAGTCCCGGCCGTTAAAGGTAGTGGAGATAGACCGTGAGTCGGTGGCGTATCTGAAAGAGCATTTCCTTGATTCGAAGTATGAGGTACGGGATACCTCGAAAACCTCACCTCAAGAATCAGACCTGGAGATAATCTCTGGCGACTTCCTCCGAATGGACCTCACCGAGGTATTCGATGGTCAGCCCTTCGTACTCACCGGCAACTATCCCTACGACATCTCGTCGCAGATATTCTTCAAGATGCTCGACAATAAAGACCTTATTCCCTGCTGTACTGGCATGATTCAGCATGAGGTGGCCCTGCGCTTGGCTGCCAAGCCGGGCAATAAGCAGTATGGCATTCTCTCAGTCCTGATACAGGCCTGGTACGATGTGGAGTATCTCTTTACCGTAGACCCCAGCGTCTTCAATCCGCCTCCAAAGGTGCAGTCGGCTGTCATCCGCATGGTGCGCAACCACGTGACCGACCTTGGTTGCGACTGGCAGCTCTTCCGGCGTGTGGTCAAGACCACCTTCAACCAGCGGCGCAAGATGCTGCGCGTCTCGCTGCGCCAACTGCTGTCCAACGATCAACTTTCGAATCTTACCACGGCAGCAGGTGATGCCCCGCTATCACAGAACGCCTCTGTTGATCTTACCCTTCGTCCCGAACAGCTCACCATAGCGCAGTTTGTGGAGCTGACAAATCTGGTGCAGGCATGTATGGTTGATAGCAGTGCCAGCGCCACATCTTCTGAGTAGATATGTTTTTTTGTTATTCCAAAATCTCATAATCAAAAGTGTCAAACTGTGCTTTTCCTTGCTTTCCATAGCAAAAGATACCTATACGGAAGCCCTTCCAATTGCCCTCGTGCATAGCGAACGGTTCGCCTGCTGCCGTAAAACGCTTGCCGTCAAGACTATAGTAGAACCGATGCTGGTTGGTCAGCACGTCAAGAGATATGCGTAGCCAGACTTTTGAGGGTTTCTTCTTGGCGACCACTTCATAATGCCTGTCATTTACCAGACAGATTCCTTCGTCAGAGATTCCGATGCCCCGATATTCTCGTCCTATGCAGAGCAGTCCGGCACGGGTGCCTTTCGTAAGACCGCGACAGTCTACTACGGTAGTGGCCACGCCACAATAACCCATCGTCTTCTGTGTCAGCATATTACGGGCATTCTTCAAGCCGGGCGACGGCTGGGCGTGAAGCGTCAGCCAACCATGGCGTTCCGTCAGACTCCAATAGTCGTTGTTCGGGTTGTGACACCATTGCCACTGCAAGCCAAGCGTGTTGCCGCTGAAATCGTCGCTGGTTTGTGGCAGCACACGCTTCGTGTTTGCCGTAATATTCGGCTTCGTCCACACATTGACAGGTTCCCCGATACCATTGCCGTCAATATCTACGCCAATGAGCGGCCAGCCGTCCTTCCAACGGGCAGGTTGCAGATGAACCACACGCCCCAAGACCGGAGTGGCCTGGAAGTGGTAGAACCACCACTGGCCGTCGGGCGTATCGACAAGTGCTCCCTGATGAGGGCCATTTACGCTTGTAGAACCTTGTTCCAGCACTACCCGTTTTTCGTAAGGCCCATAGACATTCTTTGAACGGAGCACCGTTTGCCAACCACTGCCCACACCACCCTCGGGAATAATCAGATAATAGAAACCGTTCCGCTTCAACCATTTCGTCCCCTCTGCCACAGGACCGGTATAGACCGTCACACCGTCGTCGAGCAGAGTTTTGCCGTCGGCCGACAGCTTATGGACGATGATTGGTCCTGCGCCGTGCTGGCTGCGTCCGAGATATGCCTGCCCGTCGTCGTCGAACAGCGGACACGGGTCTTCCCACTTCGGCACGGCTTTCACACAGTGCAGTGGACTCCATGGACCGCAGGCATCCGAAGCTGTCGACATGAACAAGCCTTCGTCAGGCGTGCAGAAATAAACGTAGAACTTTCCTTCGTGCCAGCGGATGCTGGGAGCCCACGAACCACCGGCATAATGCTTGTTTTCATCCCAGCCAGGCATGTCAAAACGGTCGTACACCTGACTTACGATCTTCCAGTTGACCAAATCGTCCGACTCCAGTACCTGCATGCCGATAAAGTGAAAGTCTGAGGCAACCATGTAATACTTCTCACCCACGCGAATCACGTCGGGGTCTGAGTAGTCGGCGTTCAGCACCGGGTTCTTATACGTCCCGTTGCCCTGATCACCCCATGACAGTTGGGCTTGTGCTAAAAGACAAGTCATCAAAGCCATCATGCACAAAAGGATTGTTTTTTTCATCATTTCAGCTCGAATGTGTTCTGTTGCTGCGGACATCTGTTGCCGACGCACCTATAAAACGTGCAAGTTCCGTTTTTATTGTCCTTAGTGGAACGTATCATTCATTCAGTTTCCTGCTGTGCGATAGTGAGCAGGATATCACCCTTTTTCAACTCCAGCTGTCCGTTGGGAACGATGATGCTGTTTCCACGTTTAATCATCATTACCAAGGTTCCCCTGGGAAAATGCATGTCAGCCAAATGGTTGCCGCCAGTCAAGGTCTCGTCCGTGACTATCATCTCGGACAGACGCGAACCAAGTTCTTCAGGCAGTTCGACACCAAACTCATTACCCTCCTTGGGTTCTTCTGTAGCCAAGCCCAGCCAACGGGCGCAGGCTGTGATAGTGGTGCCTTGAATCGATAGTGACAATAGCGTGATAACGAACACCACGTTGAACAGGAAGTGCGCATCCTCAATACCTGCAATGACAGGATAGGTGGCAAAAATGATAGGCACAGCGCCACGCAAGCCACCTACGGCCAACTGGCCTACAATCTTTGAAGCCAGTTCCATACCAGAAAACTCTCCTGCTGACACAATCATATCGACCAATGCTATAGTGAGTACAAACGCCATCGGGTCGTTCGAGCCGCTCTCCAATTCAAGTGTAGGACGGAGATTATGTTTCAGCCCAATTCCCTGTGAACGCAGCAGATTGAACACGGAAGCTGAATCGGTAGACGACACGGTGGCTGCCAGCAGCATCGACATCGGCAGTGTCAGTCCGATGGCAAGGTTCGTCCATTCCGATAGGTAGAAAATCAGCATGCCCGTGATTGCCGTAGTTACCAATACGCCCAGCGTTGAGAGCACCAGGCCCTGTGCCACTACTGGCTGAATGTCGCGGAACTTCGTGTCCATACCACCTGAGAACAGGATGACCGATAACGACAGCATGCCGATAAGCTGGGCGTCCTCATGGCTATGGAACTCCAGCCCCAGTCCGTCGCTGCCGAAAAGCATACCCGTGAACAGAAACAGCAGCAGGGTGGGGATGCCGAAGCGATACCCCCACTTGCTGATGACGATGCTGGCGAAGATCAGTACTGCGCCAAGAAAGAAAATGTTTTCTGGTGTAAACGTCATGTCGTAATGGCTGTTTAGAACAATTTTGCAATCATCTTCCTAATCCTTTAAACTTGGTTTTTATAACTAAAGCGGCCTTAGGACGAACGGTTGCTAATAAAATGAATGAAAATGTGAATTGATGCGTGTCCCCCAAAATAGCTATGCTAACGGATGATATGCCTCAGTGCTATCACATAATATAGGCACGAGGCTGACAGGCAGAAGGGAGCCGTCTCCAAACGGCGTCTGCTGTCGTGGAGGAAATGGAGGGACTTAACAATTTGCACTCGAACGAAACCGCACGGATTGGCTGTACGTTCTGTCTTTGACGCGTGTGTAGACAGTATTCGTTGTGGGCGTGAGCTGCAAACACGATATAGGTTAGTGGCATCCGTCAGCGTAGCCTCGTAGTGACGTGAATCCTGTGGGGTTACTACTGTTGCATCTCGTTGTTCTTGTACCTCTTTTTCTTGGGCGCAATCTTTATCCTGCCAGCCATAACTGACTGTCAGCAATACTACTATTAAAAAAAGTAATACTCCCCACGATTTCTCCATCCGAATCATTTCTGGGACAAAATTACAAAAAAAAAATCGAGATAAATGGTATCTTTATGAGAAATAGTCTCAAACCTTCTGTTTTTATGGCATCTTGTCGCAAATTTAGTCGCGTCACATGAATGTTGCAAAAATGGGATAAACAATGGCATAATAAAGACATAGCAAACATGAGGGCATAAAAAACAAATAGCGTGTAACTCATTGAGCTACACGCTATTTCGTTGCGTTTTGTTATGTCTTTGCCTATCGGTGTCATTTAACCTCCTCGAAGTCGGCATCCTGGACATCGTCGTTGGGGTTCGACTGAGCCTGCTGACCGCCCTGGAAGCCTTGGCCTCCGGCCTGCTGGCCACCGGGCTGGGCACCGCCGGCCTGGCTGTACATCTTCTGCGAGGCAGCCTGCATCACCTGGTTTAGGTTGTTGATGGCACCATCGATGGCTGCGATGTCGCCGCTCTTGTGAGCGTCCTTCAGCTGCTGGACGGCCTGCTCTACGTTGGCCTTGTCGGCACCGAGCTTGTCGCCGTTCTCCTGGAGGAAGGTCTCGGTCTGGAAGATCATCGAGTCGGCCTGGTTCAGCTTGTCGATGCGCTCACGCTCACGCTTGTCGTTCTCGGCGTTCTGCTCGGCCTCGGCCTTCATGCGGTTGATCTCGTCCTGTGACAGACCTGAAGAGGCCTCGATGCGGATGGCCTGCTCCTTGCCGGTAGCCTTGTCCTTGGCACTGACCTTCAGGATGCCGTTGGCATCGATGTCGAAGGTCACCTCAATCTGAGGCACACCGCGACGGGCGGGAGCGATGCCGGTGAGGTTGAACTGGCCTATGCTCTTGTTCTGAGCAGCCATGGGGCGCTCGCCCTGCAGCACGTGGATGGTCACCTCGGTCTGGTTGTCGGCAGCCGTCGAGAAGGTCTCGCTCTTCTTGCAGGGGATGGTGGTGTTAGCCTCAATCAGCTTGGTCATCACGCCGCCCAGCGTCTCGATACCCAGCGTCAGCGGAGTGACGTCGAGCAGGACGATGTCGCCCACGCCGCCTTCCTTGTTGAGGATGGCACCCTGGATAGAGGCTCCTACGGCCACCACCTCGTCGGGGTTGACGCCCTTAGAAGGCTCCTTGCCGAAGTAATTCTTTACCAGAGCCTGGACGGCGGGGATACGGCTGGAACCGCCCACGAGGATGACCTCGTCGATGTCGGCCGTGTTCAGACCGGCGTCGCGCATGGCGTTCTGGCAGGGAACGAGGCAGGCCTGGATGAGGTCGTGGGCCAGCTGCTCGAACTTGGCGCGTGTCAGTGTCTTCACCAGGTGCTTGGGTACGCCGCCGACAGGCATGATGTACGGCAGGTTGATTTCCGTCGATGTAGACGAAGACAGCTCAATCTTAGCTTTCTCGGCAGCCTCCTTCAGACGCTGCATGGCCATGGGGTCGGCCTTCAGGTCGGCACCCTCGTCGTTGCGGAACTCCTGTACGAGCCAGTCGATGATGACCTGGTCGAAGTCGTCGCCGCCGAGGTGGGTGTCACCATTGGTGGAGAGCACCTCGAACACGCCGCCGCCGAACT
>CAMYZO010000089.1 GCA_947303855.1 uncultured Prevotellaceae bacterium
GGCTTCTGGCTCATCACGCTGTTCTGCGTGCTGTTCTATTCCGCCGTCTCGCCCTTCCTGAAATTCTCTACCAAGCTGATGGTCATCAAGTATGGCGTTGATGCCGACCTGGCAGGGTTCTTCTCCAGCATAGCGCCTTTCGGCACCATCCTGCTCACCCCTCTTTTCGGCTACGTCTTCGACCGCTACGGACGGGGAGTCACCCTGGTCATTACAGGCGCCCTGCTTCTGGCAGCCGTCCACTTCGGCTTCTCGCTGCCCTTCCACAACAGCAACGTAGCCATCATGCTCATGGTGACGCTCAGCATAGGCTACTCCTTAGCTCCGGCGGCACTATGGCCCTGCGTACCAAAGATTATTCCCTTGAAATGCTTGGGTACGGCCTATTCCATGATATTCTTCATCCAGAACTTCGGACGTGCCATCATCCCCATGCTCGTAGGCCGGGCTAACGAGCAGGACCCCACCTACACCACGTCGATGCTCATCTTCGGCTTCACAGCCCTCGGTGCCGCCACCGTTGCCGTGGTCATGCTCATCACAGACCGCCGCAAAGGTTACGGACTGCAGCTGCCCAACATCCGCGATGGTCGCTGATATTAGAATTTGACAATGTCGTTGCAAATACTTGCAAGCATTTTTTGTATGAACATAAGTTCTGGAGTAACTGGTGTGCTGGCCGTTACTCTGGTATTATTGATATCAACAACAATACCTGCATGGTTAGGGAGCCTTTTGCTTGGAAAAGGAAGAACATCAATACCAACGCGGTTCTCCAATACAAAGTTGTTTTTGATGCTTCTTATATCTTTTGCTTCAAGCACAGCATAACCATAGCGGGAATCACCCTCAGTTCGAGCTCTGAAGTGTTTGGTCTGTTCGTCAATATTGTACTCTGAATGAAAGCGAAGGACTGATATGTAGTCCTCTGCATCACCGCTTGGAAGTATCTCCCATCGGAATGCCGTTGGGGCTACTCTTCCTTTATAGATATAGGATGGAGAGAAGATGACCCTTGCCACTTTCTCCTCATCAGATACAACATTTGCCAAGGTTTCAGGCATTGACATTTTTTAGGAGTGATATAAAACTTGCTGTAGTGAATGGAATCCCATCGTTCTTTTCCAACGTGTCACCCTTTTGTACGAAAGAGATAAGGGTGTCGCCAGTCATAGTAATGCCAGCAGTTACATGCTCGCCAGTATAGTCAAAATATAGATAGCCACGAGCATCCGGGAAAAGCGCCCAACCAGAGAGTTGCTTTTCCGTAGCTTTACTAAGGGCTGATTTAAACTTTGCAATACATTGGCGGTCTATAGCTTTGCTGTCTGCACCATCCCATCCATCTTGAAGTTTGCTCAAAGATGCCAAACGGTTGGACAATTCTCGACGTAACCTGCCTTCCATACGCACAGAAACATTACGTACAGACCTCACTTTCTCAACACCGCGAAGTTGCCTAATGGCCGTTCTGAGTTGAGGAAGCATTGCACTGTCATTGACCGTAACTACTAACTGCGTCATCATATCTATTGGATTCTTGGGCGCAAAGATACGAAAGTTTTTTGTTTTTTCCAAAAAATATTTGATTTTGTTACTGAACTTTCACTATACCAGCCTTTTCGGCAAAAGCAACACAGGCCGTTATCAGAAAAATCGCAGGAAACGTCAAAGGTGGCAAGGTGGCAAGACATTCAGAATTTCATTCTGACGACCAGGGGGAGATGGTCGCTGAAAGCCGGCTGGTATCTCATGCCGTTATAGGTGCGGTGGGGACGGTAGCCGCCGTAGAGGGCATCTTCCTCCAGGAGGAATTTGGGCGCATGAATGTAGGCGGAATCCACTTTTACAGATACCGGGGCAGAACCAAGGACATGGTCAATCGATTCCCACCGGCCTTTATAGCGGTAAGTGCCTTTCACACCGTTTGCTCCCTTAGCATCTTTGGTCAGATGATGCAGGCCGTGCTGCAGAATATGTTTCATCACCGGACTGTCAGCCCCATCATTGAAATCGCCCGCAACAAGAATATTCGCATCCGCCGTATGACTGCGGATAGAGTCGATGGTGAGCAGCAACTGATTGGTGACGGCCTGCCGGAACGGACGGCTGTGCCGCTGTCCGCCATAGCGGCTGGGGGCATGGACTACCAGGACATGCAGGGTGTCGCCGCTCACGGTCAGTCCCTTGGCATAGAGCAGGTCGCGTGTGGGGCGCATGCCGCTGACAGGATCTACCCTGATACCCCGATGCTCCAGCAGGCGGAATGTGAGCGGACTATACAGCAGGGCAACATCAATACCCCTGACGTCGGGCGACTGCGTCATCACATAGTCGTAGCCAGCCCCGCGCAAGAGGGAGCGGCGCGTCAGGTCGTTCATCACAGAGTCGTTCTCTACCTCGCACAGCGCCACTATGTCGGGGATGCCGTCATCGCAGGTAGAGAGAATCTCCTGGGCAATATGGTTCAGTTTGCGCCAATAGCGCTTACCGGTCCAATGGCGCGTCGCTTCTGGCAGGTATTCGGTGTCCTGCTTCAGCGAGTCATGGCGGGTGTCGAACAGGTTCTCGCAGTTCAGCTCGACCAGGGTGAGCCACGACGACAGCAACAGACTAATGAGCACGGCGGACAATTTTCCAGCCGATGGCAGCAACAACGATACTGGCTACCGGCGAAAGCAGGTTGAAGAAGCAATAGGGCAGATAGGTCAGCGTGGCAACGCCGAGCACGGTGCTCTGCGTCAGTCCGCACGTGTTCCACGGCACCAGCACCGAGGTTACCGTGGCCCCGTCTTCACAGGAACGGCTCAGCAGCCGGTTCTCATAGCCACGTTCCAGGTAGGTGTCTCTGAACATAGAGCTGGACAGCATGATTGACAGGTACTGGTCGGCCAAGGCGATATTGCAAAAAAGAGCCGTACCCACCGTCGAGGCTACCAGGGAGGCCGTTCCCCGGGCAAAGCGCAGAATAATACGCATCAGGTCCTTCAGCTGTCCTGTTGCCGTAAGAGCGCCTCCGAACGTCTGTGCACAGATAATGAGCCAGATGGTAGGCATCATACCCCCCATGCCGCTGGTAGCCACCAGGTCGTTGAGCATGGGCACGCCCGTCTCAATATGCGTGCTGTCGTAGCACACCTGCATGACGCCTTTATACGATGCCAGCAGACCGCCACCGGTCTCGCCGGCGATGTGCAGCACCAGGGCCGGCTGGATGGTGATGCACACGAGGGCAGCCATGAGGATAGCCAGGAAGAGCACCACCATCGACGGCCAGCGGCGGGCTATCATCACGCCGGTCATGACAGGCACCAGCAGCAGCCAGGGCGAGATGACGAAGGTGCGTTGCAGCCCTTCCATGAACTCGGCCACGTTGCCCTGTCCGCTAACGTTCATCGACAGTCCTGCCATAAGGAAAATAGTCAGCGACAACAGGAATGTCGGTACCGTTGTGAACATCATATAGCGGATATGGGTGAAGAGCGGCGTACCCGACACGCTCGATGCCAGCACGGTGGTATCAGAAAGCGGCGACAACTTGTCGCCGAAATAAGCACCGGTAATAATGGAACCGGCTATCCAGCCGTCGTCGAAGCCGTGAGCCTTGCCGATGCCCATCAGGGCAACGCCGATAGTGGCCACGGTGGTCCACGACGACCCAATCATGAGGCTTACCAGCGCACAGAGCAGGCTGCTGCTGACCAGGAATATTTCGGGCTTCAGGATTTGCATGCCGTAATAAATCATGGTAGGCACGATGCCCGACACCATCCATGTGCCGCCGATAGCGCCTATCAGCAGCAGGATGATGATGGCCGGTGTGCAACTGGCTATCTTTGCCGTGATTTCCTTTTCCAGCTCATCCCACGTCAGCCGCTTCTGGTAGTGGCCTACCAGCACACTAACGGCCGATGCCACCAGCAGCGATACCTGGCTGGCACCATCAAGAGTTGCGTTGCCAAAGACGGCAACGCAACACGATATGAGCAGGATAAGTACAAGAAAAGGTATCAGCATACTTTCTCAAGACGCTTCATCATGGCAAACATGAAGACGGCTGCTACCAGACAGACGGCGAGGAACACGCTCCAGCATACCCAGAGAGGAACAGCACCCCAAAGCAGACCGCCGACCACCACCAACTGGTTGCCGATGGCGGTGGCCACGAACCATCCGCCCATCATCATGCCCTTATACTTGGGAGGAGCCACCTTCGACACAAACGAGATACCCATTGGCGAGAGCAACAACTCGCCGAAGGTCAGCACCAGGTAAACCGTTATCAGCAGGTTGGGCGTCACGTCGGCCACATGCTTGGCTACAGGCTCACCGTCGACAAGTTCTGTCTGCGGCATAGGCAGACCGAACGAGGCAAACGCCATCAGGGCGTAGGCCACCGCGGCCACAATCATGCCGTAGGCTATCTTACGCGGTGCAGAAGGCTCCTTGCCCTTAGCTGCCAGCGAGCCGAAGATAGCCATCGACACGGGCGTGAGGGCTACCACATAGAAGGGATTGAACTGCTGGAAGATAGGTGCCGACACCTTGACGGCACCGGTGATATGGTCGTACTGCAGGAAGAGGAAAGCCACGGCCATGCAGATGACCAGGGCAGAGATAGCCTTGGCCTTACCCGTCTTCGACTGGAAGAGTGAGAACAGGGCATAGACGATGAAGATGACGGCCACGAGGTTCCACACATCGAAGCACATAGCCTCAAGTCCTTCTGCCGACTGTGCGGTAAACTCATCGGCAAAGTATGTCAGCGACAGACCGTTCTGGTGGAAAGCCATCCAGAAGAAGATGACGACGGCAAAAACCAGACACAGGGCCACGATGCGCTGCTTGGTCTCTTCCTTCGACAGTTCCTCGACGGCAGCACCGCTGTTGGCAGCACCGGCTTTCTTGCTGCCGCCCTCAGTATGGCGGAAGGTAGAGCGGAACACATAATAAATCATGATAGAGAGAACCAGCGAGGCACATGCCACGGCAAACGAGAAGTGGTAGGCATCGTTGCTCGAGTAGCCCAGCACCTGCTCGGCATACTCCTTAATCTTGATGGCAGCCGTCGGGGCAAAGAGTGCGCCGATGTTGATGGCCATATAGAAGATAGAGAAGCCGGCATCGCGCTTGTCGGCATACTTGGGGTCGTTATAGAGGTCGCCCACCATCACCTGCAGATTGCCCTTGAACAAGCCGGTGCCAAAACCAATGAGCAGCAGGGCACCCAGCATGACCACCAGGGCCAGCGTGTCGCCACCCAGGGGTACCGACAGCAGCAGGTAGCCGGCAAACATAATGAGAATACCTGTTGTCACCATCTTGCCGAAGCCAAACTTGTCGGCCAGCATGCCGCCAAAGAGCGGGAAGAAGTAGACAAACATGAGAAACGAGCTGTAGATGGTGCCTGCCATTGCCGGCGAAAGACCATAGTTAGCACGCAAAAACAGAGCAAAAACAGCAAGCATGGTGTAGTAACCGAACCGCTCGCCGGTGTTGGCAAGTGCCAACGCATAAAGACCTTTTGGCTGTCCTTCAAACATAATTTATTTAATTTTAGGGTTTTTGCTTCTCATAATATCAAAGAGGTAGGATGCCTTGATGACAATTGTCTGATGGTTCGACTTGGCAAAATAGTCGCGCTTGGTGTTACCATAGATATTTCCCAGTCCGTAGTAGTACCGGCCCTCTACCATGATGTGGCCAAGTTTCCTCATGGAGAGTTCCACTCCCAAGCCCACGGCAATGCCGTAGTCGAATTTGTTCTCCACCATTTTATTATACATATTGGAATTGTTGGGGCCGGAAACCTGTGCTATGCGGTCGGTCATGTTGGGGTTGTCAATATCGAAATTGGCTTCCGTCTTCTCGCTCAGGTAATAGCCCAGCTGCGGTCCAAGCTGGAAAAAAGCCTGCAGGCCGCTTCGTTCCCTACCCCAGCCCAACCGCGCCAGGAAGGGCACCTGCACGTAGTCGATAATCCGCGAGTATTCCTCAGCCAGGCCGGTGCTGCTGTTAATGACAGGCTGGTCGTTACGGTCCCAGATACGCTCCTTCCATCCCATCTGCGTATAGTTCACCTCGGCAACGACGGCACAGATGCTGTTGAAGTACTTCTCGCCGGTATAGCGCAACGTCAGGCCAAAGGTTTTCCCCATCAGCTTATCCTGCGGAATTTCCGGCGTAAAGCTGACACTTGTCAGCGTCACGCCGCCATTCACGCCAACGGCAAACTCATTACGATACTGTCCTATCTGTGCCTTTACCACAAGGCTCTTGCAACAGAGGATGATTCCCAGGCAAATAACACTCTTACCCCACATAGTTAAAAGGTAATGGTTTCCATCCGGTGTTCCGGCAGATAGTGAATGAACATCAGACTACGGTTACGGAGTCCGCCGTTGCCCAGGCGTTCAAACCTCAACGGTGTCTGAATGGGCGTGTAGCCCACCATTCCCGGAGCACCGGTGAAGCTCTTGCCATATTGCTTGATTCCCTGAAGGAAGAACATGGCGTGGTCGAATCCTGTAATGGCGAATCGCGGCAGGGAGTACATCATGTCCTGATGGAAATTCTGCCGGTACTTCTGCTCCAGAGAGAGCGTTTTCGACGACAGGGGATTGTAATGGAAGGCAGACGGTATGTAGGTGTTATACTTATAGAAATTCTCTAACTGCTGCCTGGTGTACAACATCCACTCCTGATAGCCGAAGAGCGTTATCTTCAGACCGGGCACGGCGGCCGTCAGTCCGTTGAGCTTTGCTATGGCCACATTCAGTTCCGGTCCTTTGCCAGAATTGAGGATAACCACATTCGGCCGTTCCTGACTGAAGGCTCTGGCAAACTTCGATTCTGACGACTTCAGGTTGGTGATACCGTAGTCGATACCCATAATCTCCAGTCGGCGACGCAGGCCGGAAGTAAAGTTACCCTTTGTACTGGTAGAGTCGTTACAGTCGATAAAGACGGGATGGTAATTGGTGAAACGGTTCACGAACTGCTCTATCACACCATCATTGAACGCATTTGGCGACTGGTAGACCTGAAAGATATTGCTGTTGGATGCCAACTCCGGGACGCTAATAGAGAAAGGTATAATCAACTTAATATCATGGCGCGATGCAAACTCAGAGAGTTGAGACATCTGCATGGAGTAGAGCGGCCCGATAATCAGGTCGCACTCCTTGGCGGCTGACTCACGCAGCACCGGGGCTATATCCTTCGTGTCGGGCGTGCTCCAGGCATATACGTCGATAGAGTATCCCCGTTTTTTCAGACTGTCACAGGCCATCAGCACACCGCGGTAGTACTCAATCATCCGGCGTCCGTCGCCATTGGCGTCGTGCAGGGGCAGCATCACCCCCAGTTTCACGGCACCTTTATGGGGTGTGGAGTACCGGGTGATACTCTGCGGCACAGGCGCCTGCTGCACATCAGCCGCATGGGACTTACGCTGCGGGATGATAACATAGTCGTCTTTCTTTAACTCATAGCCGGGCCTGTTCATCTCAGGGTTGGCTTCAATCAGTTCCTGTATGGTCAGTCCATACTGACGGGCTATGCCGAAGAGTGTCTCCTTTTTCTTCACCTTGTGCAATTCCGGCGTCTGCTGCGACTGTGCGACAGCAGTTCCCGTAGCCAAAAGCACTGTCAAACCCGCAAAAAAATATCTGAATGTACGTATCATTTCTTCTTGTTTTCTGATTTAACGCTGCAAAAATACAAAAAAAGTGTGGCATCGTCAACCTTTTTCATTATTTTTTGTATCTTTGCACCCAAATTCATTAATTACAACATGAAATTTCAGTCTGTAGTTTTCTTATTATCATGGTTTCTTCTGCCTTTGTCGGCAATGGCTCAGAGCACGTCGCCTACAGCCACTTATACCGACGACGACAAGAATGTTGTGACCACAGAAAGCGACTTTACCGGGCAGGCGCCGCTTGAAGTGAACTTCCGTGCCAATCCTGAGAACATGGATGCCCATACCCCTGCCTACGAATGGCACTTCTGCAAGGAGGGAGCCACCGAGGACCTGCTGGTGCGCTATGAAGAGGACACGCAGTACACGTTTACGGAGTCGGGCACGTTCAAGGTGACCTTGAAGACACGCCTCACCGATGACGGCACCGAGCTGGACTCGGTAACCATCAAGGTGACCATCAGCGAGAGCCATCTGGAAATGCCCAACGCCTTCTCGCCCAACGACGACGGCACCAACGACCGATACGGCGCCAAGGGTGTCAACGACCCCAACAGTTCGGGACGCTACAAGAGTATCGTCAGTTTCCACGCGTGGATCTTCAACCGCTGGGGACAGAAACTCTACGAATGGACGGATGTCAGCGGCAGTTGGGACGGCACTTACAACGGCAAGCCGGTGAAAGAAGGTGTCTACTACGTCCTGGTCAAGGCCAAGGGTGCCGACGGGCGCGAGTATAACATCAAGCGCGATGTCAACCTAATGAGAAGCTTTATACAACGGGATTCCACACCAACAGCCACAGAATGAGAGAAGACGGGAAAATCAATGTCTACGGTGCCCGCGTCCATAACCTGAAGAATATCGACGTGGAGATACCCCGGCAGTCGCTGACCGTTATCACCGGACTCAGCGGCTCAGGCAAGTCGTCGCTGGCCTTCGACACCATCTTCGCCGAGGGACAGCGCCGCTATATCGAGACCTTCTCGGCCTATGCCCGCAACTTCCTTGGCGGTCTGGAGCGCCCTGACGTAGACAACATCACCGGCCTGAGCCCAGTCATCAGCATTGAGCAAAAAACCACCAACAAGAATCCGCGGTCTACAGTAGGCACCACGACCGAGGTGTACGACTACATGCGACTGCTCTATGCACGCGCCGGCCAGGCCTACAGTTACATGACCGGCGAACCGATGGTGAAATATACCGAGGAGAAAGTCATCAGCATGATCAGTCACGACTATGCCGGTCACAAGATTCTAATCCTGGCACCACTCGTACGCAGCCGCAAGGGTCACTATCGCGAACTCTTTGAGACTATGCGCCGCAAGGGCTACCTGAACATACGCGTGGACGGCGAGATGATGGAAATCAAGCAGGGCATGAAGGTAGACCGCTATAAGAACCACGACATAGAGGTGGTCATCGACAAGCTGAGCCTCCCCCCTGTCCCCTCCGAAAGAGGGGTGGGAAGTGAATCCAATGACCGCCTGAAGAAGTCGGTGGCACTGGCCATGAAACAGGGCGACGGGCTCATCATGATTTTAGATGTAACCCCATCTCCCCCCACCTCGGGAGGAGCCGGGGGTGGGCTTAAGTATTTCTCCAAACGACTGATGTGCCCCACAACAGGCATCTCGTACAGCGACCCGGCTCCCAACAACTTCTCGTTCAACTCGCCCCAAGGGGCATGCCCGCATTGCAAGGGATTAGGCTTCATCAACGAGATTGACCTGACGAAGGTCATTTCCAATCGTCGCCACAGCATCCATGAGGGGGGCATTGTGCCATTAGGCAAGTATAAAAGCCAGATGATATTCTGGCAGATAGATGCCATCCTTAAAAAACATGACTGCACCCTGAAGACGCCTATCGACGAGATACCCGACGAAGCCCTGCAGGAGGTGCTCTACGGCTCGCTTGAGAATGTGCGCATCGACAAGGAGCTGGTACACACCTCGAGCGACTACTTCGTGGCCTTCGACGGCATCGTCAAGTACCTGCGGCAGGTGATGGAGAACGATGACTCTACCTCAGGACAGAAATGGGCCGACCAGTTTCTGGCAGAAGCCCCCTGTCCGCAATGCAAGGGGCAGCGGCTGAACCGCGAGGCGCTGTCGTATAAAATCTGGGACAAGAACATTGCTGAGCTGGCTAACATGGACATCAGCGAACTGCGCGAGTGGCTCGACCAGCTGGAGCCGCACCTCGACAACAGGCAACGGCAGATAGCCGCAGAGATATTAAAGGAGATACGCACGCGCCTGGACTTCCTCCTGGAGGTGGGACTCGACTACCTGGCCCTCAACCGCCCGTCGGCCTCGCTCTCCGGCGGCGAGAGCCAGCGTATACGCCTTGCCACGCAGATAGGCTCGCAACTGGTGAACGTGCTCTACATCCTCGACGAGCCCAGCATAGGCCTGCACCAGCGCGACAACGAGCGGCTGATACGGTCGCTGAAGGAACTGCGGGACCTGGGCAACACGGTCATCGTCGTTGAGCACGACCGCGACATGATGCTGGCCGCCGACTGGATTATCGACATCGGACCACGCGCCGGGCGCAAGGGCGGCGAGGTGGTGTTCCAAGGCACGCCCGAACAGCTGCTGAAGGCCGATACGCTGACGGCGAGATATCTTAGTGGAGAGTGTAGAATGGAGAGTGTAGAGTTTGCTACCGCCATCCCAAAGGGTTCTGGTGAAGGTACGGCGGCAGCAAACTCTACACTCAACACTCTAAACTCTAAACTAATATTAAAGGGCTGCACCGGCAACAACCTGAATCATGTCGACGTGGAATTCCCTCTTGGCAAGCTCATCCTGGTGACGGGCGTCAGCGGCAGCGGCAAGTCAACCCTTATCAACGAGACGCTGCAACCCATCCTCAGCCAGCACTTCTACCGCTCGCTGAAACGCCCCATGCCCTACGACAGCATCGAGGGTCTGGAGCTGATAGACAAGGTGGTGAACGTAGACCAGTCGCCCCTGGGACGCACACCGCGCTCGAACCCCGCCACCTATACCGGCGTGTTCAGCGACATACGCACGCTCTTCGTCGGACTGCCTGAGGCCAAGATCCGGGGCTATAAGCCCGGCCGCTTCTCGTTCAACGTCAAGGGCGGCCGCTGTGAGACCTGCGGCGGCAACGGCTACAAAACTATCGAAATGAACTTCCTGCCCGACATCCAGGTACCTTGCGAGGAGTGTCACGGCAAACGCTACAACCGCGAGACCCTCGAGGTGCGCTACAAAGGCAAGTCTATTGCCGACGTGCTCGACATGACCATCAACCAGGCCGTGGAGTTCTTTGAGAACGTGCCCGACATCCTGCGCAAAATCAAGACCATCCAGGACGTCGGACTGGGATACATCAAACTGGGGCAGCCCAGCACCACCCTCTCCGGCGGCGAGAGCCAGCGCGTAAAACTGGCCACCGAACTGTCGAAGAAGGACACGGGCAAGACTGTCTACATCCTCGACGAGCCTACCACCGGACTGCACTTTGAGGACATACGCATCCTGATGCAGGTGCTGCGCCGACTTGTAGACCGCGGCAACACCGTTATCGTCATTGAGCATAACATGGACGTCATCTGCCAGGCCGACTGGATTATCGACATGGGACCGGAGGGCGGCCGGCGCGGCGGCGAGGTGCTTACCGTGGGCACACCCGCCGAAGTGGCACAAAGCGGCAAGGGCTATACGGCACGGTTCCTGCAGGAAGAACTCAAACGTTTACAGCATTTTGTGCCCTGAAAACAGCACAACATTTGCAGAATATACGTATCTTTGCACCATCAAAAACAAACTAAAAAAACAAACAGAACTATCATGAGTAAATTTGTTATCGGCGACCGCCTGAAGGACGAATGGATTTCAGTCCTCGACACAGAGAAGAAGAAACTGGAGTTTACCAACCACTTGGCCAGTGCCAAGGAGTTTAACGACGAGGAATACGCCAAGTCGCAACTGAAGGAACTGCAGGAAACGGGCTACTTCAGCGACCTGCAGCTGTACATGCTTGAAAACAACAAGGCTTACAAGATGGGGGAGCGCGACTCTTTCCAGTCCTAACCACTCCATCTGTAAGAATCGGACAAAAGAGGAGGGAAGAGCATCGCACGCTTCCCTCCTCTTTTTTTTCGTACCCACACTTTTTTCTCTGCTTTTTTTGCAAAAACAAAAAGAATTTCGTACATTTGCAGAATTATTCACCGCATCCTATGATTAACAACAGTCCCAGCCTCGATTTGGTGGAGTTTGTCGAGACAAACATCCTGCCCAGGTACGCCCAGTTCGACCCAGCCCATAACCTGCAACACGTCGTACGCGTCATACGCAATGCCCTCGACCTGGTGCGCACCACCGGAGCCGACATCAACATGGTCTATACCATTGCCGCCTATCACGACCTGGGCATGTCGGGGCCGCGTGCCGTCCACCATATCACAGGCGGCAAAATCCTGGCTGCCGACGCCCGGCTGAAGCGGTGGTTCTCGCCCGAGCAAATCAAAATCATGAAAGAGGCCGTCGAAGACCACCGGGCATCAGCCAGCCATGCCCCCCGCTCGCTCTACGGCAAGATTATAGCCGAGGCCGACCGCGACATCGTGCCTGAGACGGTCATCCGCCGTACTATTGAGTTCGGACTGGCCAACTACCCCGAACTGGACTACGAGCAGCAATGGCAGCGGTTCCGCCAGCACATGGACGAGAAATACTCACAGCACGGCTATATTCGCCTCTGGATTCCCGGTTCGCCCAACGAGAAAAAACTGGGCGAACTGCGACAAATCATCGCCGACACCAGGCTGCTGCGCCACGAATTTGACAGAATTTTCCAACTGATACAGCAGCGCGACTGAAGCGTAACGGAGGCCCGCTCAGAGGAAAAGGCAAGAGGCGTTTTTTTTCCAAAGCAAAAAAAATATGCTTTCATCTGCCAACTTTCAACTTTTTTATGTACCTTTGCACCGCCGTTGGAGTTAACCCCGCTTGTAGATGGGGCACCGGCGGCAAGAAAAATTGCATAGGAATATGAAAGTAATGAAATTTGGCGGAACGTCCGTAGGTTCCGTGAAGAGCATTTTAAGCTTGAAAGAGATTGTAGAGGCAGAAGCCGGACGGGGGCCTGTCATAGTTGTAGTTAGCGCCCTGAATGGCATCACCGACAAGCTGATTGCCACATCGCAGATGGCAAAGAACGGCGACAGCCATTACCGCGAGGAGTTCGAGGCCATGGTGACGCGCCACCACCAGATGATTGATGCTATCATCCAGGACGACAGACGACGCGTAGACTTATTCAACAACGTTGACCAGCTCTTCGACCAGCTGAGGAGCATCTACTATGGTGTGTATCTGATTCACGACCTGAGCGAGAAGACCCAGGACGCCATTATCAGCTATGGCGAACGCCTGTCGTCGCACATCGTAACGGCCATGTTTAAGAATGGTATACGCATGAACGCCCGCGACTTTATCCGCACCGAGAATAAGGAAGGAAAGCATGTGCTCGACACGGAACTCACCAACAGCCTGGTGAAGGAAGCCTTCAGCCGCGTGTGTGGCGGAAACACTTCCGCCAACAAGACGGTTCTTGTAGTACCAGGCTTCATTGCCCGCGACCGCGACAGCCATGAGACGACGAACCTGGGACGCGGCGGCTCTGACTACACGGCAGCCATCATTGCCGCTGCCCTCGATGCCGAGATTCTGGAAATATGGACCGACGTTGACGGATTCATGACGGCCGACCCGAAGGTTATCAAGACGGCCTACACCATCAACGAGCTGTCGTATGTAGAGGCGATGGAATTGTGTAACTTCGGTGCCAAGGTTATCTATCCCCCCACCATCTATCCCGTCTGCATCAAGAACATACCTATTAAAGTTAAGAATACGTTTAACCCCGAACATCCGGGAACACTCATCAAAGACCAGATTGAAGATGACCTGAAGCCTATCAAAGGCATATCGAGCATCAAGGGCACGTCGCTCATCACGGTGACTGGCCTGTCGATGGTAGGTGTCATCGGCGTCAACCGCCGCATCTTCACCACACTGGCCAACAAGGGTATCTCCGTGTTCATGGTCAGTCAGGCCTCGTCGGAGAACTCCACGTCAATAGGCGTACGCGACGAGGATGCCGAGGCAGCAGCCGAGGTGCTGAACGCAGAGTTCCAGAAGGAGATTGAGACGGGTGCCATGTATCCCATGCAGGTTGAGAGCGGCCTGGCCACGATTGCCATCGTGGGTGAAAACATGAAGCAGACGCCTGGCATCGCCGGTAAGCTCTTTGGAACGCTGGGACGCTCGGGCATCTCGGTCATCGCCTGTGCCCAGGGTGCGTCAGAGACGAACATCTCGTTCGTCGTCGACGGCCGCTTCCTGCGTAAGTCGCTCAACGTGCTCCACGACTCGTTCTTCCTGTCAGAATACAAGGTGCTCAACATCTTTATCTGCGGCATCGGCACCGTGGGTGGCATGCTGCTCGAACAGATTCGCACCCAGCAGCAGTTCCTCATGCAGTCACGGCGTCTGAAGCTGAACGTCGTGGGCATCTCCGACGTCGACAACTTCGTCCTCGACCGCGACGGCATCGACCTCGACAACTACGAGAAGATTCTGCGTGCCGGCTATCCTGCCAACACGGAACACATGCGCGACGAGATTGTGAAGATGAATATCTTCAACAGCGTCTTCGTAGACTGTACGGCCAGCCGCCAGATTGCCATGCTCTACCAGACGTTCCTGGAGCATAACATCAGCGTGGTGGCCGCCAACAAGATTGCCGCCTCCAGCGACTACGACAGTTATCTGAAACTGAAGCAGACGGCACGCGACCGCGGCGTGTGGTTCCGCTACGAGACCAACGTAGGTGCCGGACTGCCCATCATCGGCACCATCAACGACCTGTGCAACTCTGGCGATAAGATTCTGAAAATTGAGGCTATCCTGTCAGGAACGCTCAACTTTATCTTCAACGAGATTGCTGCCGATGTACCCTTCTCTGAGACGGTGCGCCGTGCCAAGGAACAGCGTTACTCTGAGCCCGACCCGCGTATCGACCTCAGCGGTACCGACGTTATACGCAAACTGGTTATCCTCACCCGCGAGGCCGGCTACAAGGTAGAACAGGACGACGTTGAAAAGCACCTCTTCGTGCCTAACGACATGTTCGAGGGCTCGCTCGACGACTTCTGGCGCCGCCTGCCGGAGCTGGATGCCGACTTCGAGGCTCGCCGCAAGGTACTTGAGGCCGAGAACAAGCGCTGGCGCTTCGTGGCAACGATGGAGGCCGACGCCGACAACCAAGGCTCGTTCAAGACCAGCGTCGCCCTGAAGGAGGTGCCCTACGGCCATCCGTTCTACGG
>CAMYZO010000090.1 GCA_947303855.1 uncultured Prevotellaceae bacterium
GTGCGTACGAGGCTCGAACTCGTGACCTCCAGCGTGACAGGCTGGCATTCTAACCTACTGAACTAACGCACCAGTGAGGCTCTCTTTCGATTGCGGGTGCAAAGGTATTAAGAAAAAATGAAACGACAAAATTTTTTCGTGACTTTTTTACAAAAATATCTGCATAAGCATGGCTTTGTGGAATTTTTTGCCATCGTAGAGCCAGTCGTCGAGGGTTGCGGCGGTCTGGTAGCCGGCATGACTGAAGAGCTGGAGCGACTCCTGGTTGCCGGTGTCGATGACGGCGTAGAGCTGGTGGAGGTGGAGCACCTGACTGGCATATTCGGCCATGCGGCTGAGGGCCATGCCGCCGTAGCCACGGTTGCGCTGGGTGCTGAGGATGGCTATGCCCACCTCGGCGCGGCAGTTCTTGGCGTCGAAGTTGGTGAGGTCGGCCAGTCCCACGGTCTGCCCCACCCCGTTCTCGATGACGAGCCTCACCTGCTTGTCGCTATAGATGTCGCCGGTATTGCTGGCCATATAGTGATGGAGGACGTAGCGGGAATAGGGCACGTTGTTGGTGCCGACGTCCCACAGGCTGCGGTCGTTCTCAATCTGGTAGAGCAGGTCGAGGTCTTCGGGCTCCATGGCCCTGAGCCGTATCTGGCTGTCGCTGTTCATAGGTGGAGTTTTTTTCGTAGCAGGTCGATGAGGGCGATGAAGGCGCGGAAGTAGATGGCCGTCTTGACGGGCAGGGCATAGAGGAAACTGAGGTGGCTGTAGTGCTTGCGGAAGAAGATGAGCATGGCCTGGTAGAAGACGTGGACATAGCGGTAGTCGGACTTACGCGTGGACTTCCCCTTGTAGTGGACGATGTCTAAGGGCAGGTACCAGTTCTGCCAGCCGCCTTTGAGCAGCCGGAAGCTGAGGTCGATGTCTTCGCCGTACATGAAGAAGTCCTCGTCGAGCAGTCCCACACGGTCGAGGGCCTTTCGCCGGAGCAGGCAGAAGGCGCCGCTGATGACCTCGATGCGGCAGGGCTGGTCCCAGGGCAGATGGCTCATGTAGTAACGCCGTGTCATGCCGAGCATCTTCAGGGCGGCCACCCAGGGTGTGGGAATGGCGCGGCGCGACTCGGGGGCCATGGTGCCGTCCTCGTTGTGCATCTTGACGCCGGCGCCGCCCGCCTGCGGGTGGTTATCCATGAACAGCAGGGCCTGGCTCAGGGTGTCGGCCTCGATGACGGTGTCGGGGTTGAGCAGCAGCACATACTCGGCGACCGACTGTCTGATGGCCTGGTTGTTGGCACGGGCGAAGCCGACGTTCTCGTCGTTACGGATGAACGTCACCCACGGGTATTTCTCGGGCAGCACGCGCAGGGTGTCGTCGGTGGAGTCGTTGTCGACCACGAACACCTCGCCTCCGGCGACATGCTCAAGGGCTGCGGCGACGCTCTGCAGGCACAGGTCGAGGTAGGCGCGCACGTTATAGCTGACGATGACTATGCTGATTTTCTTGGCCATACGAAGGGAACACAAAGTAAGAGCATGACGGCCAGGTAGAAGAAGATGGTCGTATCGTATATAAAATATAATAAGGTGTTGACGGCCAGGGGCACGACGATGATAGCCAGCCGGAGCCACCGGTTACGCTTGTAGAGTCGCAGTCCCAGATAGGCCGCTGCCAGCGTCAGGAGTTCCATGACGGTGGTGAGCACGAATTGCAGGGTTGTCTGGTTTTCCATTATTTCTTGTTGTTGTAAGTTGACTATTTGTTTTCAAAGGGGGTGCGGTTCAGGATGGAGCGTCCAAGCGTCACCTCGTCGGTATATTCCAGTTCGTCGCCCACGCTGACGCCACGGGCAATGACGGTAATCCTGACCTGGGTGTAGGGGGCCAGTTTGCGGAAGATGTAGAAGTTGGTGGTGTCGCCCTCCATGGTAGGACTGAGGGCGAGGATGACCTCGCTGACGGTGCCCTCGCCCACCCTGTCGACGAGCGACTGTATCTCGAGGTCGGAGGGTGCTATGCCGTCCATGGGTGAGATGACGCCCCCGAGCACATGGTAGAGGCCGTGATACTGCTGGGTGTTCTCGATGGCCATGACGTCGCGGATGTTCTCGACGACGCAGACGGTGGAGCGGTCGCGCCGCTGGTCGCTGCAGACGGGGCAGACCTCCTGGTCGCTGATGTTATGGCACACACGGCAGTGCTTCACCTCGCGGCGCAGCGTTGTCAGCGCCGAGGCCAGCTGCTCCACGTCGCCGATGTCCTGGCGGAGCAGGTGTAGTGCCAGCCGGAGTGCCGTCTTCCGTCCGATGCCTGGCAGGCGTGAGAACTGCGACACCGCATTTTCAAGCAGTTGCGAAGGATACTGTTGAACCATTGTTTTTCTTTTTTTTATAACGACAACTTAGACTACTTGGACTACTTTTTTCTTCACATTAAATAGTGTTGTCATTGTTGTTTTTGTTGTCGTTTTTAATTCTCAATTCTCAATTTCCGACAGTTCCAGCCACCGCAGCGACTTCTCGTCGAGTTCGTCCTTCAGCAGGGGCAGGCGCTTCGACTTGGCCGTCAGTTCGTCAATGGAGAGCGTACCGCTGCATAGCGCCTGCTCCAGCTGGTGCTGCTCCTGCTCCAGGGCCTCAATCTCCTTTGTCAGCCGTTCAAACTCCGTCTTCTCCTTGTAGGTCATGCGACGGCGGCTGTCGTTATGGTAGTCCCTTTTCGCAGCCGTGGCGGTCTCTGGCTTCTGCGCCGCCTGCGCCTTCGGCTGCAGCGCCTGCCACTGGCGGTACTGCGTGTAGTTGCCGGGGAAGTCCTTGATGCTGCCGTCGCCCTCGAACACCAGCAGGTGGTCAACAATCTTGTCCATGAAATAGCGGTCGTGGCTGACCACGATGACACAGCCGGCGAAGTCCTGGAGGTACTCCTCCAGAATCTGCAGCGTGACGATGTCGAGGTCGTTGGTAGGCTCGTCGAGTACGAGGAAGTTTGGGTTGCGCATGAGCACCGTACAGAGGTAGAGTTTGCGGCGCTCGCCTCCGGACAGTTTGTAGACGTAGTTATGCTGCTGCTCAGGGGTGAAGAGGAAGTACTGCAGCAGCTGGGAAGCCGTGAAGTGGCGTCCGCCGCCCATGTCGATATACTCGGCAATATCCTTGACGACATCGATGACCTTCTGCTGCTCGTCGAAGAGCAGACCCTCCTGCGAGAAATAGCCGAAGGTAACGGTGTCGCCGATGTCGAAGCGTCCGCTGTCGGGGGGCACCATGCCCAGCAGCATCTTGATGAACGTGGACTTGCCCGTGCCGTTGTTTCCCACGATGCCCATCTTCTCGTAGCGCGAGAAGTTATAGTAGAAGTTGTCGAGGATGACCTGGCTGTCGAAGGCTTTCGACACATACTGACACTCGAAGATCTTACTGCCGATATAGACATTGCGCGACTTCAGCCTGACCTGCCGTTCCTCAATACGCTGGCGGGCCACTCGCTGCAGTTCGTAGAAGGCATCCTCGCGGTAGCGGGCCTTGTGTCCGCGTGCCTGGGGCATGCGCCGCATCCACTCCAGCTCCGTGCGGTAGAGGTTGTTGGCACGGGCTATCTCTGCCCGCCGGTTGTCGATACGCTCCTGCCGTTTCTCTAAGTAGTAGCTGTAGTTGCCACGGTAGGTGTAGACGGTCTGGTCGTCGAGTTCGAGGATGACCGAGCACACACGGTCGAGGAAGAAGCGGTCGTGGGTAACCATGAGCAGCGTCTTGTTGCCCCGTGCCAGGAAGCCCTCCAGCCATTCTATCATCTCAAGGTCGAGGTGGTTGGTGGGCTCGTCGAGTATCAGGAAGTCGGGCTCCGTTATCAGCACGTTGGCCAGAGCCACCCGCTTCTGCTGTCCGCCGGAGAGTTGTCCCATGGGCTGCGCCAGGTCACGGATCTTCAGCTTCGTCAGTATCTGCTTGGCCTTGAGCACACGCTCAGGGTCGCCCTGATGGTTGAAGCAGGCGTCGAGAACGCTCTCCTCGGGATTGAACCTCGGCGACTGTTCGAGCATGCCCACGCGGATGTTGCGGCGGTAGATGATGTCGCCCTGGTCGCAGCCCTCATGACCCGTGAGTATGGACAGCAGCGTCGACTTGCCCGTACCGTTCTTGGCTATCAGTCCCACGCGCTGCCCTTCGGCCACGGAGAACGAGATGTCGTTGAACAGCAGCAGCGAGCCGAACGACTTCGACAGGTGCTGGACGTCGAGAAAGGGTGTGTCCTTAGCCATTGTCGTTCAGCGATAGGTTGATGTCGGCGATATACTGCAGCAGTTCGTCCCTGCCCTGCTTCGACTCCGACGAGGTGACAAACATCTGGGGCAACTCCTCCCACGTCTCCATAAGTACCTTCTTGTAGGCTTCCACGCTCTGCACGGCCTTGTTATGCGTCAGTTTGTCGGCTTTGGTGAAGACGATGGCAAAGGGCACCGACGACTGTCCGAGCCAGTTGATGAAGTCGAGGTCGATTTTCTGTGCTTCCAGCCTGATGTCTACCAGCACGAACACACACACCAGCTGCTGGCGCTGCAGGATATAGCCGTTGATCATCTGTTCCAGGCGGGCCGTCTCTTTCTTGGAGCGCTTGGCATAGCCGTAGCCGGGGAGGTCGACCAGGTACCACTCCTTATTAATAATAAAGTGGTTGATGAGCAAAGTCTTTCCCGGCGTCTGACTGGTCTTGGCCAGACGGCGGTGGTTGGTAAGCATGTTGATGAGACTGGATTTGCCCACGTTGGAGCGTCCGATGAAGGCATATTCCGGCTTGTTGTCTGGCGGGCACATGCTGACCATCGGGGCGCTGAGCGTAAATTCTGCGGTCTTGATTTCCATAATTCCTGTAAATTTCGGTGCAAAGTTACTAAAAAGATTCGAAATAGTTTGGCTGTTTCAGAAATAATAACTACCTTTGCACTCGATTTTATCAAAACAGCGTTTCCGTCCGTGAAACGACACTACCATTTTTTTATGTCCAATTAAGACCATACATAACCCCTATTTGTATGTATACCAAAGACCAATTAGAACAGATGGAGATACCCCAGCTGATGGGTATCGCAGAAGAATTAGGCATCCAGGTGAACCCTGACGAAAGCCAGGAGAACGTTATCTACGCCATATTAGACAAAGCAGCCGAGCAGAGTGCCACCGGCGACGCCGCCAGCAAGCGCAAGCGCACCCGCATTGTGAAGAAAGACACCGACCGCGTGTACACCGTCAAGGGTAAGGAAGGTGAAAACTTCGACGTGAAAGGTCGGGGCATTAAGAGTGTCGAGGCACCGTCGCTGTTCAGCGATGCACCCCTTGACGATGTCCCAGCACAGGAGTCCCCTGCCGTGAAGCCGGCACCTAAGAAGCGTGGACGCAAGTCGAAGGCAGAACTGGCTGCCCAGGCGGCTGCAGAGGCTCAGGCTGCCGCAGAAACTCAGGAGGCACCTGCCGTGGCAGATGCTGCACCCGCCGACGCCGTAGCCGAGCCTGAAGGTGAGACGGTTGCTGAACCCGCCGTTTCCGAACAGTCGGTCGTTCCCGAGGCCGACGGCTTTGCGCCTGAGACCAGCGACAACGCCCCTGCCGAGATGATTGAGCAGTTGCAGGCCCACCTGTCACAACAGAACACCGCCCCCTCGCCCGATGGTGTATGGGAGGGCGACCCTAACGACGGCACCGACTTCATCATCGTTGAAGACCTGCCGATAGAAGACCAGGCCGCGCTGCCCACCCTCGACATCTTCGACCGTCCGGTAGTACAGCCCGTGCAGGACATCCTCACCCCCGCCGGTTCACAGCGTTCAGGCGGTTCCGCTGCTAACGACAGGTTCGACTTTGGCAACCTCATCACCGGCAATGGTGTGCTGGAACTGCTTCAGGACGGCGGCTACGGCTTCCTGCGCTCCAGCGACTATAACTACCTGTCGTCGCCCGACGATATCTACGTGGCACCGCAGCAGATTAAGAAGTGGAGCCTGAAGACCGGCGACGTGGTGGAATGCACCGTGCGCCCGCCTCACGACGGCGAGAAATACTTCGCCCTGTCAGATGTGAAGACCATCAACGGCCGTAACCCCAACGAGGTGCGCGACCGCGTGTCGTTTGAACACCTGACACCGCTCTTCCCCGACGAGAAGTTCAACCTCTGCGGCGAGAAGACCACCACCAACCCGTCGGTGCGCATCGTCGACCTGTTCTCGCCTATCGGCAAGGGACAGCGCGCCCTCATCGTGGCACAGCCCAAGACGGGTAAGACCATCCTCATGAAGGACATTGCCAACGCCATAGCCGCCAACCACCCCGAGGCCTACATCATGATGCTGCTCATTGACGAGCGTCCTGAGGAGGTCACCGACATGGCTCGCACAGTGAATGCCGAGGTGATCGCCTCGACCTTCGACGAGCCCGCCGACCGCCACGTGAAGATTGCCGGCATCGTGCTCGAGAAGGCCAAGCGCATGGTGGAGTGCGGTCACGACGTGGTCATCTTCCTCGACTCCATCACCCGTCTGGCCCGCGCCTATAACACCGTGGCCCCCGCCAGCGGCAAGGTGCTCACCGGCGGTGTCGACGCCAACGCCCTGCAGAAGCCCAAGCGCTTCTTCGGTGCCGCACGTAACATAGAAGGTGGCGGCTCGCTGACCATTATCGCCACCGCCCTGGTGGACACCGGCTCCAAGATGGACGAGGTTATCTTTGAGGAGTTCAAGGGCACCGGCAACTCTGAGATTCAGCTGAACCGCGCCCTCAGCAACAAGCGCATCTTCCCGGCCATCGACCTGGTGCAGTCGTCAACGCGCCGCGACGACCTGCTGCAAGACCCCACCACGCTGAACCGCATGTGGATAGCCCGCAAGTTCATAGCCGAGATGAACCCCATTGAAGCCATGAACACCATCCGCGACCGACTCATCCAAAGCCGGTCTAACGAGGAGTTCCTCTTGTCGATGAACGGCTGATAAGTTAAAAAAACATAAATGGCAGTGCCTTTCACCAAGGCTACTGCCGTTTTTTTATTGAAAATCAGTAACTTTGCAGCCGCTTTTCAAAAAAGCAACAATTAACATAATGTCTAACTGTATTAATTCTTAAACAAAACATTCAATTTATGTCAGAATTAACAAAGAACGTCAAGCCGCTCGACGATTTCAATTGGGACGAGTTCGAGAATGGCAGCGTGGCCAATGTCAGCAAGGAAGAGCTTGATAAGGCCTACAATGAAACCCTTAACAAAGTGGCCGACCACCAGGTGGTTGACGGTAAGGTAATCTCCGTCGACAAGAAGGAAGTGGTGGTGAACATCGGTTACAAGAGCGATGGTATCATCCCCGCCAGCGAGTTCCGCTACAATCCCGACCTGAAGATTGGCGACACCGTCGAGGTGTATGTAGAGAGTGCTGAGGACAAGAAGGGCCAGCTCCTTCTGTCGCACAAGAAGGCTCGCCTGAGCAAGGCTTGGGACCGTGTCAACGCCGCTCTCGACGCCGAGGAGATTGTACAGGGCTTTATCAAGTGCCGTACCAAGGGTGGCATGATTGTCGACGTGTTCGGCATCGAGGCCTTCCTGCCCGGATCACAGATTGACGTTCACCCCATACGCGACTACGACCAGTTCGTGGGCAAGACCATGGAGTTCAAGATTGTGAAAATCAACCAGGAGTTCCGCAATGTGGTCGTCTCTCACAAGGCTCTCATCGAGGCCGAACTGGAGCAGCAGAAGAAGGAGATTATCTCGAAGCTGGAGAAAGGTCAGATCCTGGAGGGTACTGTCAAGAACATCACCTCTTACGGCGTCTTCGTCGATCTGGGAGGTGTCGACGGACTCATCCACATCACCGACCTCAGCTGGGGCCGTGTCGACGACCCGAAGAAGGTTGTCGAGCTCGACCAGAAGATCAATGTCGTTATCCTCGACTTCGACGACGAGAAGAAGCGCATCGCCCTGGGTCTGAAGCAGCTCACCCCGCATCCCTGGGATGCTCTTGACGCTGACCTCAAGGTTGGCGACCACGTCAAGGGTAAGGTTGTCGTTATTGCCGACTACGGTGCATTCGTTGAAATCCAGCCCGGCGTCGAAGGTCTTATCCACGTCAGCGAGATGTCGTGGAGCCAGCACCTGCGCAGCGCTCAGGAGTTCCTGAAGGTTGGCGACGAGATTGAGGCTGTCATCCTGACCCTCGACCGCGACGAGCGTAAGATGTCTCTCGGCATCAAGCAGCTGAAGGAAGATCCCTGGGAGGCTATCGAGAGCAAGTATCCTGTTGGCTCTAAGCACAACGCCAAGGTCCGCAACTTCACCAATTTCGGTGTGTTCGTGGAACTGGAGGAGGGTGTTGACGGCCTGATCCACATCAGCGACCTCAGCTGGACTAAGAAGGTGAAGCACCCCTCAGAGTTCACGCAGGTGGGCGCTCCCATCGAGGTGCTCGTGCTCGACATCGACAAGGAGAACCGTCGTCTCAGCCTTGGCCACAAGCAGCTGGAGGAGAATCCCTGGGATGTCTTCGAGGGTACTTACACCGTTGGCTCTGTCCACACCGGTAAGATTACCGAACTGCTGGAGAAGGGTGCCGTCGTGGCCCTCGACGAGAACGTCGAAGGTTTCGCTACTCCCAAGCACCTCGTCAAGCAGGATGGTACTCAGGCTCAGCAGGGCGAGGAACTGCCCTTCAAGGTCATTGAGTTCAATAAGGATTCTAAGCGCATCATCCTGAGCCACAGTCGCACCTATGAGGATGCCGCTCGCGACGAGAAGAAGGCCGCCAAGAAGGCTCCCCGTGCCGCTAAGAAGGACGACACCCCGAAGATTGAGAATGTGGCTGCAAGCACCACGCTCGGAGATCTCGACGTGCTGGCCAACCTGAAGGCTCAGATGGAAAAAGGAGAGTAAATTTTAATTCACAATTGACAATTCACAATTGACAATTCACAATTGACAATTCACAATTAAGAATTCACAATTGACAATTAAAAAGCGTTAAAATACGGCGGTAGAGTGTAAAAATAACACTCTACCGCTTTTTTTTTTGTTTTTTTTATGGCTGTTTCAAAATAATGTTGTAAATTTACACCCAAATTTGAAACATTAATCATTCAAGCTAAAAACCAGTTACAATGAAAAACCTGAAAGAAAGCATTTGGGGAATAGGTATTGCCGTGGCAATGCTGTCCTCATGCGCCGGTGGCCAGCAGGCCCCGCAACTCACGGTCTCGGGTCTCGACCCTGCCAAGTTTGACACCACTATCCAGGAAAAACCCGTCAAGCTCTACACGCTGAAGAACGCTTCAGGCATGGAGGTGTGCATCACCAACTACGGCGGTCGTGTGGTGTCGCTCGTCGTTCCCGACAAGGATGGTAAACCTACTGACGTGGTACTGGGCTTCGACAACATCCAGCAGTATGCCGACACGCTGAACACCCCCACCGACTACGGCTCCAGCGTAGGCCGCTATGCCAACCGCATCTGCGACGGCAAGTTCACACTTGACGGCACAACGTACCAGTTGCGCCAGAACGACCCCCATGAGGGCGACACCCGCATCCATTGTCTGCACGGCGGTGGTGCCACAGGATGGATGAACCAGGTTTATGAGGTCATAGAGTCCAACGACTCGCTCATCAAACTCCAAATCAAGGCTGCCGACGGCGAGAACGGCTTCCCCGGCAACGTGGTGGCTACCACAACCTATAAGGTGACGGCCGACAACACCCTCGACATCGTGTGGGAGGCTACCACCGACAAGCCCACCATCATCAACCAGACCAATCACAACTACTATAACCTGAGCGGCGATCTGGAGCAGGCTGCCTACGACCAGGTGCTCTATGTCAACGCCGACAACTTCACCGAGGCCGACTTCAGTTACATGCCCACTGGAAAGATTCTGCCTGTGGAGGGCACACCCATGGACTTCCGTACACCCCATGCCGTTGGCGACAGCATCAAGTCGGAGTACAGCCAGACGAAGAACGCCCACGGCTACGACCATAACTGGTGCCTGAACACCTACAAGGACGGTGTTGGCGACGACACGCAGGTGTGTGCCTCGCTCTATAGTCCGAAGACGGGCATCTTCATGGAGATGTACACCAACGAGCCCGGTGTGCAGGTCTACAGCGGCAACTTCCAGGGTGTCGGCGGCGAGGAGAATGTCGTGCGCAAACTCGGCAAGAAGTATCCCCAGCATGTCAGCGTCTGCCTGGAGAGTCAGAAGTTCCCCGACTCGCCCAACCATCCTGAATGGGCCAGTCCCGTGGTCACGCCTGAGAAGCCCTACTACAGCCACGCTGCCTATAAGTTCTCTGTGAAGTAATATTAGCCCCCTAAGTTAGGGGGATGGGGGTCTGAACAAACAGATTTCTCATCCCCTGTTCTAATAATAATGATTAAAAAAATGGAAGATAAAATAATAAACAGAAGCGCTGGTTCAGACCCCCAACCCCCTAACTTAGGGGGCTCAAATGGTAGCAAAGGCTATCTGATAAGTATCGTGATGGTGGCCGTACTGGGAGGTCTGCTCTTCGGTTACGACACCGCCGTCATCTCTGGTGCAGAAAAGGGATTACAGGCCTTCTTCATGGAGGCCAAGGACTTTGCCTATACCGACGGCTGGCACGGTTTTACCTCAGCCAGCGCCCTCATCGGCTGTATCATCGGTTCGGCCCTGTCCGGATTTCTGGCTACGAACCTCGGCCGTAAGAAGTCGCTGATTATTGCCGGCCTGCTGTTCTTTATCTCAGCCCTGGGCAGCATGGAGCCAGAGTTCCTGTTCTTCGAGCACGGCACACCCACCTACTCGCTGCTCATCATGTTCAACATCTACCGCGTCATCGGCGGTATCGGCGTGGGCCTGGCCTCAGCCATCTGTCCCATGTATATCGGCGAGGTGGCCCCCTCTAATATAAGAGGTATGCTCGTCAGCTGGAACCAGTTTGCCATCATCTTCGGACAGCTGGTGGTCTACTTCGTCAACTTCTTCATCCTGGGCGACCATATCCAGCCGCTCGTTGAGGAGATGGGCAAGGGCCTTGCCGCCATCAACCCCGCCGCACAATGGACGGTAACCACCGGCTGGCGCTATATGTTTGGTAGCGAGGCCGTCCCCGCCGGACTCTTCGCCCTGCTTATATGCTTTGTGCCCGAGACGCCGCGCTATCTGGTGTCTATCGGACAGGACCAGAAGGCTGAGACCATCCTGGCTAAGATCAACGGCTCGCTGAAAGCCCGTCAGATTCTTCAGGACATCAAGGACACCATGGTGGTGAAGACCGAGAAGCTGATGACCTACGGCGCCCTCTGCATCTTCGTGGGTATCATGCTCAGCGTGTTCCAGCAGGCTGTGGGCATCAACGCCGTGCTCTACTACGCCCCGCGCATCTTCGGCGATATGGGCATGGACGACCCGATGATGCTGACCGTCTTCATGGGTATCATCAACATCTCGTTCACCCTCGTGGCTGTGTTCACCGTCGAGAAGTGGGGCCGCAAGCCGCTGCTCATCTACGGTTCGCTGGGCATGGCCCTGGGTGCCTTCGGCGTGGCCCTGACCTTCGGTAACGAGAGCCTGGCCCTGCTGACAGCCGCCTCGCTGCTGCTCTACTCCGCCTCGTTCATGTTCTCGTGGGGCCCCATCTGCTGGGTGCTCATCGCCGAGATCTTCCCCAACACCATCCGTGGCGGTGCTGTGGCTATCGCCGTGGCCTTCCAGTGGATCAGCAACTTCATCGTCAGTTCATCGTTTGTACCTATGTTCAACATGCACCTGACTGAAGGCGACGACTTCGGCCACTGGTTCACCTACGGTCTCTACGGCATCATCTGTATCATAGCCGCCCTCTTCGTCTGGAAGCTCGTTCCCGAGACCAAGGGTAAGACGCTGGAGGATATGACTGCCATGTGGAAGAACAGAAAATAGTCAAATAGATGAATCGAGAAATAAATTGAAAATCGTAAATAGTTAAATAGTAAATCAACATTATGAACTGGAGTTCACATGAATTTATTTGGCTCGACTGGACGATTCTCGCCGTGGGCCTGTTAGGAGTGGTGGCAGCCGTATGGTATGCTATCTGGAAAGACAAGAAAGCCCAGCAGGGCGAAGACTCGTCGGCTTACCTCTTTGGTAAGGGAGAGCCTTGGTATGTTATCGGTATGGCTATCTTTGCCGCCAACATCGGTTCTGAGCACCTTGTAGGTCTGGCCGGTACAGGTGCCAAGGATGGTGTTGGTATGGCCCACTGGGAGATGCAGGGCTGGATGATCCTCATCCTCGGCTGGCTGTTCGTTCCCTTCTATCAGCTGCTCATCACCAAGATGGGTAAGATTATCACCATGCCCGACTTCCTGAAGTTCCGCTACACCCAGCGCACCGGCTCCTGGCTGTCTATCATCACGCTGGTAGCCTACGTGCTGACAAAGGTCAGCGTGACGGCCTTTACGGGCGGTATCTTCTTTGAGTATCTGCTTGGTCTGAACTTCTGGGTGGGTGCCATCGGTCTGATTGCTGTCACGGCCGTGTTCACCGTCTTCGGTGGCATGAAGGGTGTGATGACGCTGTCCACCATACAGACACCTATTCTTATTATAGGCTCGTTCCTTGTGCTGTTCCTCGGCCTGGCAACACTGGGTGGCGGAAGCATCACCGGCGGTTGGGCCATGATGATGGACACCGCCCGCCAGATGCACGACGGCTACGGCATCAACCACATGTTCCATACTGATCCGGGCGACCCCATGTATGCTGAGTATCCGGGCTACGTGGTGTTCCTCGGTGCATGTATCATCGGTTTCTGGTACTGGTGTACCGACCAGCACATCGTTCAGCGTGTACTCGGTCAGGTGCCTGGCGAGGATAACGCCGCCGTGATGGCCCGCGCCCGTCGTGGTACCATCGCTGCCGGTTTCTTCAAGATCCTCCCCTGCTTCATGTTCCTCATCCCTGGCATGATTGCCGCCGCCCTGGCCCAGCATCCTGAGATCAACGGTTTCGTGATGGAAGACACCGACGCTGCCTTCGCCCTGATGGTGAAGAACATCCTGCCCGCCGGTATCAAGGGTATCGTCACCATCGGCTTTGTCTGCGCCCTGGTAGCTTCTCTGGCAGCCTTCTTCAACAGCTGTGCCACACTGTTCACCGAGGACTTCTACAAGCCCATGAAGAAAGGCAAGAGCGAGGCTCACTACGTGTTCGTTGGCCGTACCGCAACCGTCGTCGTCGTGCTGCTCGGTCTGGCATGGATGCCCGTCATGATGTCACTCGGCTCTCTCTACAGCTACCTGCAGGGCATCCAGTCGCTGCTGGCTCCTGCCATGGTGGCTGTGTTCACCCTGGGTATCTTCTCGAAGAAGATTACGCCGAAGGCTGGTGAATGGGGTCTTATCGGTGGCTTCGTCGTGGGTATGATCCGTCTGGTGACTAACGTCATCACCGATACGGGCAAGGCCACGATGGACGGTGCCTTCTGGGAGAACACCACCTGGTTCTGGCAGACCAACTGGCTCGTTTTCGAGTGCTGGCTGCTGGTGTTCATCATCTGCCTGATGGTGGTGGTGAGCTGCTTCACCCCTGCCCCCTCAAAGGCTCAGGTCGATGCCATCACCTTCTCTGCCGACTTCAAGAAGAGCATCCGTGAAAGCTGGGGTGTCTGGGATATCGTAGGCACCCTTCTGGTCATCGGCCTCTGTGCTTGTTTCTATGCTTACTTCTGGTAAACAATGGCATTCTATAAAGACTACGCAAAGGTACTGGTAGCAGTCGACTGTATCATCTTCGGCTTCGACGAGGGTAAACTGAAGATTCTCATCGGCCGTCGTAAGATCGACCCGGGACGCGGCGAATGGAGCCTCTATGGAGGCTTCGTCGCCGCCAACGAGGACGTGAACGATGCCGCCAACCGTGTGCTCTACGAACTCACGGGACTGAAGACCCTCTACATGCGTCAGGTAGGTGCCTTCGGAAAGGTCGACCGCGACCCTGGCGAGCGAGTGGTGTCTGTAGCCTACTACGTCCTTATCAACACCAAGGACTACGACGACAACCTCCGCCGCCAGTATGGTCTGGAGTGGGTCAGCGTCAACGCCATCCCCATGCTTTTCTCCGACCACAACATCATGGTGCAGAAGGCCCTGAAACTCATGAAGCAGAAAATCTCCACCGAGCCTGTCGCCTTCCGCCTGTTGCCCCCGCTTTTCACGCTCACGCAACTTCAGCGTCTGTATGAGACCATCCTCGATACCGAACTCGACAAGCGCAACTTCCGTAAGCGTGTCAAGGAGTTCAGCTACATTGAGAAGACCGAACTCATCGACAAGACCAGTTCCAAACGCGGTGCATACCTTTATCGTTTTAATCAGCATCACTATCAGGAAGAACAAACCTTTAAACTATAATAGCTATGTTAGAAGAACTCAAGGAAAAAGTTTTCAAGGCCAACCTCGACCTTGTCAAACAGGGTCTGGTCATCTTCACCTGGGGCAACGTCTCAGGCATCGACCGTGAGAAAGGTCTGGTAGTTATCAAACCGTCGGGCGTCAGCTACGATGCCATGAAAGCCTCCGACATGGTGGTCGTCGACCTCCAGACAGGCCAGGTAGTCGAGGGCGACCTCAACCCGTCGTCAGACACCCCCACGCATCTGGTGCTGTACCGTGCCTTCCCCAACATCCAGGGCGTGGTCCACACCCACTCCACCTATGCCACGGCCTTTGCCCAGGCCGGTCGTGACATCCCCAACATCGGCACCACCCATGCCGACTACTTCTACAAGGATATCCCTTGTACGCGCGACATGACCGAGGCTGAGGTGAAGGGACAGTATGAACTGGAGACGGGCAACGTCATCGTCGACGAGATCCTGAACATCCGCAAGATCAATCCCGACCACACGCCCGCTGTGCTGGTGAAGAACCACGGACCGTTCTCCTGGGGCACGT
>CAMYZO010000091.1 GCA_947303855.1 uncultured Prevotellaceae bacterium
GAACCGAACGAGCGGGTAGCCACGGGCAGAATCTCACCCTGGGCAATGTAGGCACGCAGCTTGGTGTCGGCAGTAGACTGCAGACGGTAGACGGTAGCCTTGCCAGGCTTCAGGTCGCCCTCCAGCGTACCGTTGGTCACCTCTACAGGCAGGGCGCGGGCCATGATGCGCTGGAAGCACATCTGGCAGCTGCAAACCTTCGAAGAGGCGGTGTTGCCACAGTGGAAGCCCATGAAGATTTCCTTGTCGGTGTAGGTGTCGCACTCGAACTGCTTGCCCTTGATGCTCTCCTCGTACATATCCTGAGGCACAGAGTTGTTGATGTCGAGCAGCGTGACGGCATCCTGTGTGATGCAAGTGCCGATGAACTCTGACAGGGCACCGTAGATGTCTACCTCGCAAGCCACGGGAATGCCACGGCCGGTGAGACGGCTGTTGACGTAGCAGGGCACGAAGCCGAACATGGTCTGGAAGGCAGGCCAGCACTTGTTGGCCATAGCCACATACTTGCGGCTGCCCTTGTGAGCCTCAATCCAGTCGGTGAGTGTCAGTTCATACTGAGCCAGCTTCGGCAGCACGGAAGGAATCTTGTTGCCGGCACCCAGCTCCTGAGCCATATCCTTCACCACGTCGTCGATGCGCGGATCGCCGGCATGCTTCTGGAAGGCCTCAAGCAGGTCGAGCTCAGAGTTCTCCTCAATCTCCACGCCCAGGTCATAGAGGGCACGGATGGGAGCGTTGCAAGCCAGGAAGTTGTTGGGACGGGGGCCGAAGCTGATAATCTTCAGGTTCTGCAGACCGACGATGGCACGGGCAATGGGCTGGAAGTCGTGGATGAGGTCAGCGCAGTGAGCAGCGTCGCCGACGGGCTCTTCGGGGATGTAGGCGCGGGTCTTGCGCAGAGACAGGGCGTGGCTGGCGTTCAGCATGCCGCAGTAGGCATCGCCGCGACCATCGATGAGGTCGTTCTGGGTCTCCTCAGCAGCAGCGCAGAACATGGTGGGTCCCTGGAACCACTGTGCAATCATGGTCTCGGAGATTTCGGGACCGAAGTTGCCAAGATAGACCACGAGGGCGTTACAGCCAGCCTTCTGCACATCCTCAAGGGCCTGCTGGGCATGGATCTCGCTCTCAACAATGCAGATGGGACACTCATAGATGTCGGCATCGCCGTATTTCTCTACATAAGCCTTTACCAGGGCCTTGCGGCGGTTAACAGCTAACGATTCGGGGAAACAGTCGCGGCTCACCGCAACGATTCCGATTTTCATTTCAGGTACGTTTTTCATTTTCTATAACTATAAAGTAATGTTTAGTTTATAACGAGTGCAAAGATACACATTTTTCTTTATTCAAAAGCAGTATTAACAGTTTTTTTGATAACCATTTTTCAGTTAGTCACGAGTGACTTCCGACTCGTCCATAAAAAGGTAGGAACGCCTGTAGCCACCGAAGTCGACAACTATCTTCTCGAAGACGATGCCGGGGTGGCAGGGATGTATGGTCAGCTCGTGCATTCCGTCCTTGCTGACAGGCATTTCCACGACCTTCTCGATGACCCGTCGGGCTACCGTAGGATAGAACTCGGAGTACATATAAGGCTGGCGGTCGACAAGCGTTTTGTTCATGTTGACCACCTGTGGCTCGCTGCCGTCCAGACTCACCGTGTACTCATGGCCCCCGACATTGAGGAAGTCAAGAGTTGACTTCACCACCACATGCACCTTAACGCCTGTAATGCCGCTGGGCAGCGCGAAGCGGTAGGTGAGCGACGCATTACCCGTCGGCTTGGTGTAAGGTGTCAGGGCCACGGCGCTGCGTGTGCGGCCATAGTCAGGATAGACGCTCCACCGGGTGCCTTCGTCAGCCGTGGCGCTGTAGCAGTGCTCCGCCTCCATGGCCACATAGCCATTGGCCGGCGTAAACGTATAGCCCCAGGGTTTCTTTTCTGTCACGGTAGCAGTAGACGGCAGTTTGTCGGCCTTGAAGTTATCGTTCCACGACGTATAGCCGATGTGCTTCTGCGTCATGAACCCGTTCCACTTGCCGCCACTCATCACCTTATTATAATTATGGCAGAGCAACGAGTCGCGGAGGAAGCAGGCAGCCACCCTGCCAGCCCATTCGTTGGCGTCGGGATTGTTCTTTTTCGAGAGGTAGTGGTTCATGGCCTGCGCATAGTACATGTCATACAGGTTGGCCATGACCTGCACGGGGAAGAGCACCAGCTGGCGATAGAAGTCACGGGCCTCAGCAGGCACGTCTTCAAGGAGCCGGAGGGCACGGGCCTCTAACCGCTGGTAATCATCGGCCACGCGGCGCCACTCTCCCGTCTCCACATTGTAAGTCTTGGCATCGAGCATCTCGGGTGTGACGCGGGCCATGAACTTACAGTTCCGGTTATAGACAGAGGCGGCCTCAGTGCCGACAGCATCGCCGAGAACGGAACAGAAGAAGCTGCGGGTGTGTTCTGTAACGGTCTGCTGCGTATAGGCTTTGGGGTTCCATGCCATGTCAAGGAACAGCTGTATAGGATATTCCATGGGTTTCAGGTCGCCCACATTAAGTATCCACATACGCTGTATACCATAGTCAAAGGCCAGCGAGAGCTGCTCAAACATCTGCTGCGTCTGCGTGACGTTGATGAATTTCGAATTACGGGGTGCCCCCACATAGTCAACATGGTAGTAGATGCCCCAGCCACCGGGATGCCGGCGTTCGCGCTCTGCGACAGGCACCCGGCGTATGTTGCCCCAGTTGTCGTCGCAGAGCAGCATGATGACGTCGTCGGGCACGCGCATGCCCTTGTCGTAATAGTCGAGCACCTCCTTATAGAGTGCCCACACCTGCGTGGTCTTCGAGGCGGGACGCTTGGTCACCTCCCTGATTATCTTCCGCTGGTTCTCCACAATGCGCTGCAGCAGCCGGGTGTCGGCATCCTCACTCATAGCCTCGTCGCCGTCGCCGCGCATGCCGATGGTCACCATGTCCTCAGTATCCTTGATGCGCTCAATACCCTCACGGAAGAAGCGGTCCAGGTTCTTCTGGTTGGTCTGGTAGTTCCATGCCCCCCACATCTTGCGGTTGCGGGCATACTCCTGATGATTACGGGCCATGGGCTCATGATGGCTGGTGCCCATGATGACACCCATGCGGTCGGCCAGCCGTCCGTTCTCCGGGTCGTCGCTGTAGAAAGCCCAGCTCCACATGGCCGGCCACAGCATGTTGCCCCGCAGGCGCAGGATGAGTTCAAACACCTTCTCATAGAACCGGCGGTCGCCATAGCCGGTGCCGAAGGTGTTCTTCACCCATCCTGTGAGGCAGGGAGCCTCGTCGTTCAGAAACAGACCGCGAAACTCCACGGCAGGCTCGCCGTCGGTGTACACACCCGCTCTCACGTAAGCCTCCTCCAGCTTCTCAACAGGAGCATCAGCCCACCAGTACCAGGGCGACACCCCTAACTGCCGGCTCAGTTCGTAGATGCCATAGACGGTGCCGCGACGGTCGCTGCCGGCAATGACAATCTGGTTGCCGACGGTGGTAATCACGAACTTCTCGCGACGGCCTTGCAGGTCTTTCAGTTTCAGCCGGTCAATAGCGGGGTTTCTGCCTACCGTACCTATGACAATAGACCGCTCTGCGCCGGTGCCGGCGGTAGTCACGGCGGGGTCAGTGCCAAAGACAGCGGCAAGGTCATGGCGCAGGCTGCCAATGGCAATTTTCACGGCATCGTAGTCGTTTTCGCTATAGGCGATGACAGCTCCCTTGACGGGCAGGGCACCGTCTTGCGGCTTCAGGGTGATGAAGTTCTCCGCCCCATTCGCAAGACAGCACTGCAGTGCTGCGACTGCTATAAGAAGAAATCGTCTCAGCATACTCGTTAGCGGTTTATTTGTTTACAACTTTCTTTCCATTCCTGACGACGAGGCCCTTGGCACGCTGACTGTTGACGCGACGGCCCTGAAGGTCGTAGGTAGCACCGTCACCCTTTTCCTCGCTACGTACATCACGGATGGCGGTCAGTTCGCTGGCAGAGAGCTTGCTGAACTGCCACGACAGCACCTCGGCACTGCTGCCAACCGTCTTGACGAAATACAGATAGGGGCAGAGCGCAGCCTGCTCATTGGTCAGCGGTACAGCAACCGTCTGCACACCATCGGCAGAGCCATAGACTGCCGTTGCTATGGGCGATGCCGTCAGCAAGCCGGGGCGCACTTCCAGGACTCCGCTGCCCCTGACGGTAAGCAGCAGGCTGCGGGCAGGTCCGTCGGCGGCAGCAAAGTCGACGCCACGCACCATCCACCAGTTGTCGGTAGCCACGGCAGCCATGCTGCCCGCCTGCTGATGGTAGGGATTGACTTTCGTCAGCTGCGCAATGTTGGCTCCTTCAACGGTAGCCGTCTGCGCCGTCTGAGTGGAAATAGCGAGCGTGTACAGGTTCATGGTAACAGGGCTGATCTGCAAATTGCGGTAGCCGCCGCTAAGCCCCTTCTGCTGCTCTAGCCACTGGGTGTGATAGAGCAAGTACCACTTCGTGCCGAACTTCTGCAGATGAGTGTGGTTGTTGCCGTAGGGATAGCCCAGTGTGCCGGGGTTAGGCATGAAGGTGCCTCTGTAAGTCCAGTCATCGGCCAGTGGATCTGTTGTCATCATATAAGCCATGGAGGCAGCCCCCGGAGTCTTCGCTTTACTATAGGAAGACCAGTCAGAAGCAATATTCCAGCGGGTGCAGTAGGAGAACACCCACTTGCCGTTGATATAGTTCAGCTCGTTGGCCTCGAAGTGGCAGGGTGCCGACAGCATCTTAATGTCGCTGCCCAGACTGATCATGTCGCTGCCCAGACGGACGATGCGGGCATTGCCCGGCTGCAGTTCCGTACCAGTGACGTCGCCGCCTCCGAAGGTCAGGTAAGCTTCACTGCCGTCATTCTTGATGCCGACGCCCGGGTCGATAATGTTCGAGATTTTGCCCAGCCCCGGCGTGTTACCGTCAATCAGGGCATGTCCCAATGGGTCTGTCCAGGGGCCTGTGGGCGACGTAGACGTCAGCACGCCAATACCCGCTGCGCCATTGGTGAAATAGAGATAGAAGTGGGTCTTGCCGTCGCTCTCCTCGCGGCTCACGATACTGGGAGCCCATGAAGCCCCTATCCAGGGGGCAGCCGCCTTCACGTCAATCACGTCGTGCATGGTCCAGTTCACCATATCTTCCGTCGACATGCAGACCAACTGCGTGATGTGCGCATAGCTGTTGTTCTGCAGGCCCATGTTGTACAGATATTCCTGCTGGTCGTTGGTGCCGTAGACATAGAGTCGTCCGTTGTATTCCACTGCCGTTGGGTCGGCCATGAACCAGTTGGCCGACAGGGGGTTGGCATAGCCTGCCTGCTTCACCGACGAGGCGAGTATTTCAGGTGCATTCTCTGGCACCTCGCGCACAAACTGGAAGGTATAGAAGATGCCGGGCAGGAGGGTCACCACAGGTTTCTGTGTGCCGTTGGCATACTTCGCAGTAACATCCATGCGCAGCGCGCTGGCAGCATCGCCAGTGGCTACCTGAGTTATGTTCTGCGGCACGAAGGGCAGGCTGACGGTGACATTGTAGGTATCGGTGGCCGACGTATTAAGCAGCATCACACAGACCGTATCGCCCGACTGGCTGATGTAAGCCGAACCACCCTTCAGAATATTATTCCCATTGGCGAGCGACGAATAGATACGTGTCTTGCCCGTCGCATACTTGGCGTAGTGGCTGAACACCCAGGCCCGCTTCCACAGCTGGGTGGCACTGCCGCCGTGGTTGGAGGCAAAGAAATGGGTGAACATGGAGTAATAGACGTAGGCACTGTAACCAGCCTTCATGGCCTGTTCGATGCTCTCAATCATCTTATACTCGGGCTTGAACTCGCCCTTGTAGTCAGGAGCGTTCTCATCGTTATAGTCGAGCAGGAACTCCGTTTCCCACATGTGCTTGCCGGTCTTGGAGGTCACACTCCTCACAAACGACCAGTCGTTAGTGCCATACAGGTGGTTTCCCCAAATGTCGATGTTGTTGACGGCATCGGGGATGGTCACCAGCTTATTGTTATAGTTGTGCTGTCCCCAGCCAAAGCACTCAGGCCCCATGACCTTGCACTTCGGGTCAAGCTTCTGGCGCAGGGCCTTGCACATGGCTGCCATCTCCTTGGGCGAGTAGATACAACTCTCGTAGCTGGCATGTTCCACACCGTTGTCGATGGCCGTCGGCGTATAGTCGCTCTCGTTCTGGATGGAGATGATGTCAATGGGACAGCCCTTCTGCTCCATGGTCTGACGGTAGCGTTCCAGGAAGTCGGCAAAGTCGTCGTAGCAGTCAGGGTTGATGGCACCGCCATTCGAGCCCTCGCCGCCCCATGAGTGTTCCACGAGGGGCCACACCCACGTTCCGAAGTCGTTCTGATACTTATTGGTGTTCTGCGTCTTATATTTCTTGGGGGGTGTCCAGGGCGTGGCAAACACCTGCAGCGAGGGGTTCACCTGTCGTGCCCACTTCACCGGGTTGCCATACTCACCCCATCCGCTCTCATTAGGATTGATACGCAGGCGCATGATGTTCAGTCCCACCTGTCCGTCTCCCCTACCCCACAGCAGATTCACCTTCTGCTGGGTGTAGGCATCACGCCAGTCAGGGGTCATGGCCGTTCCACCAAATCCGTCAATATACTGGTACTTTATCGAGGCATTGAGCGTCAGGCTGGCTGTCTTTGTGGCGGCTTGGAGCAGTCCGCCCATCGTTGTGCTGCACAAGAGTGCCGATATGATTACTCTTTTCATTGAACCACGAGTTACTTAGTTGATGAGGAATATCTTTGTCAGTCCCTTGTAGGTTGCCTTCACCGTGGCACGTCCCTCAACGACAGGACTGACTTCAAGACTGACATCACCAGGCGCATTCTTGCAAACGGCCTGAAGTTTCGTGTCAGCCTTCAGTGGGGCATACAGCTGATAGTGGTTGGTCTCGGTATAGCCGTTCTGGTTCGAGGTCATGAGCGGGGTCGCAGGGATGTTCAGATTCTGCCCGTCGGCAGTAATGACAATCTGCGGCACCAAGGCAGGCTGGACACTGGCATCCTTCTTGGCAAAGCCTATGCCATGAAGGTCAAAGAGTCCCTGCGGGCGCTGCGGACGTTGCGGGCGCGGCCCTCTCTGCTGTCCTCCCTGTGCCTGGTCGGGCTGTTCCACGGCAGGACCTTCTGCCACCAGGTAGAGGGCATGCTTGCCAGCCAGGCCCTCCAGAGCCGGCACCGCGATGGAAACCGTCTGTGCCTCCGTAGATGCATTGTCGGGAATATCAAAGCAGCCGACCTCCTCACCCTTCCAGGGATCATCCAGAACGACGCGAATCTTAAAGGCCCCTTTGCCGCTTGATGTCAGGTTGAGACAGAGTTTTGCGCCGTCACCCTTCTTGATGCCCTCAAAGGCTTTTACGCCTTTCGCATCCTGGGACAAGCCGCCAAAACCAAAATACTTGAAGCCTATGATGCCACCGTTCTGTACACCAGCAAGATCCATGGAGTTACGCCACACGTCATGGTTGTCCTGCATCCAGTTGTTAGCATTCGGACCGGCCATGAAGCAGGCAATGCCTGCAGAATAATAGTTGTAGGGAGGCAGACCGAAGATCTGGAAGCCCTCGCTAGTTACCTCAGCACCGGTATAGGCTGTACCGTCGCTGGCCTTGGCAGTCCATGTATTATCCTTAGTATAAGGGTCGTATCCTGTGATACGCACCTGACCGCCCTTCGCAACGGGTTTCTTGTCCCATTCTATCTTCACTGGAGCCACCATTGCCTGACGCGCATTACCGAATCCACGGGGCGGACGGTGATAGAACACATACCACTGTCCGTTGATTTCCTGCAGCGAGCCGTGGGTGTTGTGCCCTGCATTCGTGGTTATCAGATGTGTGCCGTCTTCTCCGAGCACCACGCCCCGCGAGTCCACCAGCACGCCGCCGCTGCGCCACGGTCCCAGCGGTGTATCTCCATAGGCATATCGCAGGGCGCTGTTGGTGTTGCCCAGTCCATATTCCTTACCGCTATAGCCACTGAACACCATGACATACTTGTTGCCTACCTGTCTGATACTGCTTGCCTCAAAGAAGTTGAAGTCGAGCGGGTTCTGGCCCTTATAGAGTGCCTTATACACTGAACCTTCCTTGTCGAGCAACTTGCCGTCATGACTGCTGGCCGGAATAAAGGGGTCTATAAGGTCTGTCCCCGGACGCTTGGAGTACATGGTCTGCGGGTCAAGCTCACAGGCCGTCGAGTGCTGGAATCCGTAGAAGACGTATGCCCGGTAGCCGGTCTTGAAGTCAGCATCTTTCTTATTCGTCACCGGCTCGATAAACACAGAGGGGTCGAAGTCTATGAGCGAGCCGTCAAGGCAGTGGGTACCGTCGGCACTCAGGTTTACCGGCGTGAAAGGTCCCGTAGGACGGTCGCCCTTGCAGACCGTTCCCACACGGCGCCAGCCCCGCGAGTGGGGATAGAGCCAGTAGGTTTTCTTTCCTGTGGCACGGTCGACGGTCTCCACCAGGTCCGGGGCATACATCGTATCCCACTGGCCATTAACGAACCAGGTGAAGATGGGGCCTTCGTCGCGCCACTGCGACAAATCTTCGACCGGTGCCGACCACATACGCACGTCGTTGCCACAATAGCGGTCATAATGGGTGTCGTGCGAGCCTATGATATATGCCCGCAGCTTGCCGGGCTGGTCAGGGTCTTCAAACACGCGTGGCTCACCATCGGGGAGATGCTCCCACAGCGGCAGGTAGGGATTCTGTGCCAGGCTCAACGATGCTTGCAGACCGGCTAACGACAGTATCAGAAACAGTTTCTTCATATACATTTTTTACTTGATGATTACTTTCTTACCGTTATGAATATAGATGCCCTTCGTCGGATGCGTCACAACCTGACCGTTAAGGTTGTAATACAGACCGTCAGAGACAGAAGTGCTGATGCGTCCTACTGCCGACGGTACGGGCGACGGCACAAGCCAGAGACCGCTGATATTGACAGTGTTGCCATTCTCCACCTTGAGGGCGTTGATGTGTACGAACGTCTCCTTTGACGGCGACCCTGTATTAGTAGGTATCGTCTTGAAGTCGTCAAGCGGCAGGACCACAGCCTGCATCACGTCGTCCCAATAGGGGTCGCTGCTGTTGAGCGACGCCACAATCTGCTTGTACTCACCGTGGTCAACCAGACGGTTGGCAAGGATACGCAGGCGGTTGCCCGTACCTCGTATAACGAGTTTGTCGTACTGGCTGACATCGGCAAAGAGATTGTAGCCGACGGAGCTGAAGCCGGCCACTACACCACCGCCGCCCACGCTGCCGTTCAGGTTCAGCTCAGCACCGGGGTTCTCGTTCACCACCTGTGCGTCTGCCCCCGTCGCGTTCCACTGGTGGAACATCGAAGCCGTCAGAGGCACCCAGTCCTCGGGAGCCTCGAAGTCGTCTATCTGCACAAGGGCCAGGATATTGTTCAGCACCTTCTCAGAGCGATAGGGGAAATAGGTGCTGAGCAGCCTGTTACGCTCGGTCATATAAGCATCGTCCACGGTAAACACACGGTTCGAGCCCGTGCTACCTCCATAGACCGTGCCCTGGGGCCTCACGTCACGACGGTGGTCGCCCCAGCGGGCAGCCTCCAGGTAGAGCGCCTTGTCGATGGTATGGTAGAGGCTGTCCCACAGATCAACCACCGATTTCTCACCAAGGAATCCGTTGTCGGCCAGCAGTTCCTTGGCCCGGCGCTGGTATTTCTTCGCAAACTGGGGGTTGCGTAGCAAATTCTGGAACATGCCTGTGGGAAACCTGTCACCGTTATTCTTCCGCAGGTTATTCTCGTTGACATTCTCAAACACAATCTCCGAGTCCCAGCAGAGGAACTGGAAGCCCGTGCTGACCTCCGTGCCGCTGTTATGACGGCGGATGGCATACCAGTTATGATGGTCCCAGTCGGTATTGCCGGCATAGTGGTTCATCAGCATATAGTCAATGAAGTTGTCAACGTCAAGCAGCGAGTCCAGCTTGGCGTAGCCGTCGGCAGTGGCAGCACCGGCCACGGCAGCAGTCATCTGCTCCCAGGCATCCAGCGTACCCTCGGCAGCCTCAATATGGTTACCGCCGTCTTCCTCAATTTTTACCACGTCTATCTCCTCTTTCTTACCGCCAAGGTGATCCTTGCCAAACTGGTCGTCCACGCGCTCGGCAATATTGTAGAGTCCCCAGTACATTCCATTAAGGAAAAGGTTGACATAGAGCGCGTTAACACTTGTGCGACCTATGCGGCGCTGCATACGGCGCATCCACACGTCGCGGGTGTACTGTGCCTTTTCGCGGTTGCCCTCACTCCAGTGCTGCCAGGCGTTGCCGAAGTGGCAGCGCAGCACTAACTGGTCAAACTTCGAAGGCTGGTCTTCACCGTAAAGGGGATATTTCAGGGTCTTCGGACCATACTTCTCCTTAAACACCAGACGGAACGAGTGCTTGGGGTTTTTCTCTGCCAGCCGTCCGTGGCCGCCGTGCAGACGGATGCCACATGTCGTACTGAGGTCGTGCTGCTGCAGACCGCCTATCAGTTCTACGCTGACGGGCCTTGTCCACCCATGCCCCGTGGCATCGCCCACCGGCGGACCCGTGAAGATATAGATGCCGCCCTTCTCGGCATCGTTCTCATGGCTGAAGAAATTGTCTTTGTCCGACACGATACTCAGTATCGGCAACTGCTTCAGTCCCTCGATCATCTTCGGGCGCAGCGTGGCATCGCCGGTCATCTCCGGGTCCATCTCGTAGTCGGCAATGGCCGTTCCCTGAATCTCGGTGTAGCTGCCCCACTCTGCCGGATAGCCGGCTGGGTTATTGGGCTGACTGAGCACGGAGCCTACAAAGATATAGCTGGCAGTACCAACGGGCGACAGCGAGTCGCCAATCTGCTCAACGGCTCTAACAATGGTGCTCCTGCTGACAGTCAGGGGCTTGGTGTACGGCAAACTGAGTGGCGACGGCGTGCTCCCGTCAATGGTATAGAAAATCTTGGCAGCAGCATCACCGGTAATGGCCACGCTGAGGGTGCCGCCCTCATAGAGTCCATGGGGCTGGCTGAATTTGGGTTGTGCCGCAACGCAGGCTGCGACAAGGCTGGTCAGAAGTATCAGGCTGATTCTTTTCATTGATTGTTTAACAGTTCTTCCACTGTTTTTAGGTTTTCGGCTGCAAAAGTACAAAAAAAAGCGGCTTTGCGCCGCTTAGTTTGTCTCTATTACTTTTCTATATGTTGCAATGCGTCTTGACACTCTTTTCTACGAAGACTAACCAACAGCAGACTGCCCCCAAAAGCAAAAATGTCATATTTAAATCGTGACACAGGGGGACAGGCCCTGTGTGTCACGTTTCTTACAACATGACAGACGACGGATGACGGATGAAAAAGCAATCAAATTTTAAAAAAGTAGAGAAAACTATAACTGATATTCGCCAAAATCTTCGTAACTTTGCAGGCGCAAACCCTCTTAGCGAGTCTGAAAAAAACGGATGGGATTACCAAACACACGCATCGAAGTGGCCGATGCCCTGCGAGGAATCGCGGTGGCAGGCATCATACTGTACCACGCTGTGGAGCATTTCGACATCTTCACAAAGAAGGCCATCGTCCACACCCTGCCCTGCGACCAGACGGTGGGTGAGGTGATGGCCTGGCTGCTGTCCGGCAAGATGTATGGCATCTTTGCCATGCTCTTCGGCCTGAGCTTCTTTATCATGAACGACAACCAGCAGCAGAAGGGGAAAAGCTTCGCGGGGCGCTTTGCCTGGCGCATGTGCCTGCTCTTCATGTTCGGCATTGTCAATGTGGCGTTCTATGACGGCGATATCCTGATGCTCTATGCGTGCTACGGCCTGCTGCTCATCCCCGTCAGCTATCTGCCGTCGAAGGCCGTGTGGGGCATCATCGGTCTGCTGGCCATCCAGCCCGTAGAGCTGTTCCTGCTGCTGACGGGCACGACGCTGGATCATTCCCGGCTGTTTGACATTTACGATCAGGTGATAAGCATGCATGAGCACGGCACGTTCTGGGAGAATGCGCTTATGAATCTGCGTTACGGCTTTGAGCTGAATTTCAGATACAACTTGTTTAGCGGACGCCTGACACAGCTGCTCTGCCTTTTTATCCTCGGCATGCAACTGGGGCGACAGCGGCTGTTCTATAACAGGGACGAGAACCTGCAGGTCTGGCACACCGTACTTGGCATATCCGCCACCCTGACCATCGTCTTGAGTTACGTAGACTTTGGCCATCTTGAGATATGGCTCAGGCCCATCTATAATCTTATCATCCTCCTGATGATTGTCTCGGCAGTAGTCTCGGCATGGTATGCCTTCGAGGGCGTGCGCCGTGTGCTCCACCATCTGTGCATCTTCGGCCGCATGAGTCTGACGAACTATCTGCTACAGTCCATCATCGGATGCTTCATCTTCTGCGACTACGGTCTGGCCTGCTATTACAAGCTGGGCACCACCTACGCCGTGCTGGTAGGACTGGGCATGGTCATCGCCCAGTACTGTCTGGCCCGCATCTGGTTTGGCACCCATCAGCGTGGACCATTGGAGGGCTTATGGCGAAAACTTACATGGATTTAGTAGACACAAACAAAATTGAGATATTACTAATGGAAGAAAAAACAAACCGCTCAGGGCAGATTATACGCACCAGCGTCATCGGTATCGCAGCCAACGTGCTGCTGGCAGCATTCAAGGCTGCGGTGGGCATATTAGCCAGCAGCGTGGCTATCGTGATGGATGCCGTCAACAACCTGAGCGACGCCCTGTCGAGCGTTATCACCATCATCGGCACCAAGCTGTCGCAGCGTCCTGCCGACCGTGAGCACCCCTTTGGCTTCGGACGCATCGAGTACTTCAGCGCTATCATCATCGCCGTCATTGTGCTCTCTGCGGGCATCACGTCGCTCATAGAGTCGGTGAAGAAGATCTTCGACCCCACGGAGCCGGAATATACCACCGTGACACTCACCGTCATCGCGGTGGCCATCGTGGTGAAACTCGTCTTGGGCCGGTACGTCAAGAAAAAGGGCGAACAGCTGAGCAGCGACGCGCTGATAGCATCAGGTTCCGACGCCCTCTTCGACGCCGTCATCACGCTGTCAACACTCGTCGCGGCAGGCATCATGCTGCTGTGGCATGTATCGCTCGACGGCATTCTGGGAGCGCTCATCTCGCTCGTCATCATCAAGGCGGGCATCGAGATGCTGGCCTCGCCGGTGAACGAGCTGCTGGGCAGCCGCATCTCGCCGGAGTTACTGAAAGCCATCAAAAAAGAGGTGCTCGACTTCAAGGGCGTTCACGGGGTGTTCGACATCATCCTCCACAACTACGGCCCCGACGTGCTCATCGGTTCACTCCACGTGAATGTCTATGACACGATGAACGCCCTCGAAATACACGGTCTGACGCGCAGCATCTCTGAACAGATGTTCGAGCGCCACGGCATCATCATGACCGTAGGGGTATATGCCATTGCCACGGGTGCCAACAAGCGCACGGAGCTGCAAAACGCCGTGATGCAGACGCTTGGACGGCATGACGACATCACGCAGGTGCATGGCTTCTACTATTTTGAACGTGAGAACCGCGTCTCTATCGATGTGGTACCCGACATCTCTGTCCACGACGAGCCCGCCTTCAAGCGCCATCTCGAAGAGGATCTGAAGGCCGTACTGCCCGACACGAACGTCAGCGTTGTGATAGACCACAATTACAGCGCGTAGATTTCAACGTCATGCATAGCCTCTTTTTAGGGAGAACTCAAATACCAGCCCACCCTTTTCTGCCAGCCGGACGGTGATGGTGCCCCCATGCAGCATGACGGCATTCTTCACGATTGCAAGGCCGAGACCTGTGCCGCCAATGGTGCGGCTGCGGCTCTTGTCGATGCGGTAAAAACGCTCGAAGATGCGGGGAAGATGCTCCGGGGCGATGCCTATGCCATTGTCGCTGAAGCGGAACGTCCAGCTGTCGGCAGTCTGTTCTGCGCTGATGCCGATGGTTGTGCCCTCGCCGGCATAGTTGATGGCATTGTCGACAAGATTGCGGAAGATACTGTAGATGAGCGAGGGATTGCCCTGGATGACGACATGCTGCGGCAGGCAGTTGTTGAGCGTCATGTGGTGCTTCTTCAGGGCGATGACGGTCTCCTGAACGATGTCGCCGACGATGGCCGACACGTCGGTACGCTCCATCGTCAGCTGGTGGGCGGCGTAGTCCATGCGGTTCAGCGTCGAGATGTCCTGCAGCAGGGCCGTCAGCCGGTGGGCCTGCGCATTGGTGCGCTCAATGAACTGCCGTTGTGTTTCTGACGTCATCTGCGGATTGTCGAGGATGGTGTCGGTATAGCCGAGGATGCTGGCCACGGGGGTCTTCAGTTCGTGGGCAATGTTCTGCGTCAGCTCGCGGCGCATCCGGTTCTCCTTGGCGGCCTGCTCGCGACTGATGCGCTCGTCCATGCGGCGGGCATAACGGTGAAGCAGGAGCGCCAGTCCCGCCATCACCACGAGCGAGAACAGCAGCAGGTGCCAGTCGCTGACCTCGTCAAAGGG
>CAMYZO010000092.1 GCA_947303855.1 uncultured Prevotellaceae bacterium
ATGTGTGGCTATGGATGGGCGGAGAGGTGTGCCACGGAAAAATCCGGGTGCGCCCAAATAAGAAACACTCACATAGCGGATGTTACCATTATATTTGAATGATGCCCACCCATTATTGATAGACTTCACTTCAATAATCGTTCCCCTACTCACGGACCCAGCAATGGGAGATGATGTGGAGGGCTGAATTCTCACATTGACTTTTTGAGCCTTTACCTTATAAGAGCTTTGCGCAACCGTCGGTTTTGGAATAAAGCAGAGCAATACCAACAAAAACAACATTCTATTCAATAGTACCATAGTCTTAGGAAAATTTATTTCTTTTGATTGAATTCACAAAAAAGGCGGAACCATTCGATGCTTATTGCTATCTTAGGTTACCGCCAAGTGACCTGCCGCGAAACAAGCACAAACAGTTCACGCCCATTAAGCGTGAACTCTTGAACTGCTTGTTTTCTCGCGGCGAATATTATGGCGGTATTCAAGATAGCGAGAACAAGAGCAAAAGCTCAATATCTAAAAATAAGTACGAACAGAAACGCTATTCTATAAGTAATAATTTGTTATAACAATCTCTTTGTGACCTCATGAGACGGAGTCTCATTATTTAGGTCGGTAGCGTTCATTCCTTATTTATCTATGTCATCGGCAACTAATTATTTTAAGGGTTCAACAACGTATTAACTTTATTTTTGACGGCAAATATACGAAGAATTTTCGAATTAACGAATAAAGTTGCAGAAAAAGTTGCATCTTTTTGCTGTAACATAATGGACAGGAAGCCATTTGATAGTCTGAAGTCCTGTAGTTCGCTGCTAAATTGAAATGGGGAGCCATCATATTGAACAAACTACTTCACGTCTTTTGCGTAAAAAACATCGATGGTTCAACCTAATTTGGAAGCACCCAATAGCTTTCTCAAAGAATATTTTAGTTAATTACGTAAATTTCTTTCCTTGAAAGTTACGATTTGTCATTTTTTTGCCGTAATTTTGCACCCGATTATATTAGAACAAGGGAAAGATGAAACTATTTGACGTGTATCCGCTCTTTGACGTGAACATCGTAAAGGGTAAGGGTTGTAAGGTTTGGGATGACAAAGGACAGGAGTATCTGGACCTTTATGGCGGTCATGCCGTTATCAGCATCGGCCACTCACACCCACATTACATTGAGAAGGTAACAGAGCAGCTGCAGCAGCTGGGGTTCTACTCGAACTCAGTGGTAAACAAACTGCAAGTGGAGCTGGCTGAGCGCCTGGGCAAGATTTCGGGCTACGACGACTACCAGCTGTTCCTCATCAACAGTGGTGCCGAAGCCAACGAGAACGCGCTGAAGCTGGCCTCGTTTACCAACGGAAGAACACGAGTGCTCAGCTGCGAGAAGGCATTCCACGGCCGCACATCGCTGGCAGTGGAAGTGACGAACAACCCCAAGATTATTGCCCCCGTCAACGACAACGGCCACGTGACCTACCTGCCGCTGAACGACCTGCCGGCATGGGAAGCAGAGCTTCAGAAGGGCGACGTCTGCGCCGTCATCCTGGAGTGCATTCAGGGTGTGGGCGGCATCAAGCTGGCTACTGCTGAGTTTGCCCAGGGTCTGGCTGCTGCCTGTAAGAAATACGGTGCCATCCTCATCTGCGACGAGATACAGTGCGGCTATGGCCGTAGCGGAAAATTCTTTGCCCACCAGTGGCTGGGCATCCGTCCCGACATCATCACCGTCGCCAAGGGCATAGCCAATGGTTTCCCGATGGGTGGCGTACTCATTGCACCGGAGTTTAAGCCAGTCTACGGACAGTTAGGCACTACGTTCGGCGGCAACCACCTGGCCTGTGCTGCGGCACTGGCCGTGCTTGATGTCTTTGAGCAGGAGCACCTGGTGGAGAACGCTCACGAGGTGGGCGAATACCTGATTCAGCAGCTCAAGGCGCTCAACAGCCCGCGTATCAAGGACATCCGCGGCCGTGGCCTGATGATTGGCATCGACCTCGACTGCCCTCATGCCGAGGTGCGTAAGCCGCTCATCTACGAGCAGCACTGCTTCACAGGCTGTGCCGGCACTAACATCTTGCGTCTGCTGCCACCACTCTGTCTGACGAAGCAGGAGGCCGACGACTTTATCGAACGATTAAAGAAAGTATTATGAAGATAGCAATGATAGGGGCAGGCGCCATGGGCGGTGCCACCGTTGAGGGTCTGGTGAAGACCGGTTTGTATAAGAATGACGACATCACCGTCAGCGATCCGTCGCAACGCGTGCTCGACAAGTTTTCAAAGCTGGGCGTCATGGTGACCACCGACAACGCATCGGCAGCCCGTCAGGCTGACGTTGTCTGCGTCTGTGTCAAGCCGTGGCTGGCCGAACAGGTACTCTGCGGTATCAGGGAAGCACTGAATCCACAGCAGCAGGTGCTCATCGTCATCGCTGCCGGGGTGAAGTCGGCCAGCATCCAGGAGTGGTTAGGCACACAATGCCCGCCACTGTTCCTGGTCATTCCCAATATTGCCATTGCCGAGCTGGCATCGATGACGTTCATTGTGCCGGCAAAGGCAGAACCGTCACACACAGCACTGGTAGAGCAGCTCTTCGGTGCCATGGGCACAACGCTCATCACTGACGAAAAGCATCTGGCCGCTGGCACAACGCTGGCCTCATGCGGCATTGCCTATGCCATGCGCTACATCCGCGCAGCAGCAGAAGGCGGTGTGGAACTGGGCTTCAAGGCCGACGACGCGAAAAGCATTGTGATGCAGACCATGAAGGGTGCCGTGGCGGTGCTGGAGGCAACGGGATTGCATCCTGAGGCCGCCATCGACCTGGTGACCACCCCTGGCGGCGTCACCATCAAGGGACTGAACGAGATGGAACACGCTGGGTTTACGTCGGCGGTGATTCGCGGACTGAAAGCTGGGCTGAAATAAAACGACAACAAAGACAACAAGGACAACAAACACCTTCATCATGATGAAAAAAAAGTTGTTATAGTTGTCCAAGTTGTCGTAAAAAAAAATAGCAGATTATGGACGAACAACTGAGACAGATAGGCGAGCGGTTGCGTGGGCTGCGCGACGTGCTCGACATTCCGGTGAGCGAGATGGCCGAGACCATTGGCATTGCTGCCGAGAAGTATGAAATGATAGAACGGGGCGAGGCCGACATCACCATCTCGAACCTGATGAAGATTGCCAAGAAATATGGCATATCGACCGAGGAGCTGATATTTGCCGAGACACCCCACATGAAGAGCTACTTCGTGGTGCGCGGCGGCCAGGGCGTGAGCATTGAGCGCACGAAGGCTTACAAATACCAGTCGCTGGTAAGCGGTTTCGTAGGCCACAAGGCCGATGTGTTTATCGTGACCGTCGAACCCAAGCCCGAGGCACACGTGGTTTACAAGAACACACATGCCGGTCAGGAGTTCAACCTGGTCCTGGAGGGTAAGATGGAACTTTATATTGCCGGCAAGACTATTCTCCTGGAGGAGGGCGACAGCATCTATTTCGACTCCACCAAGCCGCACGGTATGCTGGCCGTGGGTGACAAACCTGTTAAATTCCTTGCGTTTACTGTAGAATAATATGATTGAGCGATTTTTAAAACAGACGACGTTTACGTCTGTCGAGGATTACAATAAGAACCTGGAGTTTATCATTCCAGAGAACTTCAACTTTGCCTATGACGTGATGGACGCGTGGGCCAAGGAAGCCCCCGACAAGCTGGCCCTGCTATGGACCAACGATCAGGGCGAGGAGATACGCGCCACCTTTGGCCAGCTGAAGGAGCAGAGCGACCAGGCCGCCAGCTATCTGCAGAGCCTCGGTATAGGCAAGAATGACCCCGTGATGCTCATCCTGAAGCGCCGCTATGAGTGGTGGGTAGTGATGCTCGCCCTGTGCAAGATTGGCGCCATCGTCATCCCGGCCACCCACATGCTGACGAAGAAAGACATTATTTACCGCAACACCCGCGCCTCGGTGAAGGCCATCATCTGCGTCGACGACCCCTACGTGGTCAGCCAGATACAGGCCGCCAAGGACGACAGTCCGACGGTCAAGCAATACATCACCATTACCGACCACGGCAAGCCCATTCCCGAGGGCTTCCACGACTACCAGACGGAAATCCTGCAGGCGCCGAAGTTCCAGCGCCCCGCCTTCGTCAACGAGAACGACGACACGATGCTGATGTACTTCACCAGCGGCACCAGCGGCGAGCCTAAGATGGTGGCCCACGACTACCTCTACGCCATGGGGCACCTGACGACGGGTGTCTTCTGGCACAACCTGCACGAGGGGTCGCTGCACCTGACGGTGGCCGACACGGGCTGGGGCAAGGCTGTCTGGGGCAAGTTCTACGGCCAGTGGTTCGCCGGCGCTACGGTCTTTGTCTTCGACCATGAGAAGTTCAACGCCGACACGCTGCTGAAGCAGATGGAGAAATACCGCGTCACCTCGTTCTGTGCCCCGCCGACCATCTACCGCTTTATGATTCGCGAAGACCTGTCGAAGTACGACCTGAGTGCGCTCCAGTATTGCTGCACCGCCGGCGAGGCCCTGAACCCCGCCGTCTACGACAAGTTCCTGGAGAAGACGGGCATCCGCATGATGGAAGGCTTCGGACAGACGGAGACCACCATGACCCTGGGCACCTTCCCCTGGATGACGCCGAAGCCCGGCTCCATGGGCATACCCAATGCGCAGTACGACATCGACCTGCTGCGTGCCGACGGTACGTCGTGCGAAGACGGTGAGAAGGGCGAGATTGTTGTCCGCGTAGGCGACAAGAAGCCCATCGGCCTGTTCAAAGGCTACTACCGTGACGAGGAGAAGACCCGCGAGGCATGGCATGACGGCATCTACCACACCGGCGATATGGCGTGGCGCGACGAGGACGGCTACTACTGGTTTGAGGGCCGTATCGACGATGTCATCAAGTCCAGCGGCTACCGCATCGGTCCCTTTGAGGTGGAGTCGGCCCTGATGACTCACCCCGCCGTGGTGGAGTGCGCCATCACCGGCGTTCCCGACGACATCCGCGGCATGGTGGTCAAGGCTACCGTCGTGTTGGGCAAGGAGTGGAAGGACAAGGCTGGCGACGACCTGGTGAAGGAGCTGCAGCAGCACGTGAAGAAGGTGACGGCACCTTATAAATATCCGCGCATCGTAGAGTTCGTAGACGAGCTGCCGAAGACTATCAGCGGCAAGATTCGCCGCGTGGAAATCAGACAGAAAGACGCAAAATGAGAAGAATCGTTGTCAAGATTGGTTCCAACGCGCTGACACGCCCTGACGGCCGGCTCGACGTGACGCGCATGTCGGCACTCGTCGACCAGATAGCATGGCTGCGGTCACACGACTACGAGGTGATACTGGTATCATCGGGTGCTGTGGCCTGCGGTCGCCGCGAACTGAGAGCAACCCATGAACTGGACAGCGTTGAGCAGCGGCAGCTGTTCTCGGCACTGGGCCAGGCCAAGCTCATTGGCCTGTACTATGACTTGTTCCGCGAATACCACATCCACGTCGGCCAAGTGCTCACGATGAAGGAGAACTTCGAGCCGGGCGAGCAGTATCGCAACCAGCGGGCCTGTATGAAGGTGATGCTGGAGAACAACGTGCTGCCCATCGTCAATGAGAACGACACCGTCAGCGTCACCGAGCTGATGTTTACCGACAACGACGAGCTCAGTGGACTCATAGCCCAGATGATGGGAGCCGACACTCTGGTACTGCTCTCGAATATTGACGGTATTTATACCGGCAACCCCGCCGACCCACAGTCGCAACTTATCAAAGAGGTGGCACCGGGCACTGACCTGTCACAGTACATCCAAACGGAGAAGAGCTCGGCAGGTCGCGGCGGTATGCAGTCGAAATATGCCACAGCCACGCGCATACAGCAAGCTGGCATTAAAGTCATCATTGCCAACGGGAAACGAGAGAATATCCTCATAGACCTGTGTGAGCACCCGGAGACAACACCCCACACGATTTTCCAACCCAACGTATAAGAAAAGCAATCACATGCAACTGAAAGAGACTTTTGAACGTGTGAAGCGAGCCAGCAAGACTCTGGCACTGCTTACCGACAACCAGCGGAACGATATCTTGCAGGCCGTGGCTGATGCCATCATCGGCCAGCAGGAGCGAATCCTGAGTGCCAACGCCAAGGACCTGGCAAAAATGGAGCAATCGAACCCACTATACGACCGGCTGCAGCTGACGGAGAGCAGGCTGGAAGGCATCGCTGCCGATATGCGCAACGTAGCCACCCTACCCTCGCCTCTCGGTCATATCACCAAGCAAAAGACACTGCCCAACGGCCTGCGACTCTGCCGCGTCAGCGTGCCCTTTGGCGTCATCGGCATGATTTACGAGGCGCGTCCCAACGTGACTTTCGACGTCTTCTCGCTCTGTTTCAAGAGCGGCAATGCCTGCGTGCTGAAGGGAGGCAAAGATGCTGACTGCAGCAACCGCGAAGAGGTGGCGCTGATTCACGAGGTGCTTGAGAAGTTTGGGGTATCAAAGGATGTCGTGGCACTGTTGCCAGCCACCCATGAGGCTACGGGCGAGATGCTCAACGCCGTGGGCTACGTAGACCTGTGCATACCCCGTGGCGGCCGCAAGCTGATTGACTTTGTGCGCGACACGGCCCGCATACCCGTCATCGAGACTGGCGCAGGCGTGGTGAACACCTACTTCGACAAGGAAGGCGACCTGGAAATGGGCAAAGCGATTGTGAACAACGCCAAGACACGCCGTGTCAGCGTATGCAACGCATTGGATTGCCTACTGGTCCACCAGGACAGACTGGCTGATTTAGGGGAACTGGTGAAGGCGATGGCCGAGAAGCACGTCATCATCTATGCCGACGACCCGGCCTACAAAGCCCTTGACGGCCAATACCCCTGGCTGGAGCACGCCACGGAAGAGAGTTTCGGCACGGAGTTCATGGACTACAAACTGGCCATCAAGACCGTTGCCTCTCTGGAGGAGGCGTTAGACCATATCGACCGCAACGGCAGTGGCCACAGCGAGGCCGTCATCACGATGGACGAGCAGACGGCACGTAAGTTCCAGGCTCATGTTGACGCCGCCTGCGTCTACTGGAACGCCCCGACCAGCTTCACCGACGGCGCACAGTTCGGCCTTGGCGCCGAGATAGGCATCTCTACGCAGAAGCTGGGCCCCAGAGGTCCGATGGCTTTAGAGGAAATAACAACCTATAAATGGCTGATTGAGGGTGAAGGGCAGACCCGTCCTTAACCTCTCCCAGGCCCGTCTTTAATACTTTTCCCAGAGACGTTCTTCCAGGAAACGCTCAACAGCCCGACGGATGGACAACAGTCCGAAGTCGGCGGGGTTTACTTCACTAACAGGAATCCACAGGCAGTCGGCGGCATCGTCGGCTGCCTGTGGTTTTACATCGTCAGAAACTCGGACGATGAAGTCGGCATCGAGGGTATGGATATACATGCCACTATACAAATACTGATTGGGTGACGAGAAGAGATAGGTGACAGCGGTCACCTCCAAGCCCGTCTCCTCCTTGATTTCGCGGCACATGCCCTCCTCTATGGTCTCATACATATCCACAAAGCCGCCGACAAGGTCGAGCGTACCCTTGGCAGGCTCCTTGGCCCTGCGGACTACCAGCAAATCGTTGCGTGAGTTCAGGATGAAGGCCGCCGTGGCCGCACAGGGATTGGCAAAATAGGTGAAGCCGCAATCCTCGCAGTGCTTGCTCTTGAAATTATGCTCTACCCAGCGACGACTGCCACAGACAGGACAATAGCTGAAATGGTCTAACGGATGCATCACTATTTCTGTTTAGTTGATTCAGGGCACAAAATTACAAAAAAATCCTTTAAATTCCCATAAATACTTCCGAAACAGAAATAATATGTTTAATTTTGCACCGATGAAAAAGAAGCAAATGATATTACTGCCATTGCTCTGTGTAAATTTGGCAATGACAGCTCAGGACAACAACTCAACGCACCATCACCACGTAGAAGATACCACCGATGTTTTTTTCCGCCACTTAAAGCTTAACGAGATGGTAGTGACGGGGGTGACTGGTGACACGAAGCTGAAGAATTCTACGGCTCCCATCAGCCTCATCAATCCCAAAGACCTGCGCTCCACGGTGTCGACAAACATTATCGATGCCATTGCCCACATGCCCGGCATGGCACAGCTGACAACGGGCAGCGGTATCTCGAAACCCATCATCCGCGGACTGGGCTACAACCGTGTGGTGGTCATGAGCGAGGGCGTGCGCCAGGAGGGTCAGCAGTGGGGTGACGAGCATGGCGTGGAGGTAGACGAGGGAACAGTCAACTCCGTGGAGATACTCAAGGGCCCGGCATCGCTGATGTATGGTTCCGATGCCATGGCGGGAGTGGTCATACTGCACGGCCAGCCTGCCCCGCAAGAAGGGACACTGCGGGGAAATGTCAGCACGGAGTATCAGACCAACAACGGACTCTTTGGCTACTCGCTGAACATGGGCGGCAACCAGAGCGGGTTCGTATGGGACGGACGCTACAGCAGCAAGCACGCGCACGCCTATAAAAATAAGGTGGACGGCTACGTGCCCGGCTCGCAGTTTGGCGAACGGTCGGGACGACTCATGATGGGACTCCAGAAACAGTGGGGACACTCACGACTGACATGGACGACCTACCACCTGACACCAAGTATCATCGAGGGCGAACGCGATACCGACACAGGCGAACTGCTGCGCCCGGAAGGGTCGGCCAAGACCTACTCAAAGGCGCTGCCCTTCCAGCAGGTGAAGCACTACAAACTGGTGTGGGACAACAGCCTAAACCTGGCCACGGGCTACCTGAAAGCAATCGTCGGCTACCAGCAGAACCGGCGTAAAGAGTTTGAGGAGAGCGAGGACGACTACGAACTGTTCTTCAAGATGCACACCCTGACCTACGACCTGCGATACCTGACCCAGGAATACAACGGATGGAAACTGTCGGCGGGCATGGGTGGCATGTGGCAGCAGTCGCTAAACAGGGGCGAGGAATACCTCATACCGGAATACCGGCTGTTCGACATCGGACTGTATGCCACGGCCAGCAAGGCCATGAACGACTGGACACTGAACGGAGGCCTGCGCTACGACCACCGCTCCCTGCATGGCGACGAACTGATGGACGACGGAGAGCTGCGCTTTACCGACTTCGGCCGTCACTTCAACGGTGTGACGGGCAGCGTGGGAGCCGTATGGAGCGCCAGCGACCACCTGAACATCAGGCTGAACATAGCCCGAGGATTCAGAACACCCAACATGAGCGAACTGGCATCAAACGGTGTTCATGAGGGTTCGCTGCGCTATGAGGTGGGCAACCAGCAACTAAAGGCAGAATACAGCCTGCAGGCCGACATGGGGCTGGACTTCACATCGCGTTACCTGTCGGCACAGGTGGCACTCTTTGCCAACCGCATCGACAACTTTATCTTCATAAGACGCGACGAAGCAGCCAACGTGGACAGCGAAGGACTGGCCACCTATGTCTATACCCAGGGAGACGCCCGCTTGCTGGGCTTTGAGGCTGGATTCGATTTCCACCCTGTCCACTTCCTGCACTTTGCCAATACATTCTCGATGGTAGATGCACAGCTGATGCACCAGCCAGAGGACACGAAATACCTGCCCTTCACGCCGGCTCCGCGCTGGACATCGGAACTGAAGTGGGAACTGGCTCACCACGAGCACGTCACCATAGGTCACCAGCATGACCAGCCACACAGGCACTTCACCTCGGCACTATCGCTGAACAACGTCTATTTTGCAGCCGGACTGGAATGTTACCTCAAACAGAACCATGTCTACCGGGCTGATGACACAGAAACACCAACGCCCAGCTACACGCTGGTGAACCTGTCGGCGGGCACCGACCTGCTGATACAACACAAGAAGGTGGCCGAGTTCTATGTGACGGCCAACAACCTGCTGAACCGTGCCTACCAGAACCACCTAAGCCGACTGAAGTATGCCGACACGAACCTGGTGACCGGAAAGCAGGGCGTTTTCAATATGGGAAGAAACATTACCTTCAAAGTAGTGATACCATTTAACTTATAAGCAACCAACATGAAACAACCTGCAAAACTCTTATTACTCTTCGCTATGACATTGTTTGCAACAACAGTTGCGGCACAGCAGACGGGGAAAACCCAGCTGCTATGGCCCAAGGGCGCTCCCAACAGCAACGAGAACCCGACAGACACGGCTAAGGTGACCGTATTCCTGCCTGACGAGAAAAAGAACACAGGACGGGCCGTCGTCATCTGCCCGGGTGGCGGCTACGGCCATCTGGCCATGCAGCATGAGGGCACAGACTGGGTTTCATTCTTCAGCAGTCAGGGTGTCACGGTCGTCGTACTGAAATACCGCATGCCCAGGGGTAACTACGAAGTACCCGTCAGCGATGCCGAGGAAGCGGTCAAACTGGTAAGAAGAAATGCCAAGGCATGGAAGGTAGACCCGCAGCAGGTGGGCATCATGGGATTCTCGGCCGGCGGTCACCTGGCATCAACCATTGCCACCCATGCCAAGGGCAATGCCAAGCCCGACTTCCAGATACTGTTCTATCCCGTCATCACCATGGACCCGGCCTATACGCACCGGGGGTCACACGACAATCTGCTGGGTAAAAGTCCGAAAAAGAAATTGGAGCGCGAGTACAGCAACGAGCTGCAGGTAACACGGGTGACACCGCGCGCCTTCATCGCCCTGAGCGACGACGACCATGCCGTCCTGCCGTCGAATGGTGTTAACTACTACCTGGAATGTCTGCGCCACGACGTTCCTGCCACCTTGCACGTCTATCCTTCAGGAGGCCACGGATGGGGATACCGCGACTCCTTTGCCTATCACATAGAAATGCTATTGGAACTGAAAGCCTGGCTGCAGAGCTTTTGAACGGCTCTACAGTAGGGCTTTGATTTCGGACTCAAGCTCACTCATCTGGGCTGCTCGCTTCACGAGGTTGTTACCCCGGTCAATGATGAAGTAGTCGGGCACTGCCTGAACATTATATATCATCAGACGCGAGGAACGGATGCCGTCAGCATCACGCACGCTAATCCAAGGCAGGGCCGCGGTCTGCTGCTTCCAGAAATGCTCATCGGAATCGAGCGACACCTGATAGATTTCCAGTCCTTGGCTGTGGTACTTGTTGTAAAGCTCACGCATCATCAGGATGCGGGCAGGCGACTCGTCCATGGCAAAGATATGGAAATCAAGAAGCACAACCTGTCCTTTCAAGTCGGTCAGACGGCGTGTCTTGCCATGGTTGTCTGACAGTGCAATGTCAATAACACCAGTCTGCACCACCTTGCTCTCCTCTATCACGCGGGGCTGGTTGCGGGCTTCGATAATGCGGACGTTCTTCATGCCCTCAATGGCAATATTGTGAAGGTTCTCGCCTCGCACGGCACCAGGATAGAACGTGTCCCAACTGGTGGCCACGGCAGCAAACACCTTCACGTCATCGGCATTATTCTTAGGGTCGAAGATGAGCCACGGACCTAAAGTCTGGAACAGGGCAAAGTAGGCATAGCTTTTATAGGGAGCCTTGAAGATGTAGTTACTCTTCACCTCTGACTTGTACCTGTCAAGCATCCGCATGATGGAGTCTCTACGCAACTCAGGATTCATACTGCCGTCGCGCTCCAGGGCTATGGCACGCTGCTGGAAGTCGATCTGCTTCAGAGCCAACTCCCGGATGACCTGATTGTCGCCAGCCTCGGCAACCTCGTACTGACTGGCCATATTGGGATAGGTGGCCTTAATGGTAACTGTCTCGGTAGAGTCAACGGCAACATTGATAATCTGGTCGTGAATGCGAAGGCGATAGAACTCAGGAGCCTCAGGAGCTTCGCCACTGAAAGAGAACTGGCCATCGGCATCCAAAGTCGTAGAACCAACCTCTACAATGCCGTCCAGGCCAACATTCTCGAAATAGAGCACAGAGTCAGCAGCACCAGCTATCTGGCCCGTCACAGTAAACTTTCCGCCACAGGATGTTAACGCCGCAGCAACAACACCCATGGCCCATATTCTGATTGAACTTTTCATTTTCTTAGTCGTTTTCGGGTGCAAAGGTAGTACAAAAATCATAAAAAACGAAAAATAATCACACTTTATTCGTTTATTCATATTATAATGTGTACCTTTGCACAGTTTTTGGCGCCATGTGCGCTTTTTATTTATTTTTCAGATGTTTTTTAAATTAAGATGAACGTAATTACAAAGACCCTTCAATTGGCTGATGGAAGGACCATCACCATTGAAACCGGGAAAGTGGCAAAACAGGCCGACGGCAGCGTCATGCTCCGCATGAACAACACCGTATTGCTCGCCACCGTTTGTGCCGCAAAAGATGCAGTTCCCGGAACAGATTTCATGCCTTTGCAGGTAGACTATCGTGAACAGTACGCCGCAGCAGGCCGTTTCCCTGGCGGATTCACCAAGCGCGAAGGCAAAGCCTCAGACAACGAAATCCTGACATCGCGACTCGTGGACCGCGTTCTTCGTCCACTCTTCCCCAGTAACTATCACGCTGAAGTTTTCGTCAACGTCATGCTGTTCTCAGCTGACGGCGTTGACCAGCCCGATGCACTGGCCGGCTTTGCCGCCTCGGCAGCACTGGCCTGCTCGGATATTCCCTTTGAGTGCCCTATCTCAGAGGTTCGCGTGGCTCGCATCAATGGCGAGTACGTCATTAACCCCACCTTCGCCCAGATGAAAGAGGCCGACATGGACATCATGGTCGGCGCCTCAGCTGAGAACATCATGATGGTGGAAGGTGAGATGAAGGAAGTCTCTGAGCAGGATCTGCTCGGCGCCCTCAAGGCTGCCATGGACGCCATCAAGCCCATGTGCGAACTGCAGGCCGAACTCTCAAAGGAACTTGGCAAGGATGTCAAGCGCGAGTATAACCACGAGATTAACGACGAGGCCCTGCGTGAGCGCATGAACAAAGAGCTCTACCAGCCCGCCTACGACATCACCAAGCAGGCTCTGGAGAAGCAGCAGCGCGCTGAGGCTTTCGAGAAGCTGCTCGAGGACTTCAAGGAGAAGTTCCTGGCTGAAGTGCCTGAGGATTCTGAGATTTCCAAGGAGGACTACGAGGCCATGATGGACCGCTACTACCACGACGTGGAGCGCGACGCCATGCGCCGCTGCATCCTCGACGAGGGCATCCGTCTCGACGGTCGTAAGACCACCGATATACGTCCCATCTGGTGCGAAGTCAGCCCCCTGCCCATGCCTCACGGAAGCTCTATCTTCACCCGTGGCGAAACACAGTCGCTGACAACCGTCACCCTGGGTACCAAGCTCGACGAGAAGCTGGTGGACGATGTGCTCGACAAGAGCTACATGAAGTTCCTCCTGCACTATAACTTCCCCCCGTTCTGCACAGGCGAGGCCAAGGCTCAGCGCGGTGTAGGCCGTCGTGAGATTGGTCACGGCCACCTGGCATGGCGCGGTCTGAAGGGCCAGATTCCTGAGGACTTCCCCTACACCGTCCGCGTGGTCAGCCAGATCATGGAATCTAACGGCTCCTCATCAATGGCTACCGTCTGCGCCGGCACACTGGCCCTGATGGACGCTGGCGTTCCCATGAAGAAGCCCGTCAGCGGTATCGCCATGGGACTCATCAAGAACCCCGGCGAAGACAAATACGCCGTGCTCAGCGACATCCTTGGCGACGAGGACCACTTGGGCGACATGGACTTCAAGACTACCGGCACACGCGACGGTCTGACAGCCACACAGATGGATATCAAGTGCGACGGTCTGTCGTTTGATATTCTGGAGAAAGCCCTGATGCAGGCTAAGGCCGGTCGTGAGCACATCCTGAACTGCATTACCGACACCATCGCCGAACCACGCGCCGAACTGAAGCCCCACGTGCCCCGCATCGAGGCCTTCGAGATTCCCAAGGAGTTCATCGGTGCCGTCATTGGCCCGGGCGGAAAGATTATCCAGCAGATGCAGGAAGATACTGGTGCCACCATCGTCATCGACGAAATCGACGGCGTTGGAAAGGTACAGGTCAGCGGCCCCAACAAAGAATCTATTGATGCCGCCATCGGCAAGATTCGTGCCATCGTCGCCATCCCCGAGGTGGGCGAAATTTACGACGGCGTCGTACGCAGCATCATGCCTTACGGCTGCTTCGTAGAAATCATGCCCGGCAAGGATGGTCTGCTCCATATCTCGGAGATTGACTGGAAGCGCCTCGAGACTGTCGAGGAGGCCGGCATCAAGGAGGGCGACCACATCCAGGTGAAACTGCTTGAGATTGATCCGAAGACCGGTAAGTACAAGCTCTCTCACCGTGTGCTCATTGAGAAGCCCGAGGGCTATCAGGAACGTCC
>CAMYZO010000093.1 GCA_947303855.1 uncultured Prevotellaceae bacterium
GGCGGGCGTAGCCGCCTACGTCTATGACGCCTCCGTCGTCCCAGTCTACCACTATGGCGTCGAAGCCTGTGCCCGTTGCATTATCGATGATGGGCAGGTTGATGACGTCGGTGAGGTCTATCTCGAGCCTCAGGTTGTGCAGATCCTCGCGGTAGCGTATCTCGGCCTCGCGGCCTTCGGGGGTGATGTAGCGTATGTTCTTTCCCACGTTGTACGACAGGTTCATGACCGAGTCGTTGGTGAGGTAGATACGCAGGTTAAGCACGTTGTCGGTGGAGTCGCGCTGCGAGAGCAGCTCCTTGCCGTAGGGCAGTCCGAACGACGGTGTGCTGTTGGTGATGTAGCCCAGGCTGTCGGCGTCGTCGCCGTATGCTGTGAACGTCCACTGCTTGGGGTCGAACTCGATGGTAGCCTCCTCCGTGGTGCGCACGATGCGCGAGAGGTAGAAGCCGTCGGCCAGTCCGCTGAGGCTGGCCTCTATGCCGCGTACGCTCTGACGGTGCTTGACGCGGCAGGTGAGGTAGACGTTGACCGTCATGGGCCAGGGCGTGTCGGGGAACTCATAGACCTTCTCGAGCACGTACTCCTGTCCGGCGCCGTAGCTGATGTAGTCGTCGTAGGGCATGAAGATGACCGTGTCGCGTATGACCATCTGGTCGGAGATGGTGAACGAGTCGATAGCCACGCCGATGGGGTCGGGGTAGTGTGTGTACGTCTTCCCGTCCGTCGACGACTGGTAGGTAGTGTTACGCGCCATGATGTTGTCGTAGCTCGTCTGGTTGTAGAAGCGCATGTAAGGCAGGAACTCGCGCTCCATCTGGTTGTAGACCAGGACGCGGTACTTACCCTCCTTGAGCCTCAGCGTGACGCGGTCCTCGTTGGTAGTCTCCACGATGGGTGCCCGGCTGTCCTCGCCCCACACCATGACCGTCATGCCTGTGGGCACTGAGCCGTAGAGGTCGACGTAGACCAGCCGCCATCGTGCCACGACGTCGACGCGGACGGTGTTGTTGACAATCACCTCCAGCGGTCGTCGGTCGCAGGCGACGATGGTCGCGAGCAGCGTCAGGCAAAAGATGCAATATGTCAAAGACCTCTTATTCATGTTTATTTTTCTTTTTCGGTCCGAGGAGCCACACGAGCGAGAGTTTGAGCTTGGTGGGTCCGATATAGTTCAGGTGACTGGTGTACTGCCAGATGAGCCTGCTGTTGTCGAACATGCCATTGTAGTGGCGTCGCGGTCCGCGCACGTATCCTGCGCTTGCCGACAGTTCGAGGTTCCAGTGGCGCGAGAGCACCCAGCTGTGTCCGTAGGTTGCTCCGAATGAGAGGAATTCTCCCTGGTCGCCCGCAGAGTTCCATTCCCAGTCGTACTTTCCCGACGCTATGTATGCCCCTACGAAGGAGCCGGTGAGTGCCGGCCTCAGGTCGCGGCATCTTGGTGTGATCCAGTAGCGCAGTTCTGCGCCGACGGTCCATATCTCGTAGGCATTCTTGTAAGCCTTCTGTCCCTCCAGCCGGTACTTGTTAGTATCGCCGAGCCGGTCGCGGCGGTAGAGGAACCATGGGAACCAGTCCTCGACCATGATGCTCCAGCGGCTGTCAGCTCCCAGCGGTGCCTCCAGTTCGACGTTGAAGGCCATGGCCATGTCGAAGAGGAGGTTTGTCTTCACGGCCACGACGGGCCTGAAGCGTTTCTCCTTCTGGAGCGTCATCCTCACGGCGGGTTCCCTGGTCTCGGGCAGCTGGTAGAGTGTGTCCACCTGTCCCGACGTGTAGGTTGTTTTCTTCCAAGTATATTCGATGGTGTAATCAGAGTGTCTGAGGTAAGGCATGTAGTACTTCAGCAGCACCCGGAAGTCGGCGGGGTACCGTGTGCGCATGAGCTTTTCCTTCTCGTCGGGGTCCAGGTCGCTTTCAGCAATCTCCACCAGCTTTTCCCAGTGACGCAGCTCCTTGGGAGCCTGCGGGCGCTGGAGGAACTCTCGCAGTCCGTCCCAGTCCTCGGGCTCGTAGTCGGTCCTGATGAGTTCTGCCGGCACGTTGAAAGTCTCAATGATGTAGCGCTTGAGGCTCTCCGTACGTTCGCGTGCCAGGTACTCGTTGTGCTCATAGGTGCCTTCCGGCGATGCGTAGCCCTTGATGGTCAGCAGTTTGAGCGTGGCAGTAGTGTCGCGCCGCACCGAGTCGAGCGAAGCCCTTATCTTGTCCAGCTGTTCCGGGTTCTTCATGAACTCCGGCTTGATGTTGACGCTGTCAAGCAGGAAGTTGATGTACGCCTTGCCGCTGATGACGCCGCTGACCGTCTCCACCTGTGCCTCTTTCTGGCGTATCACCCTGTTGGGGCGCAGAGCCTCGGTGACCCACGTCTGGTCCTGCTGTCCGTCGGAGCAGCATACCCTCGACGTTGTCACCACCTTGACCGTTGCCCGGTCCATCCATGGCTGGTAGGGCACGGTGTGGGCGTAGTGATAGACCGGCAGCCTGCGCATGGTCTTGTCGCGTAGGACGACATCGGCGGGAGCCACGGTCAGGTCACGTCCTCTCGCGTACCTATAATAAGGTTTACGCCCGAGGATATAGACCATGGGCAGTTGAACCGAGTCGTTCTGCCCCACCATCCTCAATGTCAAAGAGAGTATGCGGTCGGTCGCCACCTTCGCACTGTCACAGAAGGCCACATCGGCCTCTATCCTGACGGAATCGCCCGTGCGCTGCGCTCTGACGTCGGAAGCCGTTATGACAGACTGCCCCCTCAGTGGGTTTATGCCCCAGAAGAGCGCTATCAGCATTATGGCAATATTCCATCGGTTCACTTTTTTTCCTGTTTATTACTGCTAATGTGCAAAAGTAATAAAAAAATCATTTCCCGTCAACAATCTAAACGATATTTAACGTTTTTTTATGTTGGCGGGAAATGGTGGGGGCGGTTCGCGGAGCGCGGCCTTATAAAGGCCGGGCAAGGGACGAAGGGGCGGCCAAGGGACGAAGGGGCCGCGCAATGGACGAAGGGGCCGCGCAATGGACGAAGGGGCCGGGCTAGGGACGAAGGACGGCCAAGGGACGATGATACTAATCCTGGGTGGTGGTGGTGGAGTAGCGCACCGACATGGTTGGCGAGTAGGTGTTGAGCAGGGTCAGGATGATGGTACCTCGGTCGTCCTCGAAGGTAGCTTCCTTGTGGAGGTCTCCATGCTTGCCCATGTTAGGCCATCCGAACTCCTTCTGCAGCTCGTCGTGCATGGCCTGCCAGAGGTTGGAGGTGGAGTCGTTGTAGGTGGCAGAGTACTGCTCGAGGATGTCAGTGATGGTATCGTTCTGGTGGTAGATGGTGACCACGAAGTTGCGCTTCAGCGTGTCGGCCAGGACGATGCTGGTGGGCGTAGAGTGCAGCGTGTCGAGGGCCAGTCCCTGCTGCTGCAGGGTGTCGGCCATGCCGTTGGCGCTCATGCCCATGGACATGCCGCGGTAGGTGATGAACTGGCGGTCGCCGGAGCAGGCGGAGAGCGCGCCTACGGCGCTAATGAATAATGAACAAAGAATAAAGAATAAAGTTTTCGTTTTCATTGGCTGGTTTCTTATCTTTCTTAATTATTCTTTATTCATTATTCATTACTCTTTAGGCCATCGGCCGCAATGAGGTATTCGCCTATCTGTACGGCGTTGAGGGCGGCACCCTTGCGTATCTGGTCGCCGGAGAGCCAGAAGGTGAGGCCGCAGTCGTCGCTGAGGTCCTTGCGCACGCGTCCTACGAAGACATCGTCCTTGCCGGCCGTCTCCAAGGGCATGGGGTACACCAGGTTGGCGGGGTCGTCGACGAGGGTGCAGCCGGGAGCCTGGGCGATGGCCTGCTGAGCCTCCTCGACGCTGAGGGGTCGCTCCGTCTCAATCCAGACGCTCTCAGAGTGGCTGCGCAGCGAGCTGACGCGGACGCACATGGCCGAGCACTTAGCGTCGGTATGCATAATCTTGCGCGTCTCGTTATACATCTTCATCTCCTCCTTGGTATAGCCGTTGGGCTGGAAGACGTCAATCTGGGGGATGACGTTGTAGGCCAGCTGGTGGGGGAATTTTTTCACCGTCTTCACCTCGCCGGTCTCCACCATCTCCTTATACTGCTGCTGCAGTTCGGCCATGGCGGCGGCGCCGGCGCCCGAGGCACTCTGGTAGGAGGCCACGTGGATACGCTTGATATGGCTGAGCTGCTCCAGGGGCTGCAGCACCACCACCATCATGATAGTGGTGCAGTTGGGGTTGGCGATGATGCCACGGGGGCGGTTCAGGGCATCCTCGGCGTTGCACTCAGGCACCACGAGGGGCACATCGTCGTCCATGCGGAAGGCGCTGGAGTTGTCGATCATGACGCAGCCGTACTTCGTGATGGTGTCGGCAAACTCCTTCGACGTGCCGGCCCCGGCGCTGGTAAAGGCGATGTCGATGTCCTTGAAGTCGTCGTTATGCTGCAACAGCTTTACGGTCAGCTCTTTGCCTCGGAAGGTGTACTTCGTTCCTGCCGACCGCTCTGAGCCAAACAGCACCAGTTCGTCCATGGGGAAATTTCTCTCGTCAAGGAGGCGCAGGAACTCCTGGCCCACGGCGCCTGAGGCGCCCACAATTGCTACTTTCATATTTCTTTCTTAAATTTTTGGGTGCAAAGTTACGAAAAAAGTCTGAAACGAATCGTTTTTTGCGAAAAAATGTGTAACTTTGCAAATGTTTTATGATATATTTCCCCATCACCAGTCCCACGCTGATATTCTTTGTGGTGCTGCTCATCATACTCCTTGCCCCCATTGTGATGGGCAAATTGAGGATACCCCATATCATCGGTATGGTGCTTGCCGGCGTGCTGATAGGCGAGCACGGGCTGAACATCCTGGAGCGCGACGACTCGTTCGAGCTGTTCGGCAAGGTGGGCCTGCTCTACATCATGTTCCTGGCCGGTCTGGAGATGGACCTTGAGAGCGTGAAGCGCAACTCGCGCCGCTTCTTCGTCTTCGGTCTGCTGACCTGCCTGATACCCTTGGGACTGACCTACGTCATGGCCACCGCGCTGCTCGACTACTCGCCGGCTGCGGCGTTCCTGCTGGGCTGCATCATGGCGTCGAACACGCTCATCGCCTACCCCATCGTGGCGCGCTACGGTCTGCAGCGCCATCCGTCGGTGATGCTCAGCGTGGGTTCGTCGATGATCAGCCTCTTCCTGGCCCTGGTCATGATTGCCGGACTGGCGGGGGCTATGGCGGGAAACCCGTCGGGGGAACCGACGGGCCCTGCGTCCGGCGGGCTGTGGCTGTTCTGGGTGCTCTTTGTGGTGAAGCTGGTGGTGTATATCGCCGCCTGCTTTGTGCTCATCCCGCGGCTGACACGCTACTTCCTGCGCCGCTACAGCGATGCCGTCATGCAGTTCATCTACGTCCTGGCGGTGATGTTCCTCTCTGCCGCCCTCTCCGAGGCCATCGGCGTTGAGGGCATCGTGGGCGCCTTCCTCTCCGGTCTTATCCTGAACCGCTACATCCCCAGCGTGTCGCCGCTGATGAACCGTCTGGAGTTCACCGGCAACGCCGTCTTCATACCCTACTTTCTTATCGGTGTAGGCATGCTCATCAACCTTGGCACCCTCTTCGACGGTCCCGCCATGCTGTATATCGTGGCCCTCATCGTGTTCTTCGGCACCTTTGGCAAGGCCGTGGCCGCCTACCTGTCGAGCCTGCTCTTCCGCTTGTCGAAGCCCGAGGGCAACATGATGTTCGGTCTGACCTGTGCCCACGCTGCCGGTGCCATCGCCATGATCATGGTGGGCATGCGCTTAGAGGTGTCGCCCGGCCACTATTTAGTGAGCAACGACATGCTGAACGGTGTGGTCATCATGATACTCATCACCTGCATCATCTCGTCGATGATGACGGAGCACGCCGCGAAGCAGATTGTGCTGAGCGACAAGCCCGCGACGGCCCACAGCCAGGAGGGCGACTCCAAGATCATGATCTGCGTAAAGTACCCCGAGATAGCACCGCAGCTGCTGAGCCAGGCCCTGCTGGTGCGCGGCAGCCAGAGTCAGGGCGGCATCGTGGCGCTGAACGTGGTCTACGACGACGAGAAGGCCACCGCGAACCGCGCCGAGGGGTTGCAGCTGCTGGAACGGCTGCAGCGTCAGGCCAGCGCCGCCGAGGTGCCCCTGCAGACCCAGGTGCGACTGGCCTCGAACATTGCCAACGGCATCAAGCACGCCTTCCGCGAGACGGGCTGCTCAGAGATTATCATGGGCATGCACGTGCATACCGACCGCAACGCGAAGTTCTGGGGCGACTTCATCCAGAGTCTCTACAACGGCCTGAACCGCCAGATCATGCTCTCGCGCTTTGTGCAGCCGCTGAACACGCTGCGCCGCATCCGCGTGGCCGTGCCCTCACGGGCGGAGTTTGAGCCGGGCTTCCGCCGCTGGTTAGAGTGCCTGTGCCGTCTGGCCGGCGGTCTGGACTGCCGCATACAGTTCCACGGGCGCAGCGAGTCGCTGACGCTCATTGCCGACTACATTGGCAGCCACCACAGTTCGGTGCGTGCCGACTACACGCCCATGAGCCACTGGAACGAGCTGCCGCAGCTGGCCTCCGACATTGCCGCCGACCATCTGCTGGTGGTCGTCACCGCCCGTAAGGGCACCATCTCGTATAAGAACGCGCTGGAGCGCCTGCCCGACGAGCTGCAGCAGCACTTCTCGGGCAAGAACCTCATGATTATCTTCCCCGACCAGTATGGTCAGCAGAAGGAGGACTCCATGAGCTTCACCGAGGCACAGCACCGTGAGGAGAGCAGCATCTATGACGCGCTGCTGCACTGGCTGTATTCGCGCTGACGCTGGCGCTGGCGCTAATGAATAATGAATAATGAATAATGAATAAAGAATGATAGACATCAAGAATATAACCAAGAGCTTCGGCTCACTGCAGGTGCTGAAAGGTATCGACCTGCACATCGACCGCGGCGAGGTCGTCAGCATCGTCGGTCCCTCCGGGGCCGGCAAGACCACCCTGTTACAAATCATCGGCACGCTGGACCGTCCCGACGGCGGCACCGTCAGCGTGGACGGTATCGACACCACCACCCTGTCGCAGAAGGCGCTGGCAGACTTCCGTAACCGCCACCTGGGCTTCGTCTTCCAGTTCCACCAGCTGCTGCCGGAGTTCACGGCCTTAGAGAACATCATGATTCCGGCCTACATCGCCGGCACGTCAACGAAGAAGGCGAAGGAGCGCGCCCAGGAGCTGCTGCAGTTCATGCAGCTCAGCGACCGCGCCAGTCATAAGCCGGCACAGCTCTCGGGCGGCGAGAAGCAGCGCATAGCCGTGGCCCGTGCCCTGGTGAACAGTCCGGCGGTCATCCTGGCCGACGAGCCGTCGGGCTCGTTAGACACGCAGAACAAGCAGGAGCTGCACAGCCTCTTCTTCGACCTGCGCGACCGCTTCGGCCAGACCTTCGTCATCGTCACCCACGACGAGCAGCTGGCCACCATCACCGACCGCACCATCCACCTGCGGGACGGAATCGTTATTGGCGGCGGAGAGGTTATTGTCTAAGGAATTTAGGAATTAAGGAATAATATAATTTCATGTACGCTAAGACGCGAAGAACACGAAGTTTTTTATTCTTTGCGCCTTTGCGTCTTTGCGTACTTAAAAATCAAGAACATGATTAAGCTTGGAGATTATAACACATTGCGCATTGTGAAGCGCGTTGACTTCGGCCTCTACCTTGAAGGAGATAACGAGGACGAGATACTGCTGCCACAGCGGTACGTCACTGACGACATGCACATCGGCGACATGCTGGAGGTGTTCCTCTACCTGGACCACGACGAGCGCCTCGTGGCCACCACTGAGCGGCCGCTGGCCAAGGTGGGCGAGTTTGCCTACTTAGAGTGTGCGTGGACCAACGAGTACGGAGCCTACCTGAAGTGGGGCCTGATGAAAGACCTGTTCTGTCCGTTCCGCGAACAGAAACAGCGGATGGAGCGCGGACATACCTACTACGTCTACGTGATGGAGGACGAGAAGACGCACCGCCTGATGGCCACGGCCAAGGTGGAGCGCTACCAGAAGACCACGGGCCGTGAGCGTGCCCTGGACTTCGCCGAGCAGCTGCTGCGCCATCTCTACGAGAACGACGGCTACTGCAAGCTGAACGACCACTCGCCGGCTGAAGCCATCGCCGCCCAGTTCGGCGTGTCGAAGAAGGCGTTCAAGCAGGCCGTCGGCGACCTCTACCGCCGCCATCTCATCACCATCGGCGACGACGGTCTGCACCTTGTATAGGAAAAAAACAGGTAGCACCTCCCTCACCCGACACTTATCTGCCTGGTTTTCAGCATATTATAGGGCTACAGAAGTAGCACCTAAGTAGCACCCGAGGTAGCACCTAAGCATCAAAACGTGACATATTGGTGTTTTTGGCGAGCGGGCTTCTCGTCAGAAAATCCCGGCCTCTCGCTGAAAAATCCCAGCCTCTCAGGGAAATTCCCGGGCTGGGAATTTTTTTTGCAGCGGACTACAATGTCCCATAGCCTGTTCCCCTCCTAAGTTAGGAGGGGAAATGGCAAGCTTGTACGCAAAGACGCAAAGAACACGAAGAATTTTTATCTTTCTTTGCGATCTTTGCGTCTTTGCGTACATAACAATTATAGCACGTTTTTGCGGTTAGGTGCTAGGTCGGGTGTTAGGTTAGGTGTCAGGTACTGCATTTACAAAAGGCTGATTAGCAGCAAGATAAGTGTCGGGTGTCAGAGGTGCTACCTAATTTTCGCCTATATATAGCAGATGGTTGCAGAAGAGGATGAGAGAACGGACTATAGGGCGTTGTATTCGATATTTCCAAATTTTCCGGGCTCAATATTTGCCGTTGCAACTGTCTTCCACGATAACGGACAGAAATTATCAGAATATCCATAATTGTGCTGTAACTCCGGGCAGGAGTTGGCATGCCCCAATACCAGCTTTCGGGCTGTGTTTCGGTACGATTTGAGAGAATAACCATATAGTTAAAGCAAGAAGTAAAACAACAATTTAATTTTTTTTATTAACTTAATTTTTAAATTCGTATGAAGAAAAAAGTTTTTAGTAAACTGCTTATGGGAGCGCTTCTGGTGGCTTCTGTAAGTTCTTTCACGTCCTGTAAGGACTACGATGACGACATCAACGATCTTCGTAGTCAGATTAACGGGCTGAACACTTCACTGAATGCGACTGTGACAGACAAGCTGGCTACCGTCACGAACCAGGTGACCACGCTGTCTGCTCAGCTCAACGAGGTGAAGACAGCCTATGCCACAGCCGATGCTGCCCTCCAGAAGGCTATCGACGCTGTTGAGGCTACAGGTACTGTGAACGCTGCTAACATTAACGCCCTCCAGCAGGAGCTCGTTAATCTGAGCGCTACCGACGCCAACCTGACTCAGGCCATCGCTAAGCTGCAGGAAGGTCAGGACGCTGCTGCTCTGCTGCTGAGTGCTCAGAGCCTGTCTATTACTGAGCTCGCCGCTACCGACAAGACCCTTGAGACCGCTATCGCCGCTGCTCAGGCTCAGGCTGACAACGCTCTCGCTGAGGCTAAGAAGGCTCAGGAGACTGCTGCCAACAACTACACAGCTCTCAGCGCCCTCATTGGTACTAACAGCACTGCTATTGCCGAGGCTAACAAGGAGCTCGCTAACCTGCAGAAGCAGATCAGCGACAACCTGACCTCTGTCAACGCCAAGATTGCTGACGAGATTGCCAAGCTCGACGCTCGCATCAAGACCAACGAGACCAACATTGCTAAGCTGCAGGAGTCTACTGCTGCAAACGGTGCTAACATCACCACCATTAACACCAAGCTCGCTGAGCTGGCTGCTACTGATAAGTCTATCAGCGACGCTCTGGATGCTGCTAAGACTAAGCTGGCTGACGACCAGAAGACTGCTGTTGAGAATCTGCAGAAGCAGATCACTGCTAATGCTTCTGCCATCCAGACCATCAACGAGAAGACCGTTGAGGATCTGGCTAAGCACGTTATTCCTGATGAGGTTAACAAGCAGCTGGCTGAGGCTCTGCCCGAGGCTCTGAAGGACTATATGAAGACCGAAGACATCCTGGCTTTGGTTGGTGAGAAGGAGGCTGCTGCCAAGACTCTGATTGAGGCTCTCCAGGCTAAGCACAAGGCCGACAGCACTGCACTGAAGAACTATGTTGACGGCGAGTTCCTGCTGGCTGTCCAGACTCTGATTGGCAATGCCATTAGCGCAAGCGAGGAGAAAACCGCTGGTGAGTGGAGCAATGCTCTGACCAATGCCAGCCAGGCCCTGAACAACGACATCACCGCTATCAACGAGAAGCTGGATCCTGAGAAGGAAGGTTCACTTGCTAACACCCTGAAGGCTGCTCAGGTAGCTCTTGGTACTGACGTTGCTACTCTGCAGAAGTTCTTCCAGGCTGAGGACGGCGATGCTCTGTCTATCGACAACCTGGTTGCCCAGATTGCCGGTACCACCGGTTTTGCTAACGCCATGAAGGACGCTGCCGACGAGGCTAACGGTGAGATTCTTGGTATGATTACCAGCATCAACCTGTTCGCTGGTGTACATGAAAATGCGCATCAGACTACAGCAGGTTCTGGCTATGATGCCTTCAACCACACGCTGACCTTTACCTACACCATTGAGAAGGCTAACGTATTCCCCAATGATGAGGGCCAGAAGTTCGTAGGCGATAAGATTGAGTTCACCGAGGGCAAGTTCCGCACCTATACTGACAGCATCCTCGTCCGTGTAAGCCCTGTTGACGCTAAGCTGACCGCTGAGAACATCACCCTGATTAACTCTCAGGTGAAGGATCTCGTTGCTGAAGGCGTAGTTGAGGTGACCGACGTGAAGCGTTATGTCAGTGAGACTCCTCTTACACGTGCTGCTGAGAACAGTGGTCTGTGGGTGATCAGCTTCAAGCTCGTTGATGGTGATATTGCAGACAAGTTCGAAGAAGCTGCATTTGCTGAGGTGAATGGCCAGCAGAAGAGCATTGTATATGCTGTTGCTGCTAAGAACACTAAGGCTAACCGCTATGTGGTTTCTGAGTACGACCTTGACCTGGCTACTGCTCCTGCCTACCACGCTTGGAACTTCGATGTTAACGAGAAGACTGTTGCCAACATTCACAACCGTTACGTGTGGACAGAGGATGGTCCTGGTTATCAGAAGGTTCAGACCGACGATGCTGAAAATATCAACAATCACCTCAATACGTTCCGTCCTGAGCTGACTTACGTTGATGAGTACAATCTCTATAACATTACTAACGCTGGTCGTAATAACACTTATAATGATGCCGAAGGTAATACGCTCGTTGCTGACTATCCTGGCTTCACTTATGCTCAGTTCAATGAAAACGACACCATCAATCGTTACAACCATACTATTGTAAATAATGTTGATGGTATTGATAACCGTCAGCTTCAATCTATCCTCAATGTTGGTTTCAACTATACTGACGATGAGGGTGAGTGGGCTAAGATTGATATCGTGTTCCCCGCTCAGACCACTGCTGGTATCTCTACCCCGATTGCAGGATTCTATGTGACTCTCGACCAGGAATTCGCTCTTGAGTCTGCTTCTTCTGAGATTAACTCTTGGGTGAACTATGTCTATAAGAACGTGGGCTTCTACTATGTTCACAACGGCAAGCTGGATGCAACCCGCGGTGAGAACGGTTACGTGAAGGGTGCTCTGCAGAAGGGTAACGCCGGTGCTATCTATGTGAAGAACGCTAACAACGTGAAGGGCGACATCATCGGCTTCCGTGTTTATGCTGTCAACCTCGACGGTACACTCTATGACCCCGATGGCCGTGCATTCTATGTGAAGATCGGCGACAAGGTGGATGAACAGAAGCTCACCTTCCATGTGCTGGCTACCGAGCAGTACACTTCTAACGCCCTGCAGGACACCGTTAATGGTAAGAACCCGATTATTGCCTACAATGAAACAAATACCCTGAACTTCTTCAATATCGATGAATATGCTGGTAATGCTGCTTACGTTAATTGGACATGGGCTGCTAAGAATAAGATGGTACGTACTCCCTGGAGTAACTTCGTTCCTACTGAGGGTACTAGCAACAGTATTTCTACTATCTTCACTTTCCGCTACACTGACGATGCTGAGATTACAGACGCTACTGTTTGGGGTAACCGGCCTACAGCAAAGACAAAGAACGTAAAGGTGACTCTGAATGATGCACAGTACCTGCTCGACGACGAGACCTACTACCTGACAGCTACCGTCAACCAGCCTGATGCCAGCAACACTAACGTAATTGTGCTGAACACCATCAATGTTGAGGTAACTAAGGTGATGCCTACCGATCTGCCTGAGGCATTCGGTGTGAAGGCTGGTCTGGTTGACCGCGCTAAGGATATGAAGTTCTATCTGCGTCCGATTGCTGATCCTAACACTTGGTCAATTGCTAACTGGTTCGATGCTACTGAGGAAGACTTCGGTAAGAGCTGGATCGACGAGAACGCTGGTGCTACAGCTAAACAATACCGTTGGGCTACTGATGCACGTCCTTACAACTTCGAGGAGATCTTCACTGGTCTTGACCTGTATCCCTCTCAGCCCAGAGATTCGAGATACGACAAGAACTATGTCTTCGAGTTCCCGACTTGTGGTAAGTATGCTGATGATTTGAATGGTATCAACGGCGACGCTCGTGCTACCTTCAATAACAACAACTTCACCTATCTGGGTCTGAAGGCTGACAGCACCGACACCGAGACCAAGATGCCTGGTTACTATCTGCCGAACGTGAAGTACGCTGTACTTGACAAGTATGGTAAGGCTGACGCTAAGCTGGCTGTCAAGGCAGGTTACACCTATCGTGGTGTTTCGTTCAAGTTTGATGAAGCTAATAACGCTTATGTAACTGGTGACTTCGAAGTTAAGCCTCAGTACTTCGATGCTAATGGTAAGTTTGTTACTGACGCAACTAAGGCTGCCTTCCAGTGCTATTTCGATTGCGCAATTGACGAGAAGTTCACTGCCAATATCGGCATTAAGGTTCCCTACCTGTGGAATCCGACTATCGTTGGTGGTGTTGCTCAGGGCTTCACTATTGCAGCTAACGCTGACAACAAGGGTACTACTTCTGATAAGTATGTTCCTTATGGAATTGGCTTCACTGTCGAGCTCGATAGCATTGGCGCAACATGGGTAAGCAACCTCGCTGCTCTGACAACTGGCGACAAGAAGGCTTATGCAGCTTCTTACTTCAACACCAAGTTTGATACCTTCACAGCACAGTACACCCCCCTGGCTAGCGGTAAGTCATACTATACGGATACTCTGGCTGTCAAGGGTGTTGACCTTGTTTCGACCAACAACAACATGAAGACCAATAAGGGTGCTGGTGCAGTTGTTGACTATGTTAAGATTATTGACATCGCTGATCCTGTGATTGCTAAGGCTGAGCTCGAGTACTACGGTGCTGACGGTAAGAAGGCCTCTAAGAACCTGGATATCACCGCTAATATCAAGGATTACTTCGAGATTACCTATCTGGCTACTGAGGCTGGTGCCGGTGTTGCTTCTAAGTACGGTATTAAGTTCATCCCGAGGGCTGACGCTCTTGATCCTGCTAAGCACGGTCAGCTGATTATTACCCTCAAGTCTGATGCTACTCTGATCCACCAGTGGGGTCATAAGACCAGCCTGAGCAATGGTGACGGTGTGAAGGTCTACTACGGTAAGCCTCTGTCTACCGACAACTTGTCTCGTCGTCGCTAATCTTAGCAAGAACCAACGTGACTAAAGTGGTCACAATCCTATAGGAATGGGGGCATCCACTGTGGACGCCCCCATTATTTCAAAAAACGGAACTTAGATTTATAAGATAAGATGAAGAGATATTTCAATCTCCTGTTTGCCCTGGCTGCCGTGGCAGTGCTCACAGTATCCTGCCGCAAGGTGGTGCACTCAGAGGTTCGTGCCCTCATCGACGAGGTGAACGACTCGGTGATGGTGGCTAAGATTGACGGCTCTGAGGTTCACTTCGACATCAGGAACACGCACTTCACCAACGGTGCCGTGATGTACGGTGACTCCGCCATCGTTTCCTATGTCGGCGACCTCAGCGAGAAACGAGCCGTGGCAGAGTCCGTCTATCTGTTAGTCCGCCGCAGCCTGGTCATCCCTATGGAGGAGGACTCCACGAAAGAGCTTCAGACGCGGCCCGAGCCGATGTCAGCCGAAGAAGTGAAGGCCATCGACGATATGAAGAAGGCTTTCAATGCGTCAAAGAAACAATGATTAATTGAAACATTAAAACATTTCGAATATGAAACGTATGAAATCTATTCTGGCTGCTGCCATGCTGATGCTCTCCATGGGT
>CAMYZO010000094.1 GCA_947303855.1 uncultured Prevotellaceae bacterium
TTCTGAAGCTGAAGCAGAGCATCAGGAAATAGGCAGCCCCCAGACGGACTATCTGCTCTGGTGAACGTCGTTAATAGCTTTTTTGCTATTCCAAAAAGAAAGTTAAATACGTTAAAACTTGCCCCTTTTCATTCACATTAGTAATTTCAGTAAAAACACCTTTCTACCATTTAAAACGTAAATCGCTGATTCACAATATTTAAAGCATTCCAAGCTTGTATCGGATTAACCTCCGTGACCATTCCTAATAGTGTGACATCTATTGGCGATAATGCTTTCTTAGCTTGCAACGAACTAACCTCCGTGGTCATTCTTGGAACGTGAAATCTATAGGTAGTGGCACTTTTGCCAGGTGTGCAAAAATCACAGACCTATATTGCCATGCAGAAAAGGTACCGTCAACGCGACGTGATGCTTTCAACAATTCTTATGTAGAAAAAGCCACGCTCCATGTGCCTGCTTCTGCACTTGAAGCCTATAAGACGACCATGCCCTGGAGCACCTTTGGAACTATCGTCAGCATCGAGGACGAGGCAGTTGCCATCAGCACCATTGCTGACAGCAACAGCCCGTCTGGCCATGTCTGCAACCTGCAGGGACAGCGGTTGAGCAGCACCCGGCGCGGTCTGTTTATCCGCGACGGCAAGAAGTATGTTGTGAAATGAAATTCGTGAGGTAAAGTTACGAGAATAACACACGGGTTCTGTCATTTAGAATTTTACGAGTATGCGGAACACCTTGCCCGGCGAGTCGGCCCATAGCTGCATGGCCTCGGGCGCCTCTTCGGGTGTCACCTCGCGGCTGATGAGCTGGTCGACGGGACAGGTGCCGCGCTCCAGGTAGTGGATGACGGCGCGGAAGTCGCTGGGCTGTGCGTTGCGCGAGCCGCGTATGTCGAGTTCTTTCTGCACGAAGTATTTCGTCTGGAACGACACCTCGGTCTTGGCATAGCCGATGCAGATGACGCGGCCTGTGAAGGCCACCTCGTCGACCGCCATCTGGTAGGTCTGGCTGCTGCCCACGGCCTCAATCACCACGTCGGGGCCGAAGCCGCTGGTCATCTCGCGCAGGCGGGCGTGTACGTCCTCCGTGCGGGTGTTGATGGTATAGCTGGCACCCATCTGGCGGGCCAGGGCCAGTTTCTCGTCGTCAATGTCGGCAGCCACCACCGTGGCACCGCGCTGGGCCGAGCGTACCACGGCACCCATGCCCACCATGCCACAGCCGATGACCAGCACCACGTCGATGTCGGTCACCTGAGCACGGCTCACAGCATGGAAGCCCACGCTCATAGGCTCTATCAGGGCGCAGGTACGTGTGGAGAGCAGTCCGGCGGGTATCACCTTCTCCCAGGGCAGGCAGAGACGTTCGCGCATGGCTCCCCAGCGCTGCACGCCCAGCGTCTCGTTGTGCTCGCAGGCGTTGACGCGGCCGTTGCGGCAGGAGGCACACTTGCCGCAGTTGGTGTAGGGGTTGCAGGTCACCACCATGCCGGGCTTCAGGCCCTCGGGCACGTCGGCACCTATGGCCTCGATGACGGCTCCCACCTCATGGCCCGGCACTACGGGCATCTTCACCATGGGGTTCCTGCCCAGCCAGGTGCTGAGGTCGCTGCCGCAGAATCCCACATACTCCAGGCGCAGCAGCACCTCGTCGCTCTTCATCTCGGGTTGGGGCAGTTCTACCAGCCCCATCTGCCTTTCGGCACTAATCTGTATTGCTTTCACGTTAATATGATTTATGGTTTTGCTTTCTCTCTCTCTGTTGCTTTATTCGCTCATGTTCTTGATGTACGGCAGGTCGGGCAGTTGGGTGAAGCCGTAGAAGCGGCGGGCGTTGTCGCCGAGCAACAGCCGCTTCTGGTCGTCGGTCAGTTCGTGCGATTTCGTGATGAAGTCGTACGACATGCGGTAGGTGATGGCCGTGATGGTGCGCGGATAGTCCGACCCCCACATCAGCTTGTCCCATCCCACCAGGTCGGCAGCCTCGCGGATGGCGCGGACGGCCGAGGGGTAGGGGTAGAACTCGTCGTTGTAGAGCCAGGTGATGCCTCCCGTCTCAATCATCACCTGCTGGTGCTGTGCCAGCAGAATCTGCCGGCGCCAGCTGCTGTTCTCCCAGCAGGGTGTCTTCGGCTGGTCGGCCATGCCTAAGTGTCCGATGGCTATCTGCAGGCTCGGGCACTCCACGATGACCTCCCTGAGCTCGTCCACCTGCCGGTCGCCGTCGGCCAGGGTGATTGACAGCTTCTTGTGGTTGGCCTCCATCAGGCGGAAGGTCTTCATCATCTCGTCGCTGGTAAGCGAGCGTCCCAAGAGCCTGTGTGCCGGTATAGCCAAACCTTGGAAGCCTTTGACCGCCAAGAGGTTAAGTGCGTGTTTGTAGAACCCGTCTTTCAGGTAGTCGGCCATGGCGTAACAGAAGAACCGGTCGGGGTATTGCTGCTGCACCTGAGCCAGATAGTCGTTCTGAAGACCGTCGATAAACTCCTGGACGACGACGGCTGCCGCCACCTGGGCGTAGTCCATGTTGGCCAGGAACACCTCGGCCGTGTTGCGCCCGTCGGTCATAAAGGGCGGCAGCATCTGCACCTCCTGCCCTAAGAACAGCGAGCGTCCGTTGCGGGTGGTGCGTATCACCTGTCCGTTCCAGGTGGTGTCCTGCCGTAGCCACAGGTGGCTGTGTGCGTCGATGATGGTTGCCATGGTGTCAAGCCGTTTATTTGAGCCAGCGGTCGAGCCATCCGAAGAAGGTGCGCTGCCAGAGGATGCCGTTCTGGGGTTTCAGCACCCAGTGGTTCTCGTCGGGGAAGATGAGCAGTTCGGCGGGCAGTCCCTTCATGCGGGCAGCGTTGAAGGCCTGCATGCCCTGCGTGTAGTTGATGCGGTAGTCTTTCTCGCCGTGGATGCAGAGGATGGGGGTGTCCCATTTCTCCACCATCTTGTGTGGTGAGTTGTGATAGGTGGTCTTGGCGCGGGGCATCTGCGGACGGTGCCAGTAGGCCTCGTCGTACTCCCAGTTCGAGAACCAGTTCTCCTCGGTCTCTAAGTACATGGCAGCCAGGTTGAAGGCGCCATCGTGGGCAATGAAGGCCTTGAAGCGCTTCTCGTGGATGCCGGCAAGCCAGTAGACGGAGAAGCCGCCGAAGGAGGCTCCCACGCAGCCCAGCCGGTCTTTGTCGACGAACGGCAGGTTCTGGGCGGCATCGTCGATGGCTGCCAGGTAGTCCTGCATGCATTGTCCGGCCCAGTCGCCCGAAATCTGCTCCTTCCACTCCTGTCCGAATCCGGGCAGTCCGTGGCGGTTGGGTGCCACGACGACGTAGCCGTTGGCGGCCATGATCTGGAAGTTCCAGCGGTAGCTCCAGAACTGGCTGACGGGACTCTGCGGTCCGCCCTCGCAGAAGAGCAGGGCGGGATATTTCTTACCCTCCTCGTAGTTGGCGGGCAGCATCACCCATACCAGCATCTGGCCACCGTCGCTGGTCTTCACCCATCGCTGCTGCATCTTGCCTAAGCTCAGCTGGTCCATGATGTGCTTGTTCTCTTGCGTCAGCTGCTGCACGTTGGCCAGCTTCTGCTTCTTCTGCGGCAGCGATACCATGTAGATGTCGGTAGGTGCCGACAGGCTCTGGCGTGTGGCCAGAATCTTCTGTCCGTCGTTGGCGGGCTGCAGCGAGGTCCAGTCGGCCCACTCCTCGGTGGCCAGTTGGCGTATCTCGCCCTTGTGGTTAGCGTAGTACATGTTGCAGCAGCCGTGCCAGACGCTGAGGAAGTACAGCTGCGGGTCGGCGGGCTTGGCCTTGACAGCCTTGCGGCCCTTCATGGTCTGGGGTGCCCAGCAGAAGGCCTCCACGTCGCTCTTCCAGTCAACGTAGCGTTTCTCGCCGGTGGCCAGGGTGCAGATGCACAGGCGGTTGAGGTCGGCCTCGTAGCCGTCGCGTGCCATCGACTGCCAGGCAATCATCGTGCCGTCGGGCGAGAACTGCGGGTTCTGGTCGTAGCCCACGTTGTTCTTCAGGTTCTCGGGGGCGTTGACGGCCTGTACTGCCAGGGTAATGGTGGGGTCCACCTTGGGAGCCACGTAGTCGGCCGGCTTACAGAGGTTGCGTGTCGTTCGCGTACCTATATTATATAAGTAGATGTCGGAGTCGGTCGATATGGAATATGCCAGTCCGGTCTTCTTGCGGCAGGTGTAGGCAATGGTCTTCGAGTCGGGACTCCAGGCCAGCTGCTCGATACCGCCGAAGGGCTCCATCGGACATTCGTAGGGCTCGCCCTCCAGAATATCGGAGCCGCCGCCGATGCCGTCGGGGGTGACGTCAGCCACGAAGGGGTGCTGAATGGACTCCACATAGTGGTCCCAGTGGCGGTACATCAGGTCGGTCACGCGGTGGCCCGTGGCCTTGGGCAGGTCGGCGGGGTTCTCCTTGATAACCTCGTGGAAGGGCAGGCTCTTGATGAGGATGACCTTCGTGCCGTCGGGGGCGAACTTGAAGCCCTCCACCTTTCCGTCGGTCTTCGACAGTTGGCGGCGGTTAGTGCCGTCGGCCTTCATCGTCCATATCTCGCCACCGCAGAGGTAGGCTATGGTCTCGGCGTCTATCCAGGCGGCGTCGGTCTCGTTCTTGTCGCTCTTGGTCAGCAGCGTCTGGTTGCTGCCGTCGGCGTTCATGATGTAGAGCACCTGGTGGCTCTTGTTGTGCTTCACGCTGTAGTAGCCCACCTGATAGACTATCTTCGAGCCGTCGGGCGAGGCGCTGCAGCCGCCTATGCGTCCCATGGCCCACAGGGCTTCGGGCGTCATGAGTCCGTCTTTGACGCTGATGTTCTGTTTACCAATCTTCACGTCTTCGCTTGCTTTGGTGCTGCCGGCGGCCAGCAGGGCCACCACAGCCAGGGTGATGATTCTTTTCATGATGTGGTTGCTTACTTACGTTGTTGGTTCATGCGTTGGCGCTGCATCTCCTCGGCCTGCTTCTGCATGGCCTCAAGGCGTGCGGCCAGTCCGCTCTGTTTCTTGGGGTTGGCCTTGTTCTCCTTGTAGCGTGCCTCAAGTATGGCCAGCAGTTTCTCGTCGTTGGTGGTCTTGCGCAGGGTCCACATGATGGCTGCCGAGAAGAAGAGCGAGATGAAGTAGTAGAAGTTCAGGCCCGACGAGTAGTCGTTGAACATGAAGAAGAACATCAGGGGCATGAGGTACATCATCCATTGCATCATCTTCATCTGCTCGGCCTGGGCACCCACCATCTGGTCTTTCTGCTGGCGCATGGTCATATAGCTGTACAGGATGTTGCTGATACAGAAGAGGATACAGGTGAGCGACAGGTGGTCGCCGATGCCCCAGATGTTGGTGCTCCACTCCACGATGGGGTCGTAGGTCGAGAGGTCGTCAATCCAGAGGAACGATTCGCGGCGCAGCTGGATGGCGTTGGGCACGAAGTTGAACATGGCAATCCAGATTGGTGCCTGAATGAGCATGGGCAGACAGCCGCTCAGGGGGCTGACGCCGTACTGCGAGTAGAGCTGCATCATGGCCTGCTGCTTCTTCATCTGGTCTTCGGGCTTGTCGTACTGGCGGGTGGCCTCGTCGAGTTTCGGTTTCAGCACGCGCATCTTGGCCGACGACATGTAGCTCTTCTTCACCATGGGGAAGGTGATGGCCTTCAGCAGCAGGGTGATGAGTATGAGCACCACGCCCATGGAGAAGCCCCATGAGGTGAGCCAGTCGAAGACGTAGATGGTGAACCAGCGGTTGATGATGCGGAAGAGGGGCCAGCCCAGGTAGACGAGCTGCTCCAGGTCGAGGTCTTTGCCGAAGGTGCTCTGCTCCTCAACGTCCTTGATGAGGCGGAAGTCGTTGGGGCCTATGTACATCTCAAACTCCGACGGCTGGCGGCCGGTGGGGTCGAAGGCGGTCTTCATCTTGGCCTCAAACTGCTTGAGGTTGCCGTTGCCCTTCGCCTGCGGTATGCTGGTCATGAGCGAGCCGCCCTTGAAGTCGTCCCTGGCAATGAGGGCTGCCGAGAAGAACTGGTTCTTGAAGGCCACCCAGTCGAGGGTCTCGTCAATCTTCTCGTCAATTTTCTCGCTGGTCTCGTTCAGATAGTCGGTAGAGCCGTCTTTCTCCTTGTAGGTCAGCGTGGCGTAGCGGTTCTCGAAGGTGAAGCCGCGCTCCTGCTGGCGGGCCATCTCGTTCCACACCACGTCCATCTCCTTGTAGTTCGGCGCAAAGAGGCCGCTCAGCCCGTTGGCCTGCAGCGTGAAGTGCAGCAGGTAGTCCTGTCCCAGCCGGTAGTCGATGACGATGCTGCCGCCGTTCTGCGCCTGGGCCGTCATGGTGACGGTGCTGTCGCTCATGTTCGACGGGGTGAAGTAGAGGTCCTGGGTGATGATGTTCTCCTGCTTGCCGGCCAGCATGAAGTTCATCTGCTGGGTGGTCTGGTCGAAGAGCGTCACCTCGTCCTTCGTGTTGTCTACATTCTGGAAACCCTTGATGACGGCCTTCCCCGGGGTGCCACCCTTGCTCTGGATGGTCAGTTCCAGCTTGCCGTTCTTCAGCACTACGGGGCGGTCCTGGCCGTTGAGGGCGCTGTGGAACAATGCTGTGGTGTCGCCCTTGGCGGCCTCCTCGGCCTTGGCCTTACGCTCGGCCTGGGCCATCTCCTCCTTCACTTTCTTGTCTTGCTGCACGGCTGCGATGCTGTCCTGCTGTCGCTGGTAGGCCTCTATCTCCTCCTGCGAGGGCTGGTTGTACCAGCTGAAGCCTATGAGCACCAGGCCGATGAGCACGAAGCCGATTAAAGTGTCTCTGTTCATTGTATTTTTTTTGTTTTGTTTTGATATGCGCTATTAAATCAAGGTGCAAAATTACAAAAAATAAGCCGAATATTTGCAAACTGCGGCCAAAATTCTTAACTTTGCAGAAAAATTATGCGCAAACTATCATTATCACTTGCGGCAGCCTGTGCGCTCAGCGCCAGCGCCGCGCAGCCTAACGACACGCTGAACAGCCGTCTGTACCGTCTGTTCACGCCGCTGACGTTCTATCACAATGTATCGGGTAACATGCTGTCTCTCAGCCAGTCGGCCAATGCTGCCGACGAGGCCGTAGACCAGGCCCTGATGAGTGTCTATCTGAACCGCCCCGACCTGGTGAAGACCACCGAGACGCAGCTGCAGGAAACCGGCACGCTGCGCCAGGACATCGACCAGCCCATTGAGCAGCGGGTGGAGCTGACCGAACTGGCAGCCCCCATGCCCGACGAGCCCGACGTGGTGCCCACCTCTGGTGTTGAGGTGACGAAGCCGAAGTTTTGGACACGCAAGGGCGACGGATTCCTGCAGTTCATGCAGAACTACGTGAGCGACAACTGGTACAAGGGTGGTGAGTCTACCTACTCGCTGCTGGGCAGCCTGACCTTAGAGGCCAACTACGACAACAAGGGCAAATGGAAGTGGGACAACAAGCTGGAGGCCAAGCTGGGATTCCTGACGGCCAAGTCTGACTCGCTGCACAAGTGGAAGTCGAACGAAGACCTGCTGCGTCTGACGTCGAAGGTGGGCCTGCAGGCCACCAAGCGCTGGTACTACACGCTGCAGCTCTTGGCATGGACGCAGTTTGCACGCGGTCTGAAGTCGAACGACCACCGCACCTACTCTGACTTCTTCTCGCCCTTCAACCTGAACGCCGGTCTCGGTATGGACTACAAGGTGGAGGCCTTCGACAAGAAGCTGACGGGCACGGTCAACCTCTCGCCCATAGCCCTGAACTACCGCTATGTTGGCCGCACGGGCTTCCCTAAGAAGAATGCGCAGACGGTTGACGAGGCCGACATCTCATGGTTCCCCTCGCGCCACGGCATCGACGACGGCGAGCACTACAAGCTGGACCCGGGCTCGCAGGTGACTGCCGACCTGACGTGGAAGCTCAACGAGAACGTGACGTGGAAGAGCCGCTTCTGGGCCTTCACCTCTTACAAGCGTGCTGAGGTTGAGTGGGAGAACACGTTCCAGCTGAAGGTGTCGAAGTATATCACGGCCAACATCTTCCTCTATCCCCGATTCGACGACGGCAACGCCCCCGACGACGACCTGGGCTACTGGCAGTTCAAGGAGTACACGTCAATAGGACTGAGCTACTCTTTCTGAGAATAGCAGGCACAATAAAAAAAAGAGTGGCAAGCGCCACTCTTTTTTATTTCTTCTCTTCCATCGTCCCTTCGATGTAGATGCGCGTCATCTCTATCTTGCCGTTGGTGCGCACGGTGATTGACTTCTTGAAGTGGCCGGGGAACTTGCCGGTGCCGTTGTAGGTCACCTTGATGGTGCCCTTCTCGCCGGGCTTCACGGGGTCCTTGGTGTACTCAGGCACGGTGCAGCCGCAGGAGGCCACGGCCTGGTTGATGACCAGGGGCTTGTCGCCGGTGTTGGTAAAGGTGAAGGTGGTGCTGACCACGGGCGACGTCTCAGGGAAGTTGCCGAAGTCGTGGGTCAGCTTGTCGAACTTAATCTCAGCCTGTGCTGAGGCAAAGACGATGCCGCAGACGAGCATCATCGCTGTAAGTAAAATCTTCTTCATATTTCCTTTGTTTTCTTGCAAATTTGCGGCAAAGTTACAAAAACCCTTTAACATTGAGCGTTTTCAGAGTATATTTTAGGGTGTCTTGTCTTTTTTTAACTTTTTGCCATACTCATAGTCCTCTTTTGTAACTGCTTAGGCGTCATGCTTACAGGATAAAAAACTTCAAAAAATGGGTTCTCCATACTCAGAATCGTTTGGTTTTCAGCCGCAAAGATACGAAAAACATTTGAATTGCCAAAAAACAATTATCATAAAATGGCAATAATGTGCTTTAATGTGTTTCCCCTCATTTCAATTTAGCAGCGGACAACAGGACTTCAGGACTATTTTTCCCTCTCATGGTATGGCCTATAAAGCCGTTGCAAGGAAAAGTCCTAAAGTCCTGTTGTCCGCTGCTAAAAATATAACACTACGGAATGAAGTGTTTTAAAGCATTTCGAGGTACAGAACACTCTACTTCAGCAGTTTGTAGTATTCGGCGGCACCCAGCAGGAAGCAGCCCGTGCCGTAGTCCTCAAAGTCGGGCACGCGGTCGTAGCTCAGCGGCTGGCCGGCCGAGGGGTCCTTGCCCGTGCCTTGCATCCAGCCGAGGAATCCGTCGCGGTGGACGCAGGTCTTCACCATGGCAGCCCAGGCGCGGTCGCAGGCGGGACGGTAGATTTTCTCCTTCAGATAGCCTTGCTGTATGCCCCAGGCCATGCCGTAGAGGAAGAGGGCGGTGCCAGAGGTCTCGGGCATGGCGTAGTTGGTCGACACCAGGCTGGGGTTCCACAGGCCGTCCTCGCGCTGGCACTTCAGCAGCCCTTCCGACATGAGCAGGAAGTCCTTCTTCAGCTCCTTGTATTCCTTCGACTTCCGTGGCAGCTCGTTCATGCAGCGCACCAGGGCGGCATAGACCCATCCGTTGCCGCGGCTCCAGTAGCAGTCCTTGCCGTCGGGCTCCTTGTAGGGGGGCACGTAGTCGGCGTCGCGCCACCACAGGCCGTCCTTGATGTTGAACAGGCCGCCGCCGCACTCGTTGCGGCTCCAGCGGTACATGGCCATGCCGTGGTCGCGGTATTTGGTCTCGCCGGTCAGCCGGTACATCTGCATGTAGACGGGCATGGCCATCTGGATGGCGTCAATCCATGTCCACCAGCCGTAGAGCGAGGGCTGTGTGCCCTTGGTCTTGGCCGTGGCGTTCTTCTTGTCGTTGGGGGTCTGCATCTGGTAGTCCAGGTTCTGGCGCACCTTCTCCATCATCTTGACGTCCTTGGTCTTCTCATAGCGCATCAGGTAGGTCTGGGCGCAGCATTGGTCGTCGGCGTCGCACGACTTGATGCCGTTGCGCGGAGTCCATTGGTGGAACGATGCCCAGCGGTCGGTGTAGTCTATGTAGCGCTGGTCGGCGTCGATGTCGTAGAGGGCCATCAGTCCTTCGTAGTACACGGCGCGTGTCCACAGCGAGCTGGGGCGCACCTTCTTGACGTTGGTGGGCTGTGTGGGGTCGCTGTACTTGGCCATGAAGTAGTTGTTCACTTTGCGTGCCACGCCGAGCACGTCGTCGGCAGTTGCCGTTTGCGCCGTCATGGTCAGGGCCGATGCGGCAAGGGTCAGTAGTGTCAGGATTCGTTTCATTGTCTTAGTATGTTTAGTTTTTGTCTGCAAAGTGTGTGCAGGTGTGATTTTTGCTTGCAAAGATAGTGCAAATAGGGCGAAACACCAAATTATTTGTGGAATAATTGTGGCCTGTGGGCGTTTTGTGGGCCGCTATCTGCCCACGGCCACCTTCTGGCCGTTGACGATGTAGAGGCCTGGCGGCAGCTGGCGGAGCGAGCGTGTGTCGGTGGCGCTGCCTACCCGTCGGCCGTCGGGGGTGTAGATGCCGTGGGCGGCCGGCGCGGGGCTGGTGGTCAGCTGTTGTATGCCGGTAGGTGGCAGCTCGGCAATCTTGAACTGCGTTTTGTCGAGGTAGTTCATGCGGCGCTTCACCCAGTCTTCGATGTAGGCCTGCTCGGTGTCGAAGTTCAGCGTCTTGCCGGCAATGTCGCTGTCGCCGCTCCATTTGCGGTATTCGCGCTGGTCGGCGCCGCAGGTCTTGAACGCTGCCCGTTGTGTGCGGAAGCGGTCGAGGATGGCCTCTGTCTGCAGGTAGGTCTGCCTGAGGTCGCGGTAGCGCAGCCTTACCTGCATGTTGAAGTCGGCGGCATTGGTGAGTCGCAGCCGCCGGAACAGGTTGTAGTCGCCGTGCTCGTTGTTGGCGATATAGGTGGCATAGCTCTGTTCGGGCTTCATGATGGTGGAGTGGTAGAAGGCGTCGCTCCAGCGCTGGCCGGTGGTGGCGTCCATGTCCCACACGCCGAAGGTGATCTTCTTGTCCTGCTGCTTGTCGTAGACGGCGAAGTACATGTTCTTGCCGTGGTTGTCGGACGACAGGATGGTCTCCATCAGGATGTAGTAGTCAATGACGACGGGCAGGTCGAAATACTCGCTGATATGGGCCTTGAAGTTGGCATCGGTAGAGGTGCACACAAAGTTGACGGCATTCCACAGTACCGACCATTCGGTGGGGTTCACATCCTCAATGTCGGGGTATTTCACGTAGTATTGGTCCCACGACTCGCTGTGGTTGTCGTAGGCCGCGGGCGAGGTCTTGGGGTAGGAGTTGTTGTCGACATGATGGCCCATGAAGACGGCATAGCTCCAGTCTTTCGACTTCCAGAGCTGACCGTGCATCGTGCCGGTCTCGTCGTCGTGCTTCTTCAGCTTCATCTGCTTGCGGTCCATGGCTTCCGTCAGGCAGTATATGCCACGGTATTCGCCGTTCAGTATCAGCTCTGCAAAGCGGCCGCGGGTGCCGCTCAGCGCCTTGGGCTCCTGGTCAATGTAGTAGGGCTTAGTGGCAAAGTCGTTCCACAGGTCGGTCAGCACGCGGTTGCGGATGCGGCTCATGTCTACCTGGCACGACTCCAGAATCCATGAGTTGTCGTTGCGCAGGCCGAAGAACTTCTGTTCCAGCTTCTGTCCCTCGCCGTCGAGGAATTTCACGTGGTAGTTGCGCTTGTGCTTGTCGCCCAGGTTGGTGATGCCGCCGCGCCACTTGGCCTTCATGTGGGCAGGGGTGTACTGGGGCTTGTCGGGCTCTTGCACCACGATGTCGCCCTCGGTGTAGTCATAGCCGAAGGTGCCCTGCAGGCTGACCACCGCCAGCGAGGTGAACGTCAGGGGGCAGCTGACGGTGGTGCCGTCGGCGTGGCTGATGCTCAGGGTGTAGGTCTTGCCGGCGCTGACGTTGCTGAAGGTGTAGGACGCGCCGTTGGCCACGGCTGTGCCGTCGATGGTGAGCGTGCCCCAGCCCTCGCTGGCTTGGTAGCCTACGGTCAGGGTGGGGGAGGTGCCGAAGTGGCTGGCCGCCACGGGGCAGAGCAGGTAGTGCTGGTCGCTGACGTAGAGCGGGCAGCGGGTGTCGATGAGCAGGGTGCCCAGGGCCGCGCTCAGCGGGGTGTACAGCAGGTCGCGCTCCTCTTCCTTGACGGCCTTGCCGCTTTCGTCATAGATGTTGAACAGCTGGTTGGTGCCATAGCCGCCGGTCCGGGAATAGGTGCCGACGACGTAGGGCGTTGACGTTGACGGCGACCGCACGTCCCAGACGTGGTCGGGCTGTCCCACGTTCTGGATGACATAGCCGTTGCCCGACTGCGGCGCAAACGTCCACAGCGACTTGGTGCCGTTCCTGGTGTCGGTCATGCTCACGTAGCGCCTGACGGGGCTGTCGCTGCGCACGCCGTCGTAGGTGACGTATTGCCCCGTGCGCACATTCCTGATGCTGTACTGGCCGGGCTGTTCCTCGCTGATGGTCCAGTAGGTCTCGGCTGCCGTCGTGGCGTTGGCCAGGTAGTACAGGGGCGTGGTCTGCCCCGACAGCTTTCCGTCTGCCACACAGCCGCCAGCATGCTCCAGGCAGACGATATGATATGACTTACCCTGCTGGAACTGCGGGGCAGCCAACAGGGTAAGCGATATGACAGACGCCACCAGGGCGCAGAGCACTTTTCTCATTTAGTAGGCGAAGAGCGGATACTCCTTCATCTTCTCGTTAACACGCTGACGCACAGAGGCTATTACCTGTTCGTTCTCGGGGTCGTTGAGCACCTCTTCAATCCAGGCGGCAATCTGCACCATCAGGTCTTCCTTGGCGCCGCGAGTGGTGATGGCGGGGGTGCCCAGACGGATGCCAGAGGTCTGGAAGGCCGAGCGCGAGTCGAAGGGCACCATGTTCTTGTTCACCGTGATGTCGGCAGCCACCAGGGCGTTCTCGGCCACCTTACCCGTCAGGTCGGGATACTTCGAGCGCAGGTCTACCAGCATCGAGTGGTTGTCGGTGCCGCCGCTGACGATGCCGAAGCCGCGCTTCACCAGCTCCTCGGCCAGCACCTTGGCGTTCTTCTGAACCTGCTGGGCCCACTCCTTGAACTCGGGCTGCAGGGCCTCGCCGAAGGCTACGGCCTTGGCAGCGATGACATGCTCCAGCGGACCGCCCTGCTGACCAGGGAAGACGGCCGAGTTGAGCAGCTGCGACATCTTCTTCACCTCGCCCTTCGGCGTCTTCAGGCCCCAGGGGTTGTCAAAGTCCTTGCCCATCAGGATGATGCCGCCACGCGGACCGCGCAGCGTCTTGTGGGTGGTAGAGGTCACGATGTGGGCCCACTTCACGGGGTTCTCCAGCAGACCGGCGGCAATCAGACCGGCGGGGTGGGCCATGTCAATCATCAGCAGCGCACCCACCTTGTCGGCTATCTCGCGCATACGCTTGTAGTCCCACTCGCGGCTGTAGGCCGAGCCACCGCCGATAATCAGCTTCGGCTTGTGCTCCAGGGCCAGCTGCTCCATCTCGTCATAGTCCACGCGGCCCGTCTCCTTCGACAGGTTGTAGCCCACGGGCTTGTACAGGATGCCCGAGGTGTTAACCAGCGAACCGTGGCTGAGGTGACCGCCATGAGCCAGATTCAGTCCCATGAAGGTGTCGCCCGGCTGCAGAACGGCCAGCAGAACGGCGGCATTGGCCTGGGCACCGCTGTGGGGCTGCACGTTGGCATACTCGGCATCAAACAGCTTGCAGACGCGCTCAATGGCCAGCTTCTCAACCTCGTCCACCACTTGGCAGCCGCCGTAGTAGCGCTTGCCGGGATAGCCCTCGGCATACTTGTTGGTCA
>CAMYZO010000095.1 GCA_947303855.1 uncultured Prevotellaceae bacterium
GCAGCCTCGTTACCATCACAGGTGATAAATTTCTTTTCTTTAGCCATTTGTTTGTTTAGATAGAAAATATAATGTTAAAGTGATTTGTTTTAAAACAGGTTGCAAAGTTACGAATAAAATCTTGAATTGCAAAGCCGACTTTGCAAAATCTTGCTAATTTGGCTTATTTGGGTAACATCTAAATAAATCAGTAGAGAAAGCCCAACAGCCATAAGGGTATCTGGTTGTCCTTTCCTATTTCTGTATTGTAGCGTGCGTAGACCACGTCAGGGGCATACCTTATTTTATTATGGGCCATGGCATCGCAGACACGAAACTTAAGCCGCTCATCTACGATAAAGAAAGGATCGCGTCCGTTCTGGTTGACCTTATGGTCCTTCCACAACGAATTGACGAGAAAGGTTTCCATGGCCGTCTGCCGTTCAACATGTATAGGATAGATGGCATAGAGCAGGTTCGAGTTGTGCAGCATCACCTTCGATGGCTTTTTGGGGAACGTCTCACCTACGGGGTAAATCATGTTCAGCATACGTGCATCGGCGAGATACTTGATGTAGTTCATCACCGTAGCCCGGCTGGTCTCGATGTCCTGTGCCAGTTTCGACACGTTGGGAGCCTTCGGTCCTTCTTCAGCCAGTTTGTAGAAGAGTTTCTTGATTTTCGTCAGATACTTCAGTTCTATCTGCTTGATGAGCAGGATGTCCACCTCCGTCATCATGTTCATCGTCTTCAGCAGGTTCTCCGAGTAGTTGCGATGCTCCTGAAAGAAGGGATAGAACCCGTGGTGGATATAGTTCTGGAAATACTGGCGTGGCGACACCTTGGGCAGTATCTGCTTGATGATGCGCTCATGGTCGCTCAGTATCTCGTCCAGGGTATAGGGCTTGAAGTCGTTGTTGGTGAGCAGGTTGATAAACTCACGGAAGGAGAAGCCTCTGAGGTTGTAGCTCTTGACGATATTGTTGAGCTCGGGATTTTCCTCCTTCAGTCTCATAACGCTTGAGCCGGTAAACACAATTTTCAGTCCCGGATACAGGTCATAGCATTTTCGCAGTTCCCTTGACCAGTCGTCCTGTTTGAACACCTGGTCAATGAGCAGCACCCTGCCGCCATGATGGTAGAACTCGCCCGCGAAGTCGGCAATGCCACGCCCCTGAAAATAGAAGTTGTTCATGTTGACATACAGGCACTGGCGGTCGCCTAAGTCAAACTTCTCTTTTGCATATTGCAGTAGGAATGTAGTCTTCCCTACCCCACGCGTTCCCTTAATGCCAATCATACGGTCCGTCCAGTCAATCTCGTCCATCAGATAGCGACGAACGGGTGCGCTAGTATGTTCAACCAAGTAGCGATGAGTTCTAAAGAAGGCTTCCATTCTATTGCAATTTGTTGTAAAATGATTGCAAAGGTACAAAATAAATCCTTAAATTGCAAAGCCGAGATTGCAAAATCTCACAAAAAGTGCTTATTTGTGTTTCATCTAAATAAAGAAGTGGCGAACCCTTCCGCTGTTTTTCAGAACTTATAGGCTATGGTGCCCAGCAGCCAGCGCCCCTTCTGTGGTATCACGGTTGTCGACATGCCGCTCTGATAGTAACGTGTGTTCAACAGATTGTGGATGTTGAGCCCCAACTCTATCCTTCCCACCTGGTACTCAGCACCGATATCCATGATAAACCGTGCTGCCACCGGCTTACGTACCTGTACGCGCTGCGAAAAATGTATCATCGTGGCTTGTAACTCTTCAATCATACTGGCCAGTTCTTCAGTCGGTGTTTCCCAATACTGCTCTTTAGCCGCCATGTATCGCTGGACAGTAGCCACATAGGATGTATAATTCTGGATGTTGATGTAGTAGGCCTCCTGCTTATCGTAGAACGAGAGATGGGTGTGCAGATTAAGCCTGTTGTTGGGACGCCATGACAGCACGGCATTCGCCGACAGTTCGGGCACATTGAACGACTCCCTGCCCTCGTAGTTGAAGATTTCGGTTTTTCTTGGCTTCTGCCATTCCAATGCCATGTTAGCCGTAAAGTTCTTCCTTTTGTAACTTCCCGACAGTTCCACACCGTAGGTGTCTATGAGGCCTGTGTTATAGTGTTCGAAGAGTTCCAGATAAATCAGGTTGCGTGCGTGATTATAGAAGGTATTCACCTCAAAGTCGAGTCCCTTCATCCACTGTGTGGCACCGAAGGTCAACTGGTAGGAATGGAGTGCCTCAGGCTCCAGGTCTTCCGACAGTTCCTTCATACCCATCAGATCTGCCAGGAAGAGGTTGGTCTTGCGATACATGTACGGCGCGTCGATGAATGCCTTCGAGTAACTCAGTTTGAGGTTCCACTTGGGCTGCACATAGATAAGTGCCAGTCGCGGCGAGAACTCCTTGATTTTGGAATCGTTGTAGCGGTTCTTGTAGTCGTAGCGCAGTCCGGCGTTGAGAATAAACGAGCGCCACTGGTGCTTCAGTTGTCCGTAGACGTTGATATTGCTTTCATGGCCTTTTCCCAACTGGGGTATGGTGTCGGTCTCAGGCAGGCTCTGCGTGAAATTGTAGCAGAAGTTGTAGCGCACATCCTCCAGTTCAAAGTAACTGCCTTCTGTACCGAATGACAGCAGTCCCTTATGCTCGCTGTTGTCTACATAGTTCCAGTCGCCCTGCACCTTGGCGCCGAAGGTATGTTCCTGACCGTTGATGTAACGTGAGATGCCGCCGTTGCCGCGTACCGCCTTCTTGACGCTTTCAGGCAGAGGCAGCACGGCCGCCAGCGTGTACACCTGCGCATCGCTGATGACCTGATAGTGCGTCAGGTCGCTGTTGTCGTAGGTGGCGGCTCCTTTCAGGTAGAACTTTCCTATCTGCTTGTCGAGGCTCAGTTCTGCGTGGTGCGAGTTGGTGGTAAAACTTGGGCGCACGCCATTGAAGGTGCGGTATTTGTCGATGTCATAGGGTGCAAACAGATAGGTCATCGACAGGGGCGATACAACCTGCGAGTAGTGGGTGTTATAGAGAAAGCGCAGGTTGTTGTACTTCATGGCCACGCCAATGTCGTAAGAAGGTTTCTTACCCACACCGCCTATCGTCATGTCGCCTTCGTTCAGGCGCAGGGCGGTATCCTCATAGGGCATGAAGACGCGCTCGCCGTCGGCCTTATAAAAACTGCCCCAGATGAGCAGGTCGAGGTCGAAATAGCGTTTGCCGAAAATCATGCTGCCGCACAACTGGCCGTAGTTACCCGCGCCCGCCTTGATGTTCACGCCGTCGACGTCGGCTCCCTGCTTGGTAATGAGGTTGACCACCGCCGTGAGCGACACACCTCCGTAGAGCGACGAGGCAGGACCGCGCAGCACCTCTATCTGCTTCAGTTTGTCAAGGCTGATACTGAAGTCGGGCGCCGCAATGTTGGTGCAGTAACTGTTCAGGCGGTGCCCGTTGAGCATGATGAGAATTTTCTCCTGACCGTTGCTGTAGATGCCGCGCATGGCAATGTTGATGTCGTCGTTGCAGTCGACGATGGTCATTCCCGGCACGAAGGCTGCCAGCACCTCCTGCAGGTTACTGGCTCCGCTGTTGCGTATCATCTCCTCGGTGATGAGCGTGGTGGGCACCGGCACCTCGTTGAGGTTCTCTGCCTGGCTCGATGCGGTGGTAATGGTGGCGGTGCGTCCGGCCTTGATATTGGCCACCAGGTCGGCAAACCGCTGGGGGTCTTGCGGCGACGGTGTGTAGTAAGGGTTCTCGCTGAGCAGCAGTTCGGTGAATTTTTCGGCCTCAGCCACATTGTCCATGCCGAAGTCGCAGAGCACGAGCAGGCGGTAGGCACTCTGGCGCAGGGTGCCCTTGAACTGCGAGATATGATTTTCGAGCAGGGTTTTTGCCTGTTCTATGCGCCCTATCTGGTAAGCATTCTCCGCCTCGTTGTATATCTGCCGCAACTCAGCATCCTGTGCCAGCAGCGGACAGGCCAGCATGGCCACTATTATAATAAGGTATAGTCGTCTGCTCATGGTCTCATGGGGATAGTGATGGTGAAACAAGAGCCAACCCCCTCGGTCGACTCAAAGGTAACAGTCCCCTGATGCTTATTCTCCACAATGTCGCGTATGATGCCCATGCCGAGTCCTGTGCCCTCTCCTACGGGCTTGGTGGTGAAGAAGTTCTCGTAGAGCCGCTGCTTCACCTCGTCGCTCATGCCTACGCCGTTGTCGGCAATGGCTATGTGCAGTTGTCCGTCAGCAGCCTCCACCTTAACGTTCACCTCGGGCTTATAGTCGCCCGTGGCCTGCTGCGCCCTTTTCCATGCCGCATAGCAGGCATTGTTCATCAGGTTCAGCACGGCGCGGCTCAGGTCCTGCGGAATCACCATCATCTGGGGCAGTCCTTCCTGATAGTCCTCGCGGATGGTGACGTTGAAGCCCTTCTGGTTGGCACGCATGGCATGATACGACAGCCACACATACTCCTTCACCAGCTTACAGACATCTGTTGGCAGGAACTCGTTCTCCTTGCCGCGGCTGACGAGCAGTATGCCCTGGATGATGCTGATGGCCCGCTGTCCGTGCTCGGCTATCTTTACCATGTTCTCCTGCAGGTCGGCCACGATGTCGGCCAGTTCCTCACGGTCCTCCTCAGGCAGTCTTTCTGCGTTGTCTTCCACAATCTCCGTCAGGTCCTTCAGCAGTTTGTCTGACATCTTGCTGAAGTTGATGACAAAGTTCAGCGGATTCTGAATCTCATGGGCAATACCGGCACTCAGCAATCCCAGCGAGGCCAGTCTCTCCTGCTTCTGCAACTGCTCTTTCAGTTTCAAGATCTCCTGTTCCATAGACTTATGCTTTTATGAGGGGCAGCGTAATCGTAAACTCCGTCCGTTCATCCTTGACGGATTCCACTTTTATGTCGCCACCGTAGTTCTGTATGATTTCACGGCACAGATAGAGTCCTACGCCGGAAGCCTCGCCGGTGGTCTTCGTGGTGAAGAAGGGGTCGAACACCTTGTCGATGATGGTCGGCTCTATGCCTATGCCGTTGTCTCTCACCTTCACCGTCACCCACTCTGCACCAACGCTGGCGCTGAAGGCCACCTCGGGCTTGTACTGGCTGCGCTGAGCTTTCTTCACCACCGCATAGACGGCATTGCCCAGCAGGCTCATCATGCTCTTGCTCAACTGGTCGGCATTGCCCTTGATACGTATCTCGCCCTGGGGTATGTCCGTCCTGACGTCAATGCCGTATGTCTTGATGTCGGCCTCATAGTACTTGCGCAGCATGTCGCAGTCCTGGCGCAGCACGGTGGCCAGGTCCATCGGTACGATGCCGCCCGTGCGGTCTTTCAGCATCTCCTCCATGGCTTTCAACGTGCGGGTGGTGCTCTGTCCGTGGGCACTCACCTTCTGCAGGTTTCCGCGCAGCATGCCCAGCACGTCCATCGTGTCCTCGTAGTTCTCCTCGTCCATGGCGTCTTTGTCGCTCTCAATGTTAGCCTCCACGTCTTTCACCAGTCCCTCAGAGAGTTTCGAGAAATTGTTGATGTAGTTCAGCGGGTTCAGGATGCGGTCAATCAGTCCCTGCGTCAGTTTACCCACCGTGGCCATCTTCTCCTGCCGTATCAGTTCCCGCTGTGCGCCGTGCAGCTCGTGAAGAGCCTTCTCCAGACTGTCCGACTTCTCCTGAATCTCGTCTTTCTGGCGCACCACCTCTGCCGTCCGCTCCTGTATGATGTTCTCTAACTGGTTCTTCTCACGCTCCAGTCTGCGCACACGGTGCAGGAAGACTCCGTAGGCCAGCAGGAGCAGCAGGATGGCATACAGGATGTTCATGTACCATCTGAGATAGAAGGGATAGGCAATATAGAAACTGCAGGTGGTCTCATCCGACAGCCTGCCAGTGGCCATCTTTGCCTGTACGGTGACGGTGTAGTCACCTGGCGACAGGTTCAGTAACTCTACATCATTGTCGTCTTCCCAGGCACTCCAACTGCCGTCGTTCACCTTGTACCTGTAGAGCGTCTTACCAATCATCGGTATGTGTTCCAAGGCGTACGTCAGGCGCAGGTTGCGCTCGTTGCTGGCCAGGTCGGGCAGTTGGCTGGGCATGTCTCCGTAGCCGCCCCACAGCACGCTGTCGCCATTGAGCACTACCGAGCGTATCAGCAGGCGGGGCTTGTCTAACAGGGCAGAGTCGCGCTTGGCTATGTCGAGCAGCAGCAGACCGTTGTCGGTGCCCATCCACAGGTGGTTGTTCTTCTGGTAGAGCGTGCGCACCGAGACATCCTTGATGGGTGCCAGCAGCCACGCTATATCGTTCAGTCGCTGACCGTTCTGCCATCGGTACAGTCCTTTTCCCTCGCCGTTAGTGAGCCAGGTCACCCCCATGTCGTTCTGGTACGATGTCAGCGGATAAGGGAAGGGCGCCGTGGCATCGTAGTTGACTATCTCCAGCCCGTTGTCCACGGGTACGATGGTGGCCGCGATGTTGCTGCTGCCTTCTTTCTGCCAACGCTGGAAGTCGTAGCTGCCCTTCTTCCTGAACATGATATCGCCGTAGACGTTCTGCAGCCAGAGGGTGCCCTGCGCGTCCTTCACGATGTTCGTCACGTGGGCCTCGTCACTTACTTTCTGGCGGCTGTTGTCTGCTGTCCGGGTAACGTACACGCCGTCAATCTCACCACTGTAGAACTGGTTGCCGTCGGCCATCACCGCCGTGGCACTCATCTGACTTATCTGACTCACGCTGCCACTGGGACCAATGCGGTAGATGCCGTTGGCCGTGGCTACGAGAAGCCCTATGGTGCTCTCGGCCATTTTCCAGCAGCCATACCTGATGTTGCCCACGCGCTCAAAGACCTGCCCTTTCTGGCAGAAAAGACCGTCGCCCGTTCCCACATACATCTTGCCGTCGTATTCAGACATGCACATCACCGCTCCGGTAATGCCCTCATAGGACGTGAATCGCGAGTAGGCTGAGGGCACGGCCATCGAGAAGATGCCGTTGGTGGTGACACCCCACAGCCGCCCGTGGCCGTCGTAGACCACATACGACACAGCGTCGGAGCACAGCCCGTTGGCCTCGGTGATGCTGTAGAGCGGCCGTCCCTGCTCGTCGGCAATGACGATGCCCCCGTTCTTGATGACAATAGCCTGCATGTGGCTGCCTATGGGCTCTGCCATCACGGTGTCGGTCATCAGCCTCACCTTGCCGTTTTGCTCAAGGGCTTCTCGCTGCACCACATCGGTGAGCCCCATCTTCAGCCTGTCACCACTCACCTTGGAATGCTCCACGAGACTGTCGCCCTCCACTCTGTAGATGCTGCCGTTGTTCACCAGGAACATCAGCGTCTCGTCGCGTTCCCATATCTCCAACAGTTCGCCATGGAACATGTCTTCGCGCCCTATGCGCTTCAGCGCCAGTTCGCCGTTCGGTTGGGTCTCTATGCGTCCGAAGTAGTTATAGCCGCCAGTCCAAATCACCCCCGCACGGTCTTTATAGACCACGGTGATACGCGATATGTTTGGCGTATGTATCATGCGCCACTCCACGTTGTCGTAGTACAGCACACCCTCGAAGTTGGCCACGTAGACGGTGCCTTCGTCGCCCACTACCACGTCGAAGTTCATGTTGTTGCCGTGGTATTCGTCGGCCATGTAGTTACGTATCAGGGGTATGCCCTGACTCATGGCGGCGAGGGGTGCCAGCAGCAGCACAACGGTCAGGTACAGGAGTCTCTTCATGGGGCGGCCTCCTTTCCTATAAAGGCCTCGTAGGGCACGTTCCTTCCAATGTAATACGCCCACTCGTCGGCGGTGAGGTTGCGCTTCAACTGGCTTCGCAACCTTTCAGCCACCGTTGTGGCGTTCATCAGCGTTGTTGCCAGGTTGCCTCCCCAGTCGCCCACCCAGAGGCTCTGCTTCGAGTTGTCAAAGGTGAAGTTCATCACCCACTGGCTTCTGTTGAAGAGCGTCACGGGTTCTATCTTCGCGCTGCTCACGGTCCATTGGTTCAGCGTTCCGTCGTAACTGGAGGAATAGAGGGTACGCCCGTTGATTTTCAGGCGCGAGATACGCGACTGGTGCCCCACCAGCCGGTGGGTATTGCCGTCGGCGGTACTCAGATAGATGGTACCGTCAGACATGCCGTAGGCGACGGCTCCCGTACCTTTCGACTCGGCAAAGGCGGTCACCACGCCGTCGACGGGCACCTGGCGCGTCTGTATATTGTTCAGGTTAGCCACCGTGTGCATGCGCCCCTTGTTGTCAAAGAGCAGGGGCTTGTAATTGGAGCGTGCCACTAACCGCACCTGGTAGTCCAGATGGCGGTACTCGCCGATGGTGTTCCGTTTCATGTCGAGCACGGCCAGGTCGTGCTCACCCACTATCAGCAGGTGCTCGTTGTCCAACTGGCTGATGCCTATCGGGTGCTCCACCTTCGACAGCATCAGTATCACGGGTTTGTTATTGTCGGCACTGGTCATCACCAGATGGCCGCTGCGGCTCACGGCATAGATGATACCGTTGGCACCGATAAAAATGTCGCGGAAATCGTATTGGCTGTTTCTGATAAGTACGGTGTTCACCAACTCACCATTTGCCTTTTGCCTGTGCAGCATCAGTCCGCCGTAGGTGCTTGAGGTCACCATGCGGTCATCGCCCTTGGGCATGAAGGCTATGCAACTCACGGCACCCGCATGCAGGGCCCATGTGCGCACACTCTGACTGGTCAGCGTCAGGGCCTGGTACACGGCAGGATAGAACACGTCGCCGCCATAACGGCGGGTGAACAGATAGGAGGCGTATGACAGCAGACGCGCCAGGTCGGTGTTGCCTGACTGGAACTGGAAAGTGGCCTGCGAACCTAAGGAGCGGCCAAGAGCCAGGAAACTCAGCGTGTCGGTGACGCGCTTCGACATCTCTGCCTGCAGGCGCTGGTGGTCGGCAAACTGCCGCTGGCTCTCTGCCAGCTGACGCGCCTCCTGGGCCTGGGCCGCCGACTGCTGTGCCTGCTGCTGTGCCAGCAGCGCGTTCTGCCGCTCCACCTCCGAGCGCTGACGCATCTCCTCAGCGGTGCGACGCTGCTGGATGGCCTCTTCGCGCTGCTCGTCAGAGATGTCTTTCTGCTCGCGGGCTATCTCCTCCATCTGGCAGCTCACGCTCTGCACCACGGCGGCACGCTTCGACTCCTCGCGCAGCGACTGCAACTGACTCTCCAACAGGCGTGCCTGCTGGTGCTCATGCCACCAACCCACGCTACTGACAATGGCTGTCCCAAGAAGGGCTATGCCTGCCGCACCTGTCGCTATCGTCCGCTTCCTCACTTTCTACGCAGGGCAAGTATGGTTATATCGTCACTCTGTTCGGCCTCCCCGGCAAATTCCGACACGTCGTCCTTGATCACATCGACCATCTTCTGGCAGTCGCTCATCACCACGTCTTTCAGCGTGTCCTCCAGCCGGTCTTCGCCAAACTCCTCATTCTGGCTGTTCATCGCCTCGGTCACACCGTCGGTAAACAGCACCAGGGCGTCGCCCTTGTCAAGCTGCAACTGCTGCAAATGAAAATCGATACCCTCAATGGCTCCCACCATGGGGTCCTGCGACATGGGCAGGGCCACCACCTCGCCGCTGCGCTTCAGCATATAGGGCGGGTTATGACCGGCATTACAGTACAGCACCTCACCCGTCTGGATGTTCAGAATGGCATAGAACACGGTGACGAACATGCAGTCGACAGACTCCGAGGCTAACAGACGGTTACTGTAAGAGATGCAGTCGGCGGGGCTGACACCACGCAGACCGGTGGCACGTATCAGCGTGCGGCTGACGGCCATGAAGATGGCAGCCGGAATGCCTTTGCCGCTGACGTCGGCTATCAGGAATCCTATGTGGTCGTCGTCAATGCGGAAGAAGTCGTAGAAGTCGCCCCCCACATCCTTGGCTGGCGTCATCGAGGCGGCAATGTCAAGGTGGTCTACCAGGTCGGGGAAGGGCGGATAGTGGCGCGGCAGGATGGCCTGCTGTATCTCGCTGGCAATGGCCAGGTCGCCCTTCAGCGACTCTAATTGACTGTGCTCGCGCTGCATCTGGTGTACATACTCTATCTGCTCAATGGCCTTCTCTATGGTCACGCTCAGGTCGTCCAGGTCAATGGGCTTCGTAGCAAAGTCGAAGGCGCCGTTGTTCATGGCCTGGCGTATGTTGCCCATGTCGCCATAGGCACTCACCATGATGACCTTCAGAGCGGGGTTGCGCATCTCGTTGATTTTGGCCAGCAGGGTCAGACCATCCATCTCGGGCATGTTGATGTCCGACAGGATAATCTCTATATCGGGGTGCTTCACCATCATGGTCAGCGCCTCAAGGCCGTTATGGGCAAACACGAACTCGTACTCGCCCTTGCGGATTTTTCTTCTGAAATACTGCGTCAGCAGCAGTTCGAGATCCATCTCGTCGTCGACACTCAGAATCTTTATTGGCTTCATCGGGGGATTTACGATTTACGATTTTCTATTTATTTTTGACGACAACTAAGACAACATGGACAACTTTTCTTTTTCGCGCTCATAAAAAAATGTTGTTTAAGTTGTCTTAGTTGTCGTTTATAATTTAAGAGAAAGCGACGGTCAGACCGGCCATGACAATGCTCACCATCGACATCAGCTTAATCAGGATGTTCAGCGACGGACCCGACGTGTCCTTGAACGGGTCGCCAACGGTGTCGCCCACAATGGTGGCCTTGTGACAGGCAGAACCCTTGCCGCCGAAGTTGCCCTCCTCAACCATCTTCTTCGCATTGTCCCAGGCACCACCGGCGTTGGCCATGAAGACGGCCAGCGTGAAGCCTGCCGTCAGACCGCCGACGAGCAGACCCATGACACCGGCAACACCCAGCAGGCAGCCAACGGCGATGGGTATGGCGATGGCCAGCAGCGAGGGGAAGATCATCTCCTTCTGTGCGCTGCGCGTACTGATTTCCACACAGCGGCCGTAGTCGGGCGTGGCCTTACCCTCAAGGATGCCCTTGATCTCGCGGAACTGTCGGCGCACCTCCTCAACCATCGACTGGGCAGCACGACCTACGGCTCCCATGGTCAGACCGCAAAACAGGAAGGCTGCCATGCCGCCGATAAAGGCGCCCACAAGCACCTTCGGGTTCATCAGGTTCACCTGGAAGAACTCCATGAACTGCACCATGTCGGCCGTCTCGGGGTTGAACACCTGCCCGGCATTGTCAACAAATGTCTGACCGTTCTCCACAGCGCGGGCCATGGCTATCTTAATCTCTTCCACATACGAGGCCAGCAGGGCCAGGGCTGTCAGGGCAGCAGAGCCAATGGCAAAGCCCTTGCCGGTAGCAGCGGTGGTATTGCCCAGGGCGTCAAGGGCGTCGGTACGCTGGCGCACCTGCGGCTCCAGTTCGCTCATCTCGGCGTTGCCGCCGGCATTGTCGGCTATAGGCCCGTAGGCGTCGGTGGCCAGGGTGATGCCCAGCGTTGACAGCATGCCCACGGCAGCAATGCCGATGCCATAGAGACCGCGCGACATCGACGCTGCCGACATGGACAGGTCGAAGCCGTTGGCACAGAGGTAACTCAGCATGATGGCCACGGAGATGGTGACCACGGGTATCATCGTCGAGATCATGCCCGTACCTATACCCTTGATGATAACGGTAGCGGCACCCGTCTGCGACGAGGCGGCAATGTCCTGTGTCGGCTTGTAGGAGTGGGAGGTGTAGTACTCCGTGCCCTGACCGATGATGACGCCGGCACAGAGACCGGTGATGACCGAGAACGACACGCCGAGCCAGTTGTCAAGCTGGAACAGATAGAGGATGACGAAGGTGGCAACGGCTATCAGCACGGCGCTGACGTTGGTGCCTAACGACAGCGACTTGAGCAGGTCTTTCATCGTGGCACCCTCTTTGGTGCGGACGAGGAAGATGCCTATGAGCGAGAGGAAGATGCCCACCGAGGCAATGATCATCGGGGCAATGACGGCCTTCAACTGCATGTCGCCATTCAGCGCAAAGGCTGTGGCACCCAAGGCTGCCGTCGACAAGATACTGCCGCAGTAGCTCTCGTAGAGGTCGGCACCCATGCCGGCCACGTCACCCACGTTGTCGCCTACGTTGTCGGCAATGGTGGCGGGGTTGCGCGGGTCGTCCTCGGGGATGTCCTGCTCTACCTTACCCACCAGGTCGGCACCCACGTCGGCCGCCTTGGTGTAGATGCCGCCACCCACACGGGCAAACAGCGCCTGCGTCGAGGCACCCATGCCGAAGGTCAGCATCGTCGTCGTGATGGTTATCAGCGAGACGCCCGTGCCGGGATAGAAGGCTGAAAGGATGAGGAACCAGATGGCTATGTCGAGCAGGCCCAGACCAACCACCACCAGACCCATGACGGCACCGGAGCGGAAGGCCACGCGCAGACCCTGGTTCAGACCCTTGCGGGCGGCATTGGCTGTACGGCCGCTGGCATAGGTGGCGGTCTTCATGCCGAAGAAGCCGGCCAGTCCCGAGAAGAAACCGCCCGTCAGGAAGGCAAAGGGCACCCACGGGTTCTGTACCTTCAGCACATAGGCCATGAAGGCGAAGATGACGGCCAGCACTATGAAGACCATCGTCACCACGCGATACTGCTGCTTCAGGTAGGCCATGGCACCGTGACGTACATGACCGGCAATCTCTCTCATACGGGGCGTGCCCTCATCCTCTGTCATCATCTGACGGAAAAAGAACCACGCCATACTCAGTGCCACGACGGATGCGACGGGCACAAGCCAAAATGCTACGGGTATATTCATATTCATTTAATGATTTGTTTCTAAACTCCCTGCAAAATTACAAACATTTTTCCGTTCCTCCAAATTTTACGCAGTTTTTTACATATCTCAGAAACACACAGAAAATCGTGGGAATTGTTTTTTGTTTTTAGAGTTTTTATTGTAGTCCCTTTAGCAATTGTATGAGACTCTTCTCGTCAGTCCAACTGAAGTCGGGCATGCGGATATAGGATCGCATGAGACGACGCTTTTCCTTGGGCAGGAAATTGCTGAGGCTGCGGTCGTGACACCTGACGAACTTGCCCTTGTAACGGAAGTAGTAGATATTGATGAGGGGGAACTCGTAGTCGGACTCGTTGTTGAGGTCGACGGTGGTGGTGCCCACCATGTCGGAGTTGAGCAGCGACAAGTCGGAAAGGACGACGTTGTTCTTCAGGTTCTGCTCGTAGGCCTCGCGGTCGATGATGGTGGCACGGTAAAGACCGTCGGCGCCGGCGCTGTCGACCTGGAAGGCCAGCAGGGAGTCGATCCTGACATAGAGGCGGTCGTCGAACTGCACGCTGACCACGGTTTTCATATTGGCCTCCTTGGCCTGGTTGCCGCTCATGTAGAGCAGGGCTGCGTTCTTGAGGAAGACGTTGGTGAGGGGCTGCTTCAGCGTGCGTCCGTCGGCCAGGGTGATGATGGCCGGGCGGTAGCTGTTGTAAACGGTGAGTTTGGTGGTTCTGACCTGCCCTACCGCAAAGAGGGGGGCGAGGGTCATGATGACAAGCAGGGCGTTCCTTTTCATATTCTCAGTTGTTGGTATGACAAAAAACTCTCGGAATCAGAGAACTGAATCTGAGAGTTTCCTTGCGGTGCGTACGAGGCTCGAACTCGTGACCTCCAGCGTGACAGGCTGGCATTC
>CAMYZO010000096.1 GCA_947303855.1 uncultured Prevotellaceae bacterium
GTCTCATCTACGACTACGACGGCAAGTACCTGCTGTCGGCCATCGTACGTCGCGACGGCAGCTCGCGCCTGACCAAGGATATCCGCTGGGGCACCTTCCCCTCTGTCTCGCTCGGCTGGCGCTTCGACAAGGAGAATTTCTTCCCCATCAACCACAATATTATTAATATGTTTAAGGTACGCGCGAGCTACGGTGAGCTGGGTAACGAGAACATCGGCGAATTTGCCTATCAGGCTACGATGGACCGCAACAACATGACCTACTCGTTCGGCAACCAGGCTGTGACGGGTTCGGCCATCTCTACCTTCGTTAACGAAAAACTGGCCTGGGAGAAAAAGAAGACCTACAACGCCGGTATCGACATAGCCTTCCTCAACAACCGTATTGAGTTCACGGCTGAGTGGTACAAGAACATTTCTACCGAACTGCTCTACAACGTGCCCGTGCCTGCCAACGCCGGTGTGGCTAACACCAGCGTTACCATGAACGCCGCCAAGATGGAAAACAGCGGTTTCGAGTTCTCAGTGACCTACCGTAACCACGACCATCCCTTCAAGTACGACATCAGCGCCAACCTGAGCACCCTGAAGAACAAGGTGAAGGCGCTGGGCTTCGGCCAGGAGTCCTACATCTCAGGTGCCTATAAGACGGAAGTCGGCCAGGAGGTCGGTAAGTTCTATGGCTGGGTGTATAAGGGCATAGCCCGCACGCAGGCAGACATTGATGCTAATGCCACGCAGGCCGGAGTCAATGTGGGTGACTGCCTCTATGAGGACATCAGCGGTCCTGATGGAACCCCCGACGGCGTCATCGACGCTTACGACCAGACCGTCTTGGGCAGTGGTCTGCCTAAGGTGAACTTCGGTCTGAGCACCCGTCTGGAGTACAAGAATTTCGACTTGAGCATCTCTACCTTCGGTGCCCTGAACTATCATGTGGCCGATGGTATCTACAACAGTCTGAACTCAAGCTACGGTCCCGGCAACAAGGACGTGGCTCTGCTCGATGCCAACCGCTGGTCGGAGGACGGTCTGACCTATATCTCCAGCGTGCCCCGCACCTATTATGCCAACAACGCTACGCTGGCCTGGAACGACCTCTTCAGCGACCGTATGATTCAGAACGCTGCTTACTGGAAGATTGCCAACGTGGAGCTGGGCTATAATATCCCCAACAGTGTGTTCGGTGGCGTCATCTCTGGTGCCCGCATCTATGTGTCGGCTCAGAACCTCTACACCTTCACCAAGTATAATGGCTACAATGTGGACTTCGCTGGCGGCACGTTCTCGCCGGGCTACAACTGGTGCTCTTATCCCAGTGCCCGCAGCTTCATGGCAGGTGTGCTCTTCTCTTTCTAAAAGAAAAGTAAAAAGTAAAAATAGAAAAAGTAAAAACGATGAAACTATATAAATTTTCTCTTGCCCTTATGCTGGGCATCGGCTCGCTGACATCGTGCAGCGACAAGCTGGACCTGATCAACCCCAACCAGCAGACATCGGGAACCTTTGGCTATACGGCCAATGATTTGGAAGAGTGCATCATCGCCTGCTACAACCACATCCGTATGGAGGGTACCTACGCCCGTGTAGGCTATAACATCGACGTGATGCGCGGCGACGAGGCATGGAATGCCTCGCAGGTGTGGTATTTGCCCTTCGACGACCTGAACGAACCTATCACCGACGAAATAGGACAGTGGTCGTGGCGCGACTGGTATTATACCATCAATGTCTGTAACTTCGTGCTCGACCGCACTCAGGGCGACAACTTGAGCGACCAGATAAAGCGCATCAAGGGACAGGCTCTCTTTATCCGTGCCCTGGCTTACTATAATCTGGCTGGCTACTACCAGAACCCGGCTTTGATTACTGACTATAAAGACTATTCTTCGCTTGACGGCCTTTATGCTTCTAACAAACAGGAAGGTGATGAAGATGGTTTCGCACAGTACGACCGCGTGCTTGATCAGGTTGAGGCCGACTTCAGCGAGGCTATGACACTGCTGCCCAGCCGCGATACCGGCGGCGAGTGGGCCAAGGGCCGCGCTACCTGCGGTGCTGCTGCCGGCTACTATGCCCGCACGCTGATGGTACGCCATAAGTACAGCGAGGCGCTTACCGTGCTGAAGGCCATCATCAACGGCCAGTACGGCACTTATAAGCTGATGGAAAACTATGGCGACAACTTCCGCGAGGGTCCGCAGTATGAGAACAACGCCGAGAGCCTCTTCGAGGTACAGTTCCTGGACTACGGCTCGCAGGGTACCGACGACGAGTGGACACCCGTCAATACCAGTGCCAACGCTACGCAGGGTCATGCCATTGAGAGTAACTACGGTCCTGGCGACTGTGGCGGCTGGGCTGACATCTCGGCCTCGCCCTGGCTCTACAACCTCTTCAAGCAGGAGCGCACCACAAACGGCACGCTCGACCCACGCCTCTACTGGACTATCGGAACTTACGAGAACGACTGGGAGCGCTTCGAGTATGGTAACGTGTGCTATACGCAGACGATGACTCCTGACGAGTTTATTGTGACCAACAATAACTATGGCGGACTGCCCGTTGCTAAGTACACCAACCTGCGCACTGGTCTCTACGACAAAGTGATTACCGGTCTGCACTGCGGCATCAACCTGCGACTGATGCGCTACAGTGACGTGCTGCTGCGTGCTGCCGAGTGCGAGAACGAGGTCAACGGTCCCACTGCTGATGCTTTCAAGTGGATTAACCAGGTGCGTAACCGTGCCGGTCTTGCCGACCTTAATGCTTCTAAGTTCGACACCAAGGACAAACTCTTCGAGCAGATTGCCAACGTGGAGCGTCCGAAGGAGTTCGGCTGTGAGTTCGGACGTGGCTTCGACCTTATCCGTTGGGGCTTCTTCTACAATGACGGACGTATCCACCAGTTGTGGGAGCATGGTGCTGTCAACTTCTGGACGAAGGCAAAATATGAAGATGGAAGCATAGACTTCACACCGAAAGACCCTGTTGATGAGCCTAACTGCGATAAGAGTACGTATGACTCCTACAAGCCAGGACATGAGTTCCTGCCCATCTTCCAAGGCACTCTTAATGACAATGCGAACCTGACTGGCAATTCGGCCAATAACAATACCGATAATTCGGTCTATTTTAGCAGGAATGGCTGGACGGTACACCCCGTTGTTAACCTGAGCAAGTAAGCGTTAATTTACCAATGTAGAAAAGATAAAAAGAATGATTATGAAATATCTGAATAAATTTGCTTCCGTCTTCTGTGCAGCAGCCCTTGGTATGCTGGCATTGACGAGTTGTGAGGGCGGCGACCTCTACGAAATTGACGCTCCCGACTGGATTTCCGCCAAGGCCGACTCTATAAAGAATGCCAATCAGGGCGGCGAAGAGGAACTTGTGGGTATGATGGAGGACGTATATACCATCGGTGCTACCGATTATTCTACCGGCTGGTGGGCACAGTTCTCCAAGTACTACCAGATACCTGAGAATCAGGTCTGGCACGGACAGTTCAACCTGAACATCAACCCCGATGCCACTAACACTTATAAGAACTTCGCCATGATTATCAGTAATGACGAAGACCGTGGCGCTGCCAACTACAAGGAGTATGGAGCTATCCGCTTCGACCACCAGCCCAGCGGTAACTCTGAGTGGGGCGACTATATCGACCGTAGTTTTGTGGAGAGCACGCTGACCTTTGAGACCGATACTGACAATGGCGTTGAAAAGCTGGGCGGCAAGGTGACAGTGACTGTCGACCGCACTGACGGTGGCCTGAAGGTGACTATTACCAATGGCACCGTCACGAAGACCTATAAGCAGACTGCTACGCTGGAGAATCTCAATGCCGACGCATCGAATGGCACCATCCGTGTTTTCTTCGTGCCGGAAGGCAGTTACATCAACTGGCTCGCTACTAATATAGAGCCTATCGGCGGATGCACATCGGCTGAGGACAAGGCTCCGCTGTCTATGGAGGTGAAGGGCGCACCGCGCAAGGTGCTCTTAGGCACAACTATTGAGGAAGCCTTTGCCAACCTCGCTGCCACCGTACAGTTCGAGACCGGCGTATCGAAGGATGTCACCGTGGCCGAGCTCACCCTGCAGGCCGTGCCTGACATGGCAACGGTGGGCAAGAAGACGCTGGTAGTGGTCTACAACAAGACTTACAAGGGCGAGGGTGCCGCTGCTCCCATCATTGCTACCGTTGAGTTCGAGATTGTCGACAAGATGTTCACCTGCCTTGGTGCTGCCGACAACACTTCTCCCTGGTGGAGCGAGCACTCTCAGGCTGTCAAGGTGGCTCCCAAGGAGACGCTTGTCACCACTTTCACCAACTACACCTCTGGTGCCAACAACTGGAACAACTTCTGCATCGTGCTTAACAGTGCCGATGGTGCCACTGAGTATGGCGTGCTGCGTGCCGACAACTGGGGCTGGGGCACCGGCTGGGCTGGTGAGGAACTGGCTTCGAAGTGTACGCCGAGCGGTCCGCAGGCCGACTGGGGTACATGGCTCAAGGCTATGGACGGTGCCAAGGTCACTGTCTGTGTCACCAACAATGGCGACGGCACTGCCGACGTGCGCAGCTTCATGCTGGGTACCGATGGCAATGAGTATAAGCAGGAGTATATCGGCTTGAACACCGTGACCAACCCCGATGACTTCTACTTCCACCTGACCATTGACAACTGTCACCTGGAGTTCGATGATGTCTTAGGACAGGAGGACAATTCGTCGGCTTGGTGGTCGGAACATTCGCCATACATCAAGGTGCCTGTAGGGCAGACCGTCACCCGCCGCTTCCTCAACTACACCTCTGGTGCCAACAACTGGAACAACTTCTGCACTGTGCTGACCAATGCCGACGGCTCTGTGGAGTATGGCGTGCTGCGTGCCGACAACTGGGGCTGGGGCACTGGCTGGGCTGGTGAGGAACTGGCTTCTAAGTGCACGCCGAGTGGTCCTCAGGCTGACTGGGGTGTATGGCTTGCTGCCATGGACGAGGCTACGGTCACGGTGTCTGTCACCAACAATGGCGATGGAACGGCTGACGTGAAGAGCGTGATGGTGGGTAACAATGGTATTACCTACACCCAGAACTACATCGGCCTGAACACGGTCACCGATCCGGAGAACCTCTACTTCCACTTCACCATTGACGGCTGCCACCTCGTGTTTGAATAATCTTTATTGTCTAACAAATTGCCTATGGACAGCCCGGCTGTCCGTAGGCAATTTTATCTGTTTTAAATAGTTATTATGAAGTATTTGTCCAAGTTATTCTTTTTGCTTACTTTGGGGCTGCTCGCAGTCGGCTGTGGCGACGATGACTCGCCAGCCGACAGTGGCGGAAGCGGCTCTTCTACCGCCCTGTCGGTCACTAAACCCACTGTCTCGTCAGTGACGGCCAATTCCGCTGTCGTGACGGCAACGGCCAACGGTTCGGCCATCACTGCCCGCGGCATCTGCTATGGCACCACGGCCAACCCTGATATCAACGGCACAAAGATTACGGCCAGCTCGTCAACGATGAACGTTACCCTCTCAGGACTGACGGCCAGCACCACATACCATGTGCGTGCATACGTGCAGACCAGTGCCACCGTGAAGTACTCTGAAGACGTAGCCTTCACCACTCTTGCTGAGGAGCAGCAGGGCGAGGTGGAGGAACAGCAGACCCTCTGGCCGAAGGACCTGAAGCACGTCAGCGTCCACGACCCCAGCGTCGTCTGGGACCCCTCGTCAAGCAACTATTACATCTTCGGCTCCCACCGTGCCTCTGCCCGCTCCACCAACCTGCTGAGCTGGGTGGCGTTCACGGCTCCCTGGGCTACGGCTACGAGCAGCAATGCCGCCAACAACGTGGCCTTCACCACGCCTCAGGTGACGAAGGTCAAGGTGGGTGGCGTAGAGAAAGACCTCGCCTTCAACGCCTACAACTGGTCGAAGCGCGGTGAGGCCCTCTCTGGCACAACCTATAGTGTCGACGGCATGATGTGGGCACCCGACGTCATCTGGAACCCCGTGATGAACAAGTGGTGCATGTACCTCAGCATCAACGGCGACTACTGGTACTCCAGCATCATCCTGCTGACTGCCGATAAGATTAACGGTCCCTACCGCTATCAGGCACCCGTCGTCATCAGCGGCTTCCATACCGGCAATGCCTATAAGGATACCGACCTGGAGCTGGTCATCGGCAGCCAGACCTCGCTTCCTGCACGCTATAACGTCGGCAACAAGTGGGGCAATCGCTATCCCAACGCCATCGACCCCTGCGTGTTCTACGACGAGCAGGGCAAGCTCTGGATGTCTTACGGCTCGTGGAGCGGCGGCATCTGGATGATAGAGCTGGACGAGCAGACGGGCTTGCGCGACTATGACGTGGAGTACACGCTGAAGGGTTCTGGCGACGGCATCACCGTCGACCCCTACTTCGGCAAGAAGATTGCCGGCGGCTACTATGTGTCGGGCGAGGCCAGCTACATCGAGTATATCGGTGGTTACTACTTCCTCTTCGTCACCTACGGCGGACTGGCTGCCGGCGGTGTGGCCAGCGACTATAACAACGGTGGCTATCAGATGCGCGTCTTCCGCTCGCAGAACCCCGATGGCCCGTATGTGGACAGCAAGAACCTCAATGCCGTATTCACGCAGTACCAGCTGAACTTCGGTCCCAAGGAGAACGACAATAACCATGGTGTCAACATCTTCGGAGCCTATTCCAAGTGGGGCAACTTCCTGACGGGAGGCAAAAATGAGGCTTCCGGCGAGCGTTCGCAGGGCCATAACAGCATCATCGCCGCTCAGGACGGCCGAACCTATCTGGTCTACCACACCCGCTTCCAGAACTGGGGCGAGGGCCATCAGGTGCGTGTGCACCAGGTGTACCAGAACGAGGATGGCTGGCTCGTGGCTGCTCCGTTTGAGTACACGGGCGAGGTGGCCAAGAGTGCCGACATTGCCAAGAAGCAACTTGTGGCTGCTGCCAAAATCCCCGGCAAGTACAAGCTGCTCACGCACGACTACAAGCTCGACCACACCACGAAGAAGTATGCCGAGCCGGTGGAGATAGAACTTAAGGCCGACGGTACCATCAGCGGTGCCAAGACCGGCACGTGGACTATCAAGGAGGGCACGTCTTATATCACCATCAACATCGGTGTTGAGTATAAGGGCGTGATGGTTATTCAGACGCTGGAGCCCACCAACGACCAGGTGCCCAGCTTCACCTGCCTCCGCAGTGCAACGGGTGTCACCATCTGGGGCTACAAGTACGCCAACTGATTTTTGGTGAACATTCCTATAAGAGAAAAAAGTCCTGCACTTCGGTGTAGGACTTTTTTCTTGGGCTTTTATCTCAACTCTGGCCAGCCGTCAGCCGTCCACGTGATGCGTCGCTGCACCAGCAGGGCGGCACCCTTCATCTTCGTGCTGTATCCGTGGCAGATGAACAGGTCGTCACCCTCGGCGACGTGGTAGGCGGCGCAGTGGCCCATGGCCTCAAATTCCTGTTTGTCGCCTTCTATCAGGATGGTGCCTCCACCTTGGCGCATGTCCTTGCCCTTGCGGTCTAAGTACGGGCCACCCACGGTTTTGCTGCGTCCCACCGCCACACGGTAGGTTGACTTCGCTCCCCGGCAGCAGTAGTCCCACGACACTAGCAGGTAGTAATAGCCGCCATGACAGAAGATGAAGGGGGCCTCAATGGCGTTCCTGCCGGCATACTTCGATGTGGGGTTAGGCTCAGCCTTCAGCGTGTCGCGCAGGGCCACGCGGCGGGCTATGGTGACGGGCTTCGATGCCAGGTGCATCGTATGGTCCAGACGGGCCAGCTGTATGCCGTCCCAGAAGGAGCCCCACGTCAGCCACGGTGTGCCACCGTCGTCAACAATGAAGCAGGGGTCTATGGCGTTCCACTCGTCGCGACCGCCCTTCGAGCAGACGATGGGGCCGCAGTCGCGCCAGGGACCCGAAAACCGTTCGCTGGCCATCAGCCCGATGGCACTGGTGTTCTTGCCGAAGGTAGAGCACGAGTAGGCCAGCCACCACAGTCCGTCCTTGCGGATGATGTCGGGTGCCCAGACGTGGGTCTTGAAGCCGGGCACGGAGTCCTGGGTCCACTGGGGAATATCCTTGATAAAGGGCGTGGGCTGTACCGTCCACGTCTTCCGGTCCTTCGACGTGGCCCACTGCACGCCGTGCCCCGTCGACAGCAGGTAGTACGTCCCGTCCTCGAAGGCCATCACTGGGTCGTGGGTCATCACGGTGTCGGTCTGGAATGGCTGCTGCCGATAGCGTAGTTGTTGGCTCTGTGCTGTCATGGACACGCATGTCAGGAGCAGGCAACCTGTAAAGATGATTTTCTTCATAAAAATGTTTCTGTGTGGATTGCAAAGTTAGGTATAATTACCGACATACGCAAATAATGCGGCAAAAGTTTGGCAAATTCACATTATTTGTTTACTTTTGTGGCACTAATGCTAATTTGTTAATCGTAGAATACATAGATGGAGAATAACCAGAAACAACCCAAGAAGCAACCCAAGAAGCACCATTCTGGCTACAAGAACGGACCGCGTAATCCGCAGTTGCATGACTCGCTCATACAGCCCTTGACCGACTATATCTACAGTCAGGCGGATATGAATGAAGGCGTTATGGAAGTGTACTTCCGTGATAAGAGCAAAATTACAAAAGGATGGAATTCTTTTTTTAAAGTTCTTGACAACAAGCAACTGCGAGATAGAGAGTTGCAAGCAACAGGCTCCAAGGACGATGAAAGCGGGAAAAAATCGAAAGACACCTATACCGCCTTCTGCGAAGCAGTGGAGGCTTTCTGCCATATTGAGGGTGACAAAAAGATTTTGGAGTTCTCTGCCGATAAGCTTATTCAAAGTGCTCTTTGGGAAGGTATCCTGAAATATTTCCTGTATGATTTGGATAGTTCCAACTATGGTATTGACGAGCTGTATGGCAAAAAGGGGTCGTACATGGTTGACAAATCTACTAATGAAATCATGAAAAGATTTCCTTATCATACCAATGAAAACAAACTGACAAAGATTAAAGGATGTCTGAGCAAAGCCCATGATGAAAGGAATAAAGCAGCCCATTCTCCGCGTCAGAATACAGTATGTGAAGAATTGGAGGCCACCATCAGAGGCTGTTTCGCCCTGTCCGTTTTCCAGTACCAGCTTGGAAAAGTCTGGGCAGGCGTGCATGTGCTGGTAAAAGCAGGAGAATGCAATGAACTAAATGATGGTAAAGTCAAAATCATCAATGAACATGCCCCGGTTTATAATGGTAGAGTAGAAGAACCAATAAGGACTTTTGTTTTTAATGATTATGGTACGGGGAAAGCCTATCTGCCAGTGTTAAGCAATAACCAGGATCGATATTGGAATAATACCATCGAGACCACTGTCGAGGTACAGTTATTGGTTATGGGTATGGAAACCCGTAAAAAGGCGCTGACAGTCCGTAAAGGCGAATTTCGGGATGACTATAACTGTGAATTTGACTTAGGCACGAAGGAGGAAATAGAGAAACAGCAAATAGAGGAGAAACCGCAAAAGCAAGAGAAGTCTCAAACGCAACAGAAGCCCCAGGAAAGGGATAAGCCGAAAACGGAAGAGAAACCGCCACAAGAACCCACAATTATATTTGATCCGTCACCGGGACCAGACCCCAAGCCGACTGTAGGGCGCGACGTTACGCTGAACCACTATCTCGAGACAGCCGTCAAATGGGTGAAAGACCAGTGGAAATGGTGCGTTGCCGCCTTGCTCCTCATTGTCGCCATCGGTATACTGCCAAAACTGATGGGAATCGGCGGTGGCACCTCTGCCAGTGCCACGCCTCCTGTCATCGAAGGAGCCTGGGTGATGACGGTGATTGACGGCCATCAGGTTCCCGTGGGCGAGGCCGGTGCCACCATCGTGAGAGTCTCAGGACGTACCGATGCCTATCAGGCAAAGATTACCACGAACGACGGCGAACAATACGTGGTGGACTTCACCGTTAACCCCGAACAGCTGACGGTATCGTCGGCGCAGATGGGCAGCGGCCATATAGAACAGAGTAGTACAAAGACAAAAATCATTTTCGACAGATGGAGTTTAGAACGATAAAACACGCAGTGACCGTCGTCATCATGCTGACAACGATAGGCCTGGCAGCGTGTTCAGGAAAAGCAGATACGGTAGACGTTGACAAAGACGAACTGGCGTCTATGAAAGACAAGTATGGTGCCCTGGCAACGGCAACAGCCGAACAGCGCGAGACGCTCTATAACATTATGAGACAGCTCGACGAGATTGCCGACGATGCCTTCGCCCTGGGCGAGAAACGCAAGCACAGCGGCAGGGCGGCAAGCCGGAAGACGGTAGACCGCATCAAATACAAACTGGCCACCATACAGACCGAACTGGATGCTGCCAGCAAGAAGACGGAGGAAAATCCGGCTCTGCAGGCTCAGATAGCTGAACTGCGCCAGCAGATAGACGACCAGACAACGTACCTCGACTTTCTGCTCTCCGAGGTCTCGCGGAAGAAGAGCACCCTGAGACGGAAATACGACGAACTGGCTCATACCAAGGTGGAACTGACGCAGAAACAGGCGGAGTATGAAAACACGCAGATACAGTTGCAGCAACAGCAGGGGCAACTGCAGAAGACGATCCAGAACTCCTGGATGGCTGCCGGCGACAAGTTGATGGCTTGTAACGACAACCTGAACCTGCTGAGGAATAGCGGAAAGATGGCCCGACGGTCGCGCGAAGCTAAGAAGCGCATCATCCGTCAGGCTATCACGTGCTACGAAGCTGCCGCAAAAGAGGGCCACCCCATGGCCCGGCAGAAAATCTTGCAGGCTGAGGCCAAACTTCAAAACCTGAACTAACCGAAAGACGAGAATGAAAAAGCTGACATATCTGATAGTGATAGCCCTTGGGGGCTATGCGCTGTATTCAAGCGACTGGAAACCCAACTGGAGCCTGCTGAAGGAGAAGGTGACTGTTGGCATCAAGGAACTCACCGCCCTGAAGGCTGATGCCGACACTTTGACAGCTGTCAATAACGACATGCGTGAGGAGATGTATGAGGTGCTGATGCTGATGAACGACATCACCATCAACACCATGAAACTGGAACAGATGGGCGAGGGTCACCAGCAACAGAAAACAAGCATGAAGGAGCAGCTGGAACAGAAGATGCGACTGCTGGAACAGAAACTGGCTGAGGCCCGGAGCGGTGTCAGGGAGAATGCCGAGCTGCTGGCCGAAGTCAACCGGCTGCAACAGTCGTTCCGGCAACGTGAACAGACCATCAGCCGGCTGAAGGTTGAGAGTTCGAACTTAGACACGGAGATACAGCGGGCCATTGACGACCTGCAGGTGGAGGTTGATAAACTGACTGACGTCAACAGCCAACTGATGACTAAAAACAATGAGTTGTGCTCTACCATCTCACTGCGGCGGAGCCTTGAAATCGACGGTTGGATATTCGCTGGCGACCAGCTGGTAGAGGCTGCCCGTATCATTCCCAAGGCGAATGCATCGTGGCTGGCTGGCAAGCAGAGTCAGGAGGTGACGCGCTCCAAGCTGAATGTGCTCCGCGATGCAACAGAGTGCTACAACAGCGCAACGCGCAGGGCTCATGACATACACGATATCAGCAGACGGGAGTCAGCAACAGCCAAAGCCCGACAGGCCGACGCACTCTTCCGGCTTGTACAGAATAACGAGAGTATCGGCGAAGACAGATACAGCCAATACGACGATTAACCCGCCTTGCCGCCCCCTGGTCAGAGCAACAGCAGTCCGGCCAGGGCGGCGTAGCAGATCATGCGGATGGGGTTGATTTTCAGGTAGCCCGTGCCGAAGGCGGTGGCGGCAAAAAGTGCACAGCTGATGCAGAACTGCCAGGCATTCTCCGTCGGGGTTGAGAAGTTTTCTTTGTTGCACAGCAGCAGGGTGGCCGCCGCCAGCAGTCCCACCACGGCAGGGCGCAGTCCCTGGAATACCGACTGCACCGGCCGCGTGTTCATGTAGCGCATAAACATGCGGCTAATCAGTATCATCAATATCAGCGAGGGCAGCACCAGGGCGAAGGTTGCCGTGACAGAGCCCAGCACAGCCATCAGGTGTCCGTAGCCGGCGTTGTGAATGGCGGTATAGCCACAGTAGGTGGCGCTGTTGATGCCAATGGGGCCCGGCGTCATCTGGCTGATAGCCACGATGTCGGTAAACTCCGCCGTCGACAGCCAGTGGGCGCGCTCCACCGTCTCGTGCTGTATCAGCGACAGCATGCCGTAGCCCCCTCCGAATCCGAAGAGTCCTATCTTGAAGAACGTCACAAACAGGTCAAGGAATATCATGGCTTCGTGGGTTTGATGTACATACCGTAGACGTAGCCGCCTATGCCGGCCATTAGTATAATATAAATAGGTGAAACGCCGAGCAGCCAGATGGCCAGTGCCGACACCACGGGAATCCAGATGGTGAACCTGTTGAGCGCCGCCCGCTGCCCCAGTCGGAACGTCGGCACGGCAATCAGGGCCACCACCGCCGGACGGATGCCACGGAAGATAGCGGCCACGTAGGCGTTGTCCTTGAACTGGCTGAAGAAGATGGCTATGGCCAGGATAATCAGGAACGAGGGTAGGGCAGTGCCCAGGGCTGCCGCCACCGCCCCCTTCACCTGTCGCAGCTTGTAGCCCACGAAGATGCTGATGTTGATGGCAAATACTCCTGGACAGCTCTGTGCGATGGCTATCAGGTCGAGCATCTCCTCACGGCTCACCCATCGGTGGCGGTTCACCACTTCCTCTTCAATCAGGGGAATCATGGCATAACCGCCGCCGAGGGTAAACAGGCCGATCTTAAAAAACGTGGGGAGAAGCCCACCCCCGGCCCCTCCCGAAGGGAGGGGGGCTTGATTACTCTTGTTATTGCTGTTATCCGCCATAATATCAGGAAAATGTCTATTCAGACTCCCCTCCCTTCGGGAGGGGTTGGGGGTGGGTTATCCATTCCCTTGCATTGACAAATGCCTCTATCCATGGCGTCACCTCATCCTGACGGCGGTCCAGGGGGTACCACGCGTTCTGCCAGGGGAAGATGGCACGCTCCAGGTGGGGCATCATACACAGATGACGTCCGTCTGCCGAGCAGATACCTGCCACGTCGTAGTCTGAGCCGTTGGGGTTGGCGGGATAGCCGTGGTAGTTGTACTTCGCAATCACGTTGTAGGCACTCTCTCCCTCAGGCAGCGAGAACTTACCCTCGCCGTGAGCCACCCACAGACCCAGCTTCGAGCCGCTCAGTGAGCCGAACATCACGCTGTTGTTCTGCGGAATGCTCAGGCTGATGAACTCGCTCTCGAACTTATGCGAGTCGTTGTGCAGCATTTTGGCTTTATTCATTGTTCTTTGTTCTTTATTCATTAGAGGCGTAGCCTCGCAGAGTCCCAGCTCCACCATCAGCTGACAGCCGTTACAGATACCCAGCGAGAGGGTGTCCTTACGGGCGTAGAACTTATCGAGTGCCTCCT
>CAMYZO010000097.1 GCA_947303855.1 uncultured Prevotellaceae bacterium
GTTCGGCTGAACTGGAGATGACTTACTATGAACTGGCCACGATGGCAGGAATCCGTATGATGCCGTCGGAACTATATACCGTTGACGGTAACAACCATTTCATCACCAAGCGTTTCGATCGTGACGGTGAGAGGAAGATATATACCCAGACGCTGGCTGCCATCAGTCCTGATGCTGACAGCTATGAGCAGCTGATTGCCGTTTGCCGTAAGCTGCATCTGCCTGAATCCGACTGCCAGGAGGTGTTCCGCAGGATGGTCTTCAATATTCTGGCCAACAACACCGATGACCATAACAAGAACTTCTCGTTCATCATGGACGAGGATGGCAGTTGGCGACTGTCGCCTGCCTATGATATCACCTATATTATAGATAATGGTGGCTTCCTGCCTAACGAGGAACACTGCCTGTATATCAGAGCAAAGCTCCGTGGAATTACTCGTGAGGATGCCATCCAGTTTGCACGTGACAACGGCATACGCCGACCCGATGCCATCATCCGTGAAGTGGTGGCGTCTCTGAAGCAGTTCAGAACCATTGCTACGAAATTCGGTGTGTCAGAGCAATGGACGGGTAGGGTGGAGACAGCGATTATCGATCATCTGAAAGTCTGGGGTGAATGGGATACATCGTCTATGCTTATATCGCAGTAAGCGGTGTGATTATTCTAATGACAAATTGAAATGGCAATACAAGTAACATACAGAAGAACCAGAAGACTTTCGATGCGCATCGTGAAGAATGGCGATGTGCATGTGTCGGCACCCATTGGTATGCCAAAGAAAGAGATAGAACGGTTCATTGAGGAACACCGTGACTGGATAACTGAGGCACGGAAGAAAACCTACGAAAACCAGAAGCGCAGGGCAACATTCTACAATCAATTGCTGTTAAGAACGAGAGAACAGGCCGATAATGCTTTGCAGCGGCTGAAAGCCCTGATAGAACCGATGGTGGAACGTCACTCCATGGAAATGGGCGTGAAGCCTTCTGTGGTCTATTACAAGGCGATGATCTCCAGATGGGGTGTTTGCAACGTCAAGGACAAGTCCATCTGCTTTTCTGCATACGTGCTGCTGTTGCCGGAATGGTGCGTCGAGCATGTGGTGGTTCACGAACTGTGCCACCTGTTGGAACCCAGTCACAATGCCCGTTTCCACGCACTGATGGATAAGTACTTCCCCCGTTGGAAGGAAGCCAGAAAAGAGACACGTCAAATTTGTAAAATGGAGGAAGATGACGACGATGATTGAGATTAGAGAAGCAACGAAGGCGCAAGCAGCAGATATAGCCCGTCTGATTATGATGGCCATGACAGATGACTGTTGCCTGCATTTCTGTGGAGTAGGGCATGGCCTGGAGGACTTTTATAGGATGATGACCTCATTGGTAGAGCGCGAGGATTCGCAGTACAGCTACAGAAACACTCTGGTAGCAATGGCTGATGAAAAGGTTGTAGGAATTGCCGTCAGTTATGATGGCGGCAAACTGCACGAGCTTCGCCAGGCATTCATCCAGGCCGCTAAGGAGTACATCGGCAAGGATCATTCCGGCATGGATGATGAGACACAGGCTGGTGAACTCTATCTTGACTCATTGGCCGTTTTACCTGAATATCGTCGTCAAGGTATAGCTCAGCGTCTTTTGACTGCTACGAAGGAGAAAGCTGATAAGATGCGACTGCCTTGTGTCGGATTGTTGGTAGATAAGGGCAATCCTGCTGGCGAGGCACTATATGCCTCTGTAGGATTCCGATATGCAAATGACAACTGGTGGGGTGGACATGAAATGAAACATTTAGTCGTATGAGAAAACAAATCACAATAGCTATTATGCTGTTGATCTCTATTGTTTCAACAGCACAGGACATCGAGAAGTTCGTTTCTAACCAGATGCAGATTTACCCACAGGATAGTTGAACGCAACATTTTCGAATGGGAAATCAAGTTTCTTATTAACAAGAATATGATTATAAGAAAGATGGAAGAATAGATAAAATTGGGTATGATTTATCTGTTAAGATACGAAAATTCCCCGATATTCACGTAGAAAATCAGGGAAGTTTTTCGATTATTAAGGAGTTTTACTCTGACAGCGTACGAAATATGCATGTATTTCACCTTTTGAGTTTACAGAGGATAGTCCTCAAAGGCGTAGAGCACGGTGGAGAGGTAACGCTCACCGGTGTCTGGCAGCAGGACGACTATTTTCTTGCCTTTGTTCTCAGGGCGCCTGGCCACCTCAATGGCTGCGAAGAGAGCGGCACCGGCAGAGATACCTACCAGCAGACCTTCTGACTGGGCAATCTCGCGACCTGTGCGGATGGCTTGGTCGTTTTCTACGTCAAACACCTCGTCGATGATGTCTGCATCGTAGGTCTTAGGCACAAAGCCGGCACCGATACCCTGGATCTTGTGCGGGCCGCTCTGTCCGCCGTTCAACACTGGTGATGATTTCGGTTCTACGGCGATGATTTTTACATTCGGGTTCTGCTCTTTCAAATACTTGCCTGTACCCGAGATGGTGCCTCCAGTACCCACACCACCAATGAAGATGTCCACCTTGCCGTCGGTGTCGCGCCAAATCTCAGGACCCGTGGTGGCGTAATGTTTGGCAGGGTTGGCTGCATTCTCGAATTGTTGCAGGATGACGCTGCCAGGGATTTCATCGCGAAGAGCCTCGGCAGCGCGGATGGCTCCTGGCATGCCGTCTTTGCCAGATGTGAGGCGAACCTCGGCACCGTATGCCTTTACGAGGTTTCGACGTTCCACGCTCATGGTTTCGGGCATGGTAAGGATAAGATGGTAGCCCTTGACGGCCGATACCAGTGCCAATCCTACGCCTGTATTTCCGCTGGTGGGTTCGATGATGGTGGCGCCGGGCTTCAGAATTCCCTTTGCCTCGGCATCCTCAATCATGGCCAGCGCGATACGGTCCTTCACGCTACCGCCGGGGTTGAAAAACTCTACTTTGGCTATCACTGGGGTCTCCAGACCCTTTGCCTGTGAATACTTGTTGAGCTCCAGAAGTGGGGTGTTGCCGACGAGCTCAGTCAGCTGTTTTGCAATGTTTGCCATAATCTTATCCTTTTGAAAATTTATAATAAACTTTTGATGGTGCAAAGGTACAGCGAAAATTGCATCCCCACAATCGCACTTTTATGTCATTCTATATACCAAACGTTTGGTATATCGCCAGAATTCACTGTAAATCGTGGTCTGTCATAGCACAGACACAGGAATCTGACCATACATTTTCGGCTGTTTCCACCATGTCGATGATGGTATAGATGGGCAGGATGATGCCCAAAATGGCAACGGGGGCACCGATGCCCGACATCAGCGAGAGCGTCAGGAAGAAGCAACCCATGGGAACACCTGCATTACCGACGGCGGAGAAGACGGAGATAAGGAGCCACAGGAGGATGGTGCCGAGGGTGAGCGTCGTACCGCCATTCTGCATCACAAAGAGCGAGGTGACGAGGATGAAAGCGGCGCAACCGTTCATGTTGATGGTGGTGCAGATGGGCAATACGAAGCGGGCGATGTCTTTGCGAACCCCAAGGCGATTCTCTGCCGATTCCATTGTAACGGGAAGCGTGGCAGCGCTACTCTTGGTGAAGAGTGCCATCATAACAGCTGGCATCATCTTACCTAAGACATGTATGGGATTAAGGCCACGGGCCAGCAGGAACAGCGGCAGAACGATGAAGAACTGGATGACGTTGCCGCCCAGCACCACCAACACGTACTTGCCTATCGAGTCGGCCACTACACCTGCGCTGACCTGTGCCGCCAGTTGTGCCGAGAATGCCACGATACCGAGGGGAAGTGTCCAAATCAATCCGCGAATCAACAGGAAGAGCAAATCCTGCAAGCCTAACAATCCCTTCACAACAACAGATTTGTTCTCACTTTCAGGCAGTTTTGACAATCCGATGCCGACGGCAAAAGCCAACAATAGCAGCGAGAGCACATTACCCTCAAGGAAGGGCTTGACGATGTTGTTGGGGATCACATTAAGGATGTGAAGCCCCCACCCAGCCTCCCCCGAATGGGGGAGGAGTTTTTGAGCCTCTTCGGGCAACATTTCTGCGACATTCGCCTCTCCCATTTGGGGGAGGTTGGAGGGGGCCACCACCACATACAGCAATGCTCCTACAGCTGCGGCGGCGAAAGTCGTTAGCAACGTATAAATCAAGGTACGCCCAAAGATGCGACCTGACCCTTTCGAGCCGAATGTCGCGAAGGTGGTGGTTACTGCCAAAACAATCGTCGGTACCGCCAACAATTGGAACAGCCGGGTATAAACCGTCGCCACAAAGTCCATCACGTCGTTGAGCCACCCTAATCCGAGCAGTCCTAACACGGCGCCTAACACGAGCGCCCCAATCCATATAATTGTTTTCTTCATTTCTTGTATATTTACTCCCCTCCCGCACGGGAGGGGCTGGGGGTGGGTTCTATAATCCAAACGTCAAATTCATATATATATTGCGTCCCTTTTGGGGGATGTGGTTCCAGTCGGCATAGGTGGCATATTTCTTGTCGAAGAGGTTTTCGACGCCAGCTCTAATTGAGAATTGAGAATTAAGAATTGAGAATTGATAGGCTGCCGTGAGGTTGACTATCGTCCACGCCTTTGCTGCCGTCTCGCCGTATTTTTCGCCGTAATTGCTTTGGCGGGCGTTGCCTTTAACGGTAGCTTGTGCCTGAAAGCGCTGGTGCTGATAGATCCATTCTGACTGCCAACTGATGGGCGAGATGAGTGGAAGTGGGTCGCCGTCGGCATCGCGCCCGCTGCTGTAGCTCACCTTCTTGTTCCAGCGCAGGTGCTCCGTTATCTGCCAATCCCACGAAAGGGAGACGTTGGCTATGGTGGCGTGAGAGATGTTCCCATAGACCTTCACACCCTCGGCACCAATGGTCATTGGCGACAGACGCGTCTCGAACTGACCAATGATGTAATTGCTAAAAAGAAATACGTTGCCATCAAGAGCGATTGAACATTGACCATTGAACATTGACCATTTGGCTGCGCCGTTCAATTCCACCGCCGACTCGTTCTTCAGCGAGGGGTTGCCGATGTAGTCATACTGGTCGAACGTGTTGTTCAGATAGTAGCCGTAGGCCTCCGTCACCGTGGGAGCACGACTTCCCCAACCCGCACCAAGGTTGAATTGACAATTGACAATTGATAATTGATAATTGGCAGCGATGCGACCCGTGGCCTGATGATACGTGTCGGTCATGCCAGGGAAGAAGACCTTCAGGGCATGATAGCCCTCCTCGTTGTTCAGACGCTGCTGCTGCCAAGCCACCTTGGCAGAGAGGCGCAACAGCCCCCCTTCCGTCCCCCCGAAGGAGGGAAACCTAATAACATCCGTTAGAGCAAGACCCGTATTCAATGTACCCACATCGGGCCACGTCACCATATACATCGGTGCTGCGCCACCCGGATACATCGTCATGTCGGCAAACAGGCGGTTGTAATAGAGGTCGTAGTTCAGCGCAAGGTCGTGGCCCCCCTTCCGTCCCCCCGAAGGAGGGAAACTTGTCGTCAGCAAGCTGTAGATGCCTGCTGTCCAACTTTTACCAGGCATGTCCATGTGGATGGCCACGTTAGGGCGCTTCGTGTCGTTCATCTCGTGGGTGATGTGGTTGTAGTAGGCCTTCGTCTCCCAACTGGCATTGCGGAAGAGGTGCTTGTACGAAAGCGACGTAATCAGTCCCTCGGCCTTCGCAACATCCATGTTCAGCGCAGGATAACCCACGTCGGTGGCGCGGTCGAAAATGAAGGTTGCCTCCAGCATATCAAGCCCCCCTTCCGTCCCCCCGAAGGAGGGAAACCGAAGTCCGGTGTTCGTAAAGACGTTTACCTTCTGGAACTGCGAAAACTGCAGTTCGTCGCCACCGCCCACTTTGTAGTTGTCGGCATGACGAAAGAAGGCGCCCGCATTCAGGTACGTCCTGTGACTGCTCAGCGCCGCATCGGCACCATACACCTGCACGTGGCCGTTCCACTCGTGACCTGCCGAGACGCTGGCGTGAAACGGATCGCTGTCGAAGCCCGCCTTGCGCAACTTCAAATCCAAGCTGCCACCGATGTTTCCCGTGGCCTGCGGATTGCCGTCGAGCCCGCTGTTCAGGCTGATGCTCTGCAGGTTGCCACTCTCCACATACGAAGTCACGGGGTCCATCTTGTCCGTGCAAGCATAGAAAATCTTCATGCCGTCGATGGTCGTCGAGAGGCGTTCCGTCTGCATGTTGTTCACCACCGGCTCCCAAGCATACGAGCCACGACGTACGAGGTTCACATGGCGCAGTTCACTCAGGTGTTCATCGATGCTGGCCACCTGTCCCTTCGCCGAGCGTTTCCGTCCTCGCCCCGCCTCCGACACGATGACCACCTCATCAAGGTTTTGCGCCTTTTCGGTGGCCACCGTGTCGGACATGGTTCTCACACCTAAAGGTATGAGCGAGCAGAGCTCGAAAGATAGCAAAACAGTTTCCAGCATATCTCTAAACTCTAAACACTAAACTCTCAACTAAATCGTCACGTCCCAATAGAGGGAACTGAATCCGTCCTTCTGGTCATCACCACCAGCCACGATATTTCCTTGAGCATCGCGTACCGTTAGGTGAATGCGCCACAGACCGGTCATTGTTAAGTTAATGTTGCCCTGATAGCTGCCGTCGACCTGACGAGTCAGTGGTGTATTGTCGGGCGACGTATGGTTACCCATGTCGGGCATACGCGGGTCAATCTCGATGGTGAACTGCTCCTCGGCCAGCGCGTAGGGTGTGGTGATGGGGTTGCTCTTCTGCGACACGTAGGCCGTTATCTTGTTCGTTCCTGTTTTCCAATCTGTCGGACTTACTAACGACAGGAAGTAGGTCTGGTCACCTACTTTGAACGACTTCAACCACTGTTGACCATCAGGTAGTGCATCAATATTGACTGCGACATCCTCCACTGCCCCTTTGCTGCCCAGCACGCTTACGTTGTATCCCAGCGTCCACGAACCCGACTCGCTGCTATTCATCAGGAATGACACCCATGTGCGCTTAACGGCCAGATAGTCTTTATCGAACGACTCTGCATTACCACCCACGGGCGTACTATGCTTCATGTTCATCTTCACCATCAGCATCAGCGGCGACAGACCGTCGATGTCGAAGTTCTTGATGTAGTTGCCGTTCTTCTTTTTCGTGGCTACGAAGAAGATTTCGTTGTAGCCCGTATGGAAGGAGCCTGTCTTTGAGTAGGCAAACACGTTATACTGTCCGTCGACCACCGTCGACAATTCCGGGATAATCTTCACCGTCTGCAGGAACCTATAAACTTGCAATGCCTCCTCAGCCGAGCAGCAGTCAATATCACCATCTATCGTTACACACGGAATCTCAATCGCCTGAGTTCCAAAATCGTCGTTCGAGTTGCAGGAAGCCAGTCCCACCAGAACTGCAGCCGCAAAAAACAATCTCATTACCTTTTTCATATCCTTACTATATTTTAATGAATTGATTAATTTCACGCTGCAAAGGTACGGCGATTCCCGCACTTCCACAATCGCCCTTTCGTGGCATTTCGCATACCAAACGTTTGGCATAGCTTACTTCTCAGCCTTCTTTTCTCTCATTATTTTTACAATGATGCGCTCTGTCTCCACCATACCCGGCGAGGCAATCATGCCGATATGACGCATGGTGTCTTCTGGCGAATGTCCGTTGATTCCGTGACTATTGCCGATGGCGATTCCTTCAAGAGCAAAGTTGACGGATTGAAAGGCGGCATCGACGGCGACGATGCCCTTCATGGTACACCCGTGGTTGCCACCGTCGCATATCATGCCAGTGATACTGGAAGCCATATTCTGGATGACGAGCTGAAGCGTTCTGAACGTGCCCCCTTTCATGAAGGCGAGTCCGCAGGCCATGCCCGTACCTGCTGCTATGGCACAACCGCAGAAGGCAGACAGTTTGCCTGAATACTCTTTGATATACATACAAACAAGATAGCTGAGGGCTGTGGCACGCAGTAACTGTTCTTCGCTGTAATGGTTTACTTGCGCCGATGCGTAGAGGGGCAAAGTGGCGATTATGCCGTGAGCCCCACTGCCGGTGATACTCATAGCCGGACGCGAAAGTCCCAGCACGCGTGCCTCGATAGCGGCATTGCAGAGCAGGGAGGCAGACGTTTGTTCGTTGTCGGAAATGATGCGCTGGCCGTTTTTCTGAAACAGGTAATGCGCAAATGGCGTGCTGCGACTTTTGATGGCTTGTTCGAAAAGAGCCAGGTTAAGGTCGTAGGCCTGACGGACAAAGCGGATTTCCTCTATGGGAACTGTACGGACATAGTTGAGGAGTCGGCGAAGGGTGTAGCGATGAATCAAAGGGGATGCTTCTATGGCCTCCACCTTAGAATCCTTCTGAAAGACAATCTCGCCGTCTTTCGTAATCTGCGTGATGTTGGTATGCGTATCACGAATCGTCACACTGGCAAAGCCTTCGTTAGTAGTAATCTCTGCAAAAATATAGATGCGACTGCTGATGTCGCCCAGTTCCACTTTCACCTTCCCTTCCTTGATGAGGGTCTTTGCCTCTTTGTTATGATGTGGTTTCACGCCTTCGAGACATTCCAGACCTTTGTCGGCATCGGCTACTACATAGCCGAGAGCTACTGCATGTTCGTTGCCCACCTCGCGACTGTTGGGTATTCCACAAGTAAAGGCGTTTTTATACATCCCGCTATTAAGCACCAGGCATATAAGCTTCACTTCGCCCGTCACATACTTTTTTGCCGTTGCCACTGCAAAGGCTATAGCGCCTTGCTCCGTGACACCTAATGCGGGACGCATATCGTCCAATATCAGTTTCGTCAGTTCTTTCATTGAATTTTTCTTTTATAACCTGTTATACACACCATGAGCATCACAACGAATAAAGCCCAGGGATAGAATGCGGTGAGGAACATATCAGTAGCACGGAGGCTTACCCCACAAGCCGATGCTTCAACGCCTTTTTGCAACAATAGTACACATCCGCCGTAAGGCAGGAAGAAGGGGAACGTGCAGATAACCGTTGCCAACAGGGTAGCCCGACGATAGGGGTGAAGAGCGTGCTGACCGCCAATGCTATTGACAAACGGAGCAATGCAGATGTTGGCAATGGTGTTGACAGCGGCGATAAGAATACCTGCCAGCGATACCAAGGAGAAGATGGTCAGTTCGGTGCCCCTTTTCGAGCGGATGATATGAGTGTTCAGTTTCCCAATGATATAGTCCATACATCCACTACGGATAATCAGCCCTGACAAGGCCACTACCACCATCAACAGAATACAGATATTGGCCATACTGGCAATGCCATTAATCACGGCTCCGCTAACTCGGCCATCGCTGATACTGATGAGTTCACTCATGCCAAAGAGTTGAAACGAAAAGCCAATAACTACAGCCAAGAGCATACCCATAAAGAGGGAGATGAAAATGTTGACCCGACGGAAAGAAAGCAGAATGACCAGAAAGGTGGGAATCAACATGGTCAGCCCGTATGGTTGCATCTCCGTATCTTCATCAAGAAGGGTTGTTGATGATTCATTTGACAGCAGTCCCACCACGACAAATGCTATCAGCGTAAAGAACGCGGCGATGAGTACGAACAGAAGCCTATCCTTCACCGTTCCACCAATATCCGCCACTTGCCTGCCGTCAGCATATTCCTGTGTGCTGGCAGCAATTACCGCCGTATCCGATACTGGGGCAATACTGTCACCCAGCGCCGCCCCTGATAAGATGGCACCGCCAAGAAGGGCTGGGTTGGCTCCCAACATGATGCCAGCAGGAAAAAGCGTGATGCTCATGGCGCTGATGGTGCCGAAGCCCGATCCTGTACTGATGGCAAACAAGCCTGAGAAAAGGAAGACCGCAACGGTAAAAATAGTACCTTCTATTTGCAGCCTCTCTGCCGCCCACACCAATCCTTCCACAATGTGTCCCTCTTTCAGAATGGCACCGTATATTCCGACGATTAACCATAATAGCGTAGCAGTAACAGCAGTTTTGCTACCAAAGAACTCGAATATCGTGCTCCAATACCAGTCTTTACTTTTTGACAGCAGCGCCCCGATGAGTATTGCCAGAAGGCCGATACCCACCAACAGGTTGACGTCGACAGCCCCCACGAAGGAAATGCCGATGGCACTCATCACGAAGATGCTAAAGGGTATAAGAGAAATGAAAGCGTTTTTTCCCATGTTCTTTCTCATAGAGAAATGAGGACTGGCATAAAGGTTATACCAGTCCTCCATTGTTTAAAGAATTATGATTGATTAATACCCAGGGTTCTGCTTGATGCCGAGGTCTTCGCCCTGCAGACCTGTGGGGATGGGCTGACGGTAATGCTTGCCGCGGATGTTGTTGTACTTGGCTACGAGGTGGTTGTGTACCTTCTGGAAGTAGGCTTCCTGGTCGGAGGTGAAGGTCTGCTTATCCTTCCAGTCATCGGCGAAGTGCTTGTAGTTCTTCACCTGCTTGACAGATGAGATAAGGTCCTTCCAACGGTAGCTGTTCAGCACAGAGAACTGCTCGTAGGTGAACTCGTAGTCCCACTCGCGCTTGATCTGGTCGAAGGTGGGAGTGTTGACCTCGGCGATACCTGCGCGACGGCGCAGCTGGTTGAAGGGCTCGGCGGCCTCGCTGTTGCGACCTAACTGCACGAGGGCCTCAGCCTTGGTGAGCAGCACCTCGGCGTAGCGGATTTCGATGCGGTCGACGGAGTTCTGCTTGATTTCCAGGTTCTCGGCATCGTCGTAGCTCTGGTCTACGCCCTTGCCGTTGATGGGGGTATAGACGGGCGAGTAATAGTGGTGGGTGAGGCCGGTCTCGGGGTTCTTCAGTTCAACGAAGTAGGTCTCGGCCAGTCGCTTGTCGTTGGGCTGCTCCTTTTTCCAGTCGTCGTACAGGTCGTCATCAGCCACCTCGGTATGGTTCTGCGTGTAGCCGTTGCCGTTCTCGCCGTTCTGGAAGGGGAAGGTCCACGAGCAGTGCGTCTGGTGGTTGCCCTGAGCGTCGTTCTTGTCACCGTCGTGGGCAATCGTAAACAGGTGCTCGTTGGTGCCGCGCTTGTTGCTCTCGTAGTCGCGTCCATAGAGCTTCGAATAGTCAGGGTCGAGGGCCAGACGACCGCTCTTGATCACCTTGTCGGCATACTCGATGGCCTTCTGCAGACGGGCGTCGTTCTTGGTGAAGGCAGGGTCGGTCTGCGACGAAGCGATGGCCTGCACCTGCTCAGCCGTCAGCGGATTGTCGCCCCATACGAGATAGGTACGTGCCAACAATGCCTGGGCTGCCTGCTTGGAGGGCACACGGGGGTCGCCGCTGTAGTCGAGCAGCAGGTTCTCGGCGTCGGTCAGGTCGTTGACCACTTGCGTCAGGACGTTGTCGATGCTCTGGCGCTCGGTGGTCGAGCCACCTTCCTCCGTGAACACGGGCACCTCGCCCCACAACTGTGCCAGCTTCAGATAAGCTAAGGCGCGCAAGAACTTAGCCTTACCCACGGCGGCGTTGTAGCCTGTCTGACTGACCTTGCCAGCTTTCAAAGAATTGCTGACAGTGGTAATGGCCTCGTTGTCCTGAGCGATACCCAGCAGCAGATGGTTAAAGATCTTGACCTGATACCACGTCGTCGGCTCCTGCTCGAAGCGGCTGTTCACGGGACCAGCCTCGCTCTCCTCGCCCTCGAACGAGATGAGCTTGTTCGAGTTCAGCTCGATGATGAACGAGAACGACGACGAGAGTGGTTGCCAGTGGCTATAGACGCCGTTGACGAGCGAGAGTGCTGAGGCGTCATCGTTCACCACGTTCGTCAGGTCAATCTGGTTGCCACCCGTGTCGTTCGTGTTGTCACTGTCACTTGAGCAGGCCGTGAAGCCCGTCGATGTTGCTACTGCCACAAGGGCTGCGAAAAGTAAATCCTTCTTTTTCATACTGAAAATCTCCTTTTACCTTTTAAATTAAATTAATACTATGTTTTGTTTGTAATTTTTTCTAGGTGCAAAGGTACGGCGGTTTCTGCGCTCCCACAATCGCCTTTTCGTGGCATTCTGCATACCAAATCATTGGTAATCGCCTTTTATAGCGTAACGTTGATACCAAAGGTGAAGGTGCGCGAAGCGGGATAGGCGCCAGAGTCGGTGCCGCTGCTTACTTCAGGATCATAGCCCTTGTAGGGGGTGATGGTGAAGAGGTTGGAGGCGGTGGCATAGAGGCGGATGCCTTCAATTCTTAAGTCCTTCAATTTTTCAATTCTTACATTATAACCGATGGTTAGATTGCGCAGCTTCAGATAGCTGGCGCTCTGCACATAGCGGCTGTCGATATAGCCGAAGGGACGGGCATTGCTGGCCAGGGGGAGGGTGTTGCTCGGATTCTGGGGCGTCCACGAATCCTTGACGGTGGTGAGCACGTTGTAGGAATCGCCCGTCAGTTCCAGGCGGCGCTGCAGGGCGTTATAGAGCTTGTTGCCATAGCTGCCGGCGAACGATGCGGAGAGGTCGAAATCGTGCCAGCGCAGTTGGGTGCTGAAACCATAGACGAGGTCGGGCTGGGTGCTGCCGAGGATAATGCGGTCGTTACCGTCAATCTTGTTGTCACCATTGGTGTCGGCAAACTTCAAGTCGCCGGGTTTTGGTGTCTGTCCGTTGACAGTAGGCAGCTTCGAGACATCCTCGCCCTGCTGAACGATGCCCACAAATTGTAATCCGTAGAAAGCGCCGAGTGGTTCACCCTTGCGCAGAATCTGCTGCTTGTCTGAGCCTTGAATCACGTCGTTCGTTGTGCCCATATCGGTAATCTCGTTCTTGTTATAGGCAGCGTTGGCGGTGATGGTCCATTGAAAGGCCCCACCCCTGACCCCTCCCCTTGATGGGAGGGGAGAGATGCCGACTGAGAGTTCGAGGCCTTTGTTCACCACGTTACCCACGTTCTGAAGCTGTGAGGTGACGCCGCTGGCGAAACCCATTGGGACGACCAGGAGCAGGTCGCTGGTCTTCTTGTAGTAGGCATCGAACACGATGTTCACGTGGTTTTTCCAAAGACCGAGGTCAAAGCCGAGGTTATACGAGGCCGTTGTCTCCCACTTCAGGTTGTCGTTGGCGGTGTTCTGCTTGGCGTAGCTGCTGGAGCCGCCGTAGCTGCCTGTGGCGTAGGAAGTGGAGAAGGCGTAGTCGGGAATCTCCTGATTGCCCACGAGACCACCTGAGAGGCGCACCTTCAGGTAGTCGATGTTCTGCACGTCACGCAGGAACGACTCCTGGTCGACATTCCACGAAAGGCCAAGTGAGGGGAAGTAGCCCCAGCGGTGGTCTTTAGAGAAACGACTGGAGTTGTCGGCGCGGAAGGTGGCGGTGGCGTTGTAGCGGTCGAGCAGCGTGTAGTTGACGCGGGCGATGA
>CAMYZO010000098.1 GCA_947303855.1 uncultured Prevotellaceae bacterium
ACAGCAGGCCACGTCGATAACCATCAGGCAGATCAAAGCGGTGTGAGGTTTTTAATGGGAACGATAACGGGAACAATGACATTGGAATACTTAGAAGTTATGGAAGACGTGAAACAGAGAGTGAGGCGGGGGATGGACGGCGAGGTGCTGCTCAGTATTGACTGTGAGGGTACGGTGGAAGCCCTGAAACGGCAGCATGCTGAGGAGCTGGTGGAACGCTACAACCTGGTGGACAGCTACGAGGAGGCCGTGGCCAGGATAGCGGCATGGCTGAACCAGTGGCTGCGGTTCAAGGTGGAGAGGGAGGCACACTGTGCCGACATACTCAGTCTGGTGGCCCTGGCATGGGTGTATGCCGAACGCGAACATCCCAGCGAGGAGGAGAAGCAACTCTACTGGCGCGACTACGAGACGTTTGTGGAGTGCCTGCGTACGGATGTCTTTATGGTGCTGTACCGGCGGGTGAACAAATTTTACGGAGTGATTGAACCTAAAGATACAAGACTATGACAGCAAGTGAGACTTTACTGAAGGCCCTGAAGGGGTTTGAGGGGCTGAGCCTGACGGCATACGAGGATGCTGCGGGCATACTGACAATAGGATACGGACACACGGGGAAGGACGTGCGTGCGGGTGACAGGATTTCGGAGTACTGGGCGACGGAGCTGCTCAGGCAGGATCTGCGGACGGCGGAGCTGGCGGTGAACAAGCTGGAGGTGGCCAGGACGCAAGGGCAGTTTGATGCGCTGGTGTCGTTTGTCTACAACCTGGGCATAGGACGGCTGTCGTCGTCGACGCTGCTGAAGGTGATACGCCGTGGCGGCTCCAAGAAGGCCATCATGCGTGAGTTCAAACGGTGGGTGTATGCCGGAGGACGCAAGCTGAAGGGGCTGGAGCGGCGCAGGGCGTGGGAGGCAAGGCGATACTTTGAGTGTTAACACAATTAATTTTTAAATTTATGGAATATACAGAAGAGAAAGAGATGACTGCCGCGACAGGGCGCGAGCGCATCAAGGTGAGAGGGACGGCGACGTTCGTCAAGGAGAACGGCGAGGTAAGGGATTTTGAGTTCTCGGGACAGCAGCCCAAGGGCGAGCCCGTGCGTAAGGACGTGAAGAAGGCGCGGCAGAGCCAGCTCTACGAGACGACGGGCGAGAAGGAGGGGTCGATAGTAGCGCACCTCAGGGTGAACCGTGACGCGACAGACCCCGTGGCGGAGATGTACAACGACCTGGCACGGCTGACGAAGGGCATGGTGAAGACCGCACCGAAGACGCCCGACAAGGTGAGCCTGTCGAAGGACGTGGAGGGGCTGGAGGTGTATAACTGTCCCTGGCAGAAGCGGCTGCTGGTGTATATGACCATCGACACCAAGACGGCGCACTCGGTGAGTCAGCAGCTCTTCCGGCTCTCGGCGGAGGTGAACAAGATTATCTGCTCGACAAAGCTGTAACCTTTTTAACCACGACATGGATTATACTTAAATATTCGACATTAAGGGAAACATGGCATTTAGTTATCAGAAGAATTTTGCACAGCCTACGGAGAACGTGACACCGGAGCTGATGGGCCGTCTGCTGGACGACCACAACTCGCGGTGGCTGACGGAACGTATCAGGCAGATCAAGGCGACGGCCGCCACACGCGACTGGCGCACAGACGCCGACTACCAGGACTGGCAGCGGCGGCAGAAAGACGAGGTGAGACAGACGCTGGCAGAGAGCAGTGCCGAGACATGCGCCCAGCGCTGGGCTGACAGCATGAAGAAGCAGCTGCCGCTGGTGACCTTCGTGGCCAGCTTCGACGAGATGGAGAACTCGAAGGGCGTCGTGGGACGCTGGCGACAGCAGAAGGCATGCCGGCTCAACGGCCTGTCGGTGATGGACCTGGACCACGTGGTGCAGACGCACGACGGCGAGGCCGTCAGGGCGTGGTGGAAGGAGCACACGGAGGGACTGGACCTGCGGGAGCAGGGCATCGTGATGGCCTATATCTCGGCATCGGGCGACGGCCTGAAGGTGGTGTTCAAGGCGCGCATGGAATGGGGCAACCTGATAGACAACCAGTTCTTCATGGCGCAGATGCTCTACACCAGCGTGGACAAGAGCTGCAAGGACGGCTCGCGGGGGCACTTCCTGACCACGCGCGAAGATTTACTTTATTTTGACGAAACAGACTTTTACACGTACTACAATGATGCATTCAATCAAAAATGGAATGAGCAATATCGGAGCGGTGGCAGTCAGCCCACTCTGTTTGATAGTGATGGCCATGCTCTGCCTGACGGTGGTGCCCATTGTAAACCTGACCCTGTGGGCCATGCCACGGCTGCGGCTGCCGGTGGAGAAGGCGCTGAGGCTGATGCGCCTCTGACGTACCACGGCGTGGAATACCAGAAGATAGTGGAGGCATGGCTGGAGGGCAGGCAGCCGGAGCGGGGCGACCGCCACAAGACAAGCCTGGTGCTTGCCGACCACCTGCGCTACATCACCGACAACGACGCGGCGCTGATAGAGCGCGTGCTGCGGCAGACGCCCTTCGTGGCCGACCTGCTGAAGGAGCGCGGCGAGGACGTGGCGGGAACGGTGCGGTCGGCACTGGCCTTCAAGATGGACAGGCAGACCCCACGGCGCATGCGCGAGGCGCTGAAGAAGGCGGGCATTACCACGGCCGCCACCACCGACGGCGCTACGACGGCCGGCGACGCGGCACAGGGACTGCCCCTGGCGGAATGGGGCGCGGAAATCAGCAAGCTCTTCGGCAAGTTCCCCTGTCTGAAGGCGGTGTGCTACGGCCAGCATCCTGCCGCCTACCCTGCCGTGCTCTTTGCCTCGGCGGCCTTCATGGGCACGCTGATGACGCGGACGTGGTACCACTTCTATCACCTGCCCGAGGAGGAGCGGCGGCTGAACTACAGCATCTACATCATTGGCGACCCGGCATCGGGCAAGAGCGTGGTGGGACGCCTCTACCGCCTGCTGGCGGCTCCCATCATTGCCGCCGACAAGGTGGCCAACGACGCCATCAACAACTACAAGCGCGAGCTGAAGGCCAGGGCCTCGTCGAGCAAGGAGCAGAAGAAGGAGGCGCTCAGGCAGCCGGAGGTGATGGTGCGCATCCACGGTGCGAGGACGGCCAACGGCGTGTTCATAGAGGACATGGTGAACGCCGTGGAGATAGTGGGCGACCGTCCCATGCACCTGCACATGCTGACCTTCGACGCCGAGCTGGACTCGATGACGGCGGCCAGCCGCGGCGGACAGTGGATAGACAAGGGCACGATGGAGCTGAAGGCCTTCCACAACGAGGAGGACTCGCAGCAGTACAAGAACGTGGACTCGGTGACGGGACCCTTCGACGTCTACTGGAACTACGTGTACACGGGCACACCCATATCGCTAAGGCGCAAGGTGACGGAAAGGAACTTCGGCTCAGGACTGTCGACGCGACTGGCCTGCATACCCCTGCCCTCGTCGAACTTCCAGATGATGGCCTTAGAGAAGCCTCGGACGAACGTGGCCGCCCTGGACGAGATGAAGGCCTGGGCCTACAGGCTGGACGGCGTGAGCGGCGAGCTGCCGCTGTGGCCGCTGGTGGAGCAGTGCTGGGAGTGGACGCGCGACCACATGAAACTGGCGGAGATCAACCAGGATAAGGCCGACGAACAGCTGCTGAAGCGCGTACCCTACTACGGCATAGCCGTGGCAGCACCCTTCATGCTGATGCGCCACTGGGAGGAGTGGCAGCAGAAGAAGACCTTTGCCGTTGACGACACCGACCACTGCCTGTGCGAGCTGGCCATGAACATACAGTACCGCTGTCAGCACTACTACTTCGGCGAGTATGCCCACAACTACTTTGACAACATGGACAACGACCCGGCACGCGAGCGCAACCGGCAGTCGAAGACGAAGATTGCCTACGGTATGCTGCCCGAGACGTTTACCCTGGAGGATGTGGAGAAGCACTTCGGCACGAACAACGGCAATGCCAGAACCATCGTGTCGCGCTTGGTTAAGGACGGCTACGTGGAAAGGGACGGCAAGGCGAAACGAGGCGTGTATGCCAAGAAGGTGTTGAGCCTGTGAGCCTTATGTTACAATGTTACATTGTTACATGTTACAAATTAGCGGTTGTCGTTCTTCAGGCCGAAGAAGTCGGCGAAGGTGTTGAAGTCCTTCTTCATGATGATGCCAACGCCCTGGGTGTTCAGCGATGAACGGGTGAAATAGCGGTCGTTAGTCTGGTTGTAGACTTTCAGCGAAAGGTTTCCGTTGGGGAACAGCAGATAGCGTACGTCAAAGTCGCCGATGAACGAGGGATTGGCCTTAGTGGCATTATCGCGGTAGCCGAACTGTCCGTTGATGAGCAGACGGTTGTTCAGCAGGCGTCCGTTGATGATACCCTCGTACTCGGCATTGTTCCAGCCCTCTGTTCCTGTTGAGATGTTGGCGCCGAAGTTCCAGTACTCGTTCTTGACAATCTGGTTGATGACATTGTTGATTTGCGTTGACAGCGTCCCGGAAAGGAACGAGTTCATGGCCAGCGACGTCTGGTTCTGCTGCTCCTGCTGCGTGGCATTGTTCTGCCCCTGGCTGTAGAAGCGGCCTATTCCCAGCAGGTAAAGCACCTGCTGGTTCATCTCCTGCTGCGACGAGAGCAGCGAGCGCACCATCTGCTTCTCGTCGGCATTGACGTTGGGCAGGTCAAGGTCGAAGGTGACCTGCGGTGCCGACGGCTGGCCGGCAATGTTCATCAGACAGTTCACCCTGACGGTGTTTGACGAGAAGGAGTTGCCGATGTTCAGGTCGGACAGCGACACGCCGTTGACAGCGTAAAGGGCCTGAAGATTGAGCGCCGCCGAATAGGGGTCGCCGCCAAAGACGATGGTGCCTCCGGGCTGGAACTGGAACTTCTTGTTGATGATATTCTGTATGGTGACATCGTAGGTGCCGTTGTCAACGGTATAGGTGCCCTGCATCTGGAAGGCTCCCTTGTTATGGTAGGTGGCCTGAATGATACCAGAGCCCTGAAGGGTGATATAGTCATTGGTACGGGCATCCATCAGCAGTCGCATGGTGGCTTCGGGGGTCGCATTGACCAGGAAGGTCATATAGATGTTGGTTGACGACGACGCCGGCTCCTGCCGGGTGGCGATACTTTCATGACTTCCGGTCTTCCAGGTGACAAACTCCTGATTGCTGATAACGTCGGGGTTGGCGGCATTGTAGACGAAGACCGTGTTCCTAAGCGGCGTGACATTGCAGTCGATATGGACGTCGTCGCCCTTCATTCTGATATCGACATCGCCCGAGGCAAAGACGGTACCATAGAACGACTGATCGCCAAAGTCATGGAAATCGTAACCAAGCAGCCGGTCGGTGGCCACGTGAAGGTCGAGGCACAGATTGGTCAGGTCCTCATGGGTGATGGCCCCCGTGAGGTAGGCCACATTGTCGTACTTGTCGTAGAGGGGCTGGTGCTCGAGCATCATTTTGTTGTAGACCATGGTCAGGGTGTCCTGTCGCAAGCGGTAGGTGGTGTTCAGCGGCGTTATGGTCGCCTCGCCGTCAACAATCAGTCCGCCTGTGAGGTTGATGGCCGACAGCGGTCCTGCCAGGCGCACGCTGCCCGTTCCGTGTCCGGTGATATGAGAAACGAACGATTCCGTGAACGAGTGCATGAAGTCAAGGTATGTGCCCTTGGCCGAAATGTCGAGGTCGATGAATTCGCGCTCCGGCGACACGTAGCCTTCAATATAGGTCATAGCCTCGGGGCCGTCGTTGCATGTAGCGAGCAGGTCTATCTGTTTGTCGGCCTTGTTCCACTCCACAAGTGCATGCAGCTTGCCCATGCGTCCATTCTGGAACTTGAAGTTGCTGACTTCCAGCAGGGCATTGGCATCGGGGTTGTCGAAGGCAGATGTCAGGAAAGCCTTTCCCGAGGCTTTGCCTGAGAAGGATACGGCATCGAAATTGATCAGGTCGAGGATATAGGCCACCTCAACGTTAGAGAGGCTCACCACAAGGGAATCGGAGGTGCGTGAGGAGCCAGTACCGTCGATACTGATATACTGGTCGGCATTATGGACGGAAAAATGGTCGACCAGCAAACGGTCGGTAGAATAGAGAATGTCTGAAGGTTCTATCTGCCACACGGAATTGTCGATTACCACATCCGACGGCAGAATGCGTACGTGGGCCTCAGGCTTATTGGAGAAGTTCTGGTACAGTTGGGTGGTGGCGTTAAGGACGCCGCTGACGGGTTTCCGGGGGCTGTTGTTATTCCAGTGCAAGGCAAACTGCAAGTTGTTGTCGACAGCAAAGCCGTCAATATCGACATTCAACAGCCGTCCCTCGTCCTGGACGCTGCTGAGGGCCGCCTGCACGGTCATCGTGTCGTTGGGCGATGCTATTCTGACGCTACCTTTCCGATAGTCATCGTCGTTATAGGCAAAGGCGGGAGCCTGGAGGTCAACCAGCATCTGGCGGCTGCGGTCATTGACGGTAGCCGAGAGGGTGATGGGGTCACGGGCATCCAGGCCGACACCCAGCAATTTCTGAATCCAGTCGGTCTTGGCCACCGTCATCCGAAGGTTGAAGTTGTTGGCGGTCGTTTCCCTCAGGGGCGGCAGTCCCGGCAATGTGGGCAGCCGGGAGCCGACAGCGTTGGCCAGACTCTGTTTCAGAGTGGCGAAATCGACGGTTCCCCGGAGTTCGGCATGGGCAAAGTCGCTATGAAGGGTGACGAAGTGGCGGTCTTCGTCAAAACCGGATTCCAGACGGAGGTATTTCAGGCTGTAGTCCTTCTCGGGCAATGAGAGGTTGCGCAGGCTGACCACGCCCACGGCATCGTTGATACTGGTAGCTTGCAGGTCAGCCTCCAGGAGTCCTGACAATTTGGGGTCGCTGACCTGCAGCCATCCGTTGACATGATGTTCTGAATAGGTGCCGTCCAGTTCAATGCCCTGATAGGTCCTGCCGTCATAGTCGAAACGGCTGACGACGCCCTTTGCCGCCACCTGACGGTCGGCGTCGCCGCTGACCTGCAGTTCTGCGGCAATCATCTCCAGTTGTGGGGCATCAAGCAACTGACGCAGGTTCAGGCCTTCCGTGGTGACAGTACCGCTGAACTTCTTGTCGGCCGTCATCAGGAAATGCGTGTTTGCATGGCCTATGTCTGTACTGATGTCGGCATTGGCAAGCAAGCGCCCCTCCTCATCGCCGGATGCTGTCCCCCGGGCATGGATGGTGCCCAGTCGCATAACGGGGGCGGGCAGTTCTACAAGGTTCTTCGATATGAAGTCGGTGGTTGTCTCGCCAAGCTCCAGACGGTCAACATTCAGGAGCCACGTCTTACGCCCATCCCTGGGCAGCCGGACCTGGCCGTTTGCCAGGATATCCAGGTCGCCCTCGCCCGACAGCATAGACAGGGCGGGGACGGTAAGCGTCTGCTGCCGGTAACCGACACGGGCATCCATGGCTATCCTGCGCTGGTATTTCTTCAGCTCAGGCAACAGCCAGCGGAAGTCAGAGGGGGTGATTGTCGTACGGCTGACCATTCCCTCAATATTCAGCGACTCGGGGATGCGGCCGGTGTCATAAGAAGCGCTCACGCTGTCAATATGGATGTCGGTGTCAGGCAACTGCATCTGGAAGTCCTGGAGCGTGGCATGATGACGACCTGCCGCCAGCAGAAAGGAGAGGCGCTGCAGCCGCAGTCCCGACTGTTCGATACATGTCAGACGCTTCAGGTTGACGCTGATGCTGTCGTCAGTCAATGTCTTCAGAATGAAGTAGGCGCTGATATTGGTAACATCCAAATGCCTGGGGTTCAGACGGTCATAGGTGGGAGCCACATCCCACTGGTCGTAGGTGACCCTTGAATTGCGGAGAATAAAGGAGTTGATGCGCAGATTCAGCGGACTGCTGCTGGTGGTGTCCTTAGAGGCCAGGGAATCGAGCACAAACTGGGCGTTAAGAGGCGCGTCAGCCGTCTGTCGTGAAAGATAAAGGCTGGCGCCAAAGACCTGGGCCGATGAGACCTGGACCCTGCCAACGGCCAGGGGTGCCATGTCAATCTTTGTCGTCAGACGTCCCACCCTCAGCAGGGTACGTTGCTGCTGATCCTTCAGGACAACATCGTCGAGGATGACACGATTCAGAAATCCCAAGTCAACGCGCCCCACCGACACCTTCGTACCAAGCTTGGCGCCGATAAGGTCGGCCATGGCGCTGCCTATCTGCCGCTGTACCCAGGGCGTATGAATGGCAATCATTATCAGCACATACAGACCCAGCAAAGTCCATACGCACCAGTTAACAATATGTTTAAATATCTGCACTTGTTGACAGTTGGAGATTACAATTAATATCGGTTCCTCCGAAATGAGATGCAAAAATACGACAAAAACCTGTGATAGCAATATTTTTTAGGGATAAAATCGTTTTTTTTCGTAAATTTTACTAATTTTGCACTCGTATTTCTTAGGCTATACAATCCAAACATTGATATAATGGTAAATGTAATTAAGTTACGTAAAGGCTTAGACATTCAACTTCAAGGCAAAGCCGAGGAGAAGAAAATCCAGCTGAAGTCGAAAGGTATCTACGCTTTGGTACCCGACGATTTCGAAGGAGTTGTTCCCAAGGTGACGGTTCGGGAAGGTGACCACGTCAAAGCCGGGGATGCGCTGTTTGTAAACAAGCAGTTTCCCGAAGTGAAGTTTGCCTCGCCTGTAAGCGGTGTTGTCCGTGAGGTAGTCAGGGGCGAACGAAGAAAAGTACTTTGCATCAAGGTTGAAGCTGATGCCAGTCATGAATCTGTAGACTTTGGCAAAAAGGATGTTGCCAAAATGGATGGAAAGTCCGTCGTTGAGGCACTTTTGGAAGCCGGTATCTTCGGCTATATCAACCAGTTGCCTTATGCAGTCTCTACCAACCCTGCAACGGCGCCCAAAGCCATTTTTGTATCGGCCCTGCGCGACAAGCCACTGGCCTGCAGCTTCGACTACGAGGTGAAGGGGCAGGAACAGGATTTCCTGACAGGCATCGCCGCCCTCTCGAAGATTGCCAAGGTTTACGTAGGTGTAGGCCGAGACTCCGCTCTCACCTCTCACCTCTCACCTCTCACCTCCGAGAATGTTGAAGTCAACATTTTCGACGGCAAGTGCCCGGCAGGAAATGTCGGCGTTCAGGTGAACCATCTTTCTCCCGTCAACAAGGGCGAGGTGGTGTGGACGATTGGCGACCCCACCGTCGTGCTCTTCATCGGACGTCTGTTCAATACCGGCAAGGTGAACCTGCTGCGTACCGTAGCCCTCTGTGGCAGCGAAATCAAGAGTCCCGCCCATGTCGACATGCTGGTGGGCGAAGAACTGTCGACGCTGCTGAGCAACAGTTATGACAACCAGAAGAGCGTGCGTATCATCAACGGCAACGTGCTGACAGGCAAGCCGACGTCGAAGGACGGTTTCCTGGGGGCACACACCTCTGAGATTACCGTTATTCCTGAAGGCAATGATGCCGACGAGATGCTGGGCTGGATTCTGCCGCGCTTCAAGCAGTTCTCGGTAAACCGCAGCTATTTCTCCTGGCTGCTGGGCAAGAAAGCCTACAGCCTTGACGCCCGCATCAAGGGCGGTGAGCGCCATATCATCATGAGCGGTGAATATGACAAGGTGTTGCCGATGGACATCTATGGCGAATACCTCATCAAGGCCATTATCAGCGGCGACATCGACCGTCAGGAAGCCCTTGGCATCTACGAGGTGGCGCCCGAGGATTTTGCATTGGCAGAGTTCGTGGATTCCTCGAAGCTGGAACTGCAACGCATTGTTCGTAAAGGCCTTAACATTTTACGGAAAGAAAACGCATAAGAATATGAAAGCATTACGAAATTATCTTAACAAAGTAAAGCCGAACTTCGAGGAAGGTGGTAAGTTGCATGCTTTCCGTTCTATTTTCGACGGCTTTGAGACCTTCCTTTACGTGCCCAATGAGACAGCCAAGGAAGGCAGCGTCAATATTCACGACGCCATCGACTCGAAGCGCATCATGAGTATGGTGGTCATTGCCCTGATGCCTGCCATGCTGTTTGGTATGTATAACGTGGGCTATCAGAACTACCTGGCAGCAGGCACGCTTGGCGATGCCTCTTTCTGGGAGATTTTCTTTTACGGTTTCCTGGTGGTTCTGCCAAAGATTCTTGTCTCTTATATCGTCGGCCTCGGCATTGAGTTCGCATGGGCCCAATGGAAAGGCGAGGAGATTCAGGAGGGCTATCTCGTCAGCGGCATCATCATACCGCTCATCATCCCCGTGGGCTGTCCGCTGTGGATGCTGGCCCTGGCCTGCGCCTTCTCCGTCATCTTCTGCAAGGAGATCTTCGGCGGCACGGGCATGAACATCTTCAACCCTGCCATCGCCGCCCGTATGTTCCTGTTCTTTGCCTATCCGTCGAAGATGACCGGCGACCAGATCTGGGTGGCACAGGAGAGCATCTTCGGACTGGGCAACACCCTGCCCGACGGCTTTACCGCCGCAACGCCACTGGGACTGATAGCCCAGCGCATCAACCCCGACGTATGCTACTGCGACATGTTCTGGGGCTTCATCCCCGGTTCCATCGGTGAGACGTCAACCTTCGCCATCCTCATTGGTGCTGCCATCCTTCTGTGGACGGGCATCGCCTCCTGGCGCACCATGCTCAGCGTGGTGGTAGGCGGTTCCCTGATGGCCTATATCTTCCAGGCAACAGGACAGACCATCACCTGGTGGCACCACCTGATTCTGGGCGGCTTTGCCTTCGGTGCCGTCTTCATGGCTACCGACCCTGTCACGTCGAGCCGCACCACTACCGGACAGTATATCTACGGCTTCATCGTTGGTGCCATGGCCATCATCATCCGCGTGATGAACGCCGGCTACCCTGAGGGCATGATGCTTGCCATCTTCTTCGGCAACATGATTGCTCCGACGATTGACCATTTTGTTGTTGAGCACAATGTCTCAAAACGCTTAGCTCGTAAAAAGTAAAAAGGTAAAAAAGTAAAAAGGTAAAATTATGGCTAAGTTAAATACGAATTCTAACGCGTACATTATTGTATATAGTGCGATTCTTGTGGTGATTGTGGCCTTCCTGCTGGCATTTGTCTATCAGGCCCTGAAGCCGATGCAGGACGCCAACGTAGCCCTCGACATCAAGAAGCAGATTCTCTATTCGCTGAACATCCGCGGCCTGGACGGCCAGGAGGCTGAGGCGAAGTATGCCGCTGTGGTGAAGGGCGAGGAAAAGGCTGGCGACAATCTCTATTACAACTGTGAGATTGACGGCAAGCAGAAATATGTGTTCCCCCTCAAGGGCATGGGCCTCTGGGGTGGCATCAGCGGTTTCATAGCCGTCGACGACGATCTTAACACCATCTACGGTGCCTACTTCAACCACGAGTCTGAGACGGCTGGTCTCGGTGCAGAGATTAAGGATTCGCAGGCCTGGCAGGAGAAGTTCATCGGCAAGAAAATCTGCGACGAGCAGGGCCAGATAGCCATCAACATTGTGAAGAAGGTTGAGAAACCCGACTACGAAGTTGACGTTGTCACCGGTGCCACGCTCACATCAAATGGTGTCGCCGACATGCTCCGCGATGGTCTGAAAAAATATGTTGAACAACTCAAGAAGTAATCGTTATGGCATTATTCAGTAAACAAAATAAGGAGGTTTTCACTAACCCGTTGAACCTCGACCACCCGATTCTCGGACAGGTATTGGGCATCTGCTCGGCTCTGGCCGTCACCTCGCAGCTGAAACCTGCCATCGTGATGGGACTGGCCGTGACAGTGATTACCGCTTTCGCTAACGTCATCATCTCCATCATCCGCAACACCATTCCTAACCGCATCCGCATTGTGGTGCAGCTGGTGGTGGTGGCCGCGCTGGTGACTATCGTCTCACAGATTCTGAAGGCTTTCGCCTACGACGTCAGCGTCCAGCTCTCGGTGTATGTCGGTCTGATCATTACCAACTGTATCCTCATGGGACGCCTTGAGGCCTTCGCCATGCAGAACAAGCCCTGGCCTTCGTTCCTCGACGGTGTGGGCAACGGACTGGGCTACGCTATGATTCTCGTCATAGTAGGTGCCTTCCGTGAGTTCTTCGGACGCGGCACCTTGCTGGGGTTCCAGGTTATCCCTGACTTCTGCTATGATTTGGGCTATGTCAATAACGGTATGATGACGATGCCTGCCATGGCGCTGATACTTGTAGGTTGTGTCATTTGGATTCATCGTGCATATTTTTATAAGGAGAATTAATTATGGAACACGCAATATCATTACTTTTCAGGTCGATTTTCGTCGACAATATGATTTTCGCCTTTTTCCTCGGCATGTGCTCCTACCTTGCCGTTTCGAAGACCGTGAAGACCTCTATGGGACTTGGCCTTGCCGTCACCTTCGTGCTGACCGTGACCGTTCCCGTGAACTACCTGTTACAGACCAAGGTGTTGGGCCCCGACTGTCTGGTTGAGGGTGTCGACCTCTCGTACCTGTCGTTTATCCTCTTCATTGCGGTGATTGCCGGTATGGTGCAACTCGTAGAGATGACGGTTGAGAAATATTCTCCCTCGCTCTATGCTGCCCTGGGTATCTTCCTGCCGCTGATTGCTGTGAACTGCGCCATCATGGGTGCCTCCCTGTTCATGCAGCAGCGCATTCTGATGGACCCCACCAACTCACAGGCTATCTCCTCGGTCATGGATGCTGTTGTCTATGGCTTTGGTTCCGGTATAGGCTGGACACTGGCTATTGTGGCTCTGGGCGCTATTCGCGAAAAGATGCAGTATAGCGATGTCCCCCGTCCATTACAGGGTCTCGGTATTGTTTTTATCACAGTGGGACTGATGGCTATGGCCATGATGTGTTTCTCTGGCTTAAATATTTAATAAGGTATGGCACAATTTATAGCATATAGTATTGGAGTATTCCTTATTGTAATCCTCCTGTTGGTAATCATCCTGCTGGTAGCCAAGAATTATCTGAGTCCCAGCGGCAATGTCAATATTGTGATTAATGGCGACCGTACGCTCTCAGTAGCCCAAGGCAACTCGCTCATGTCTACCCTGAACGAGAACGGCGTGTTCCTGCCTTCGGCCTGTGGCGGTAAGGCCAGTTGCGGACAATGTAAGGTGCAGGTGCTGGAGGGCGGCGGCGAGATTCTCGACTCAGAGAAGCCGCACTTCACCCGTAAGGAGATTAAGTCCGGCTGGCGCTTAGGCTGCCAGTGCAAGGTGAAGGGCGACCTGAAGATTCATGTCGATGAGTCCATTCTTGGCGTCAAGGAGTATGAGTGTACCGTCATCTCTAACAAGAATGTGGCTACGTTCATCAAGGAGTTCAAGGTGCAGCTGCCCGCAGGTGCCCACATGG
>CAMYZO010000099.1 GCA_947303855.1 uncultured Prevotellaceae bacterium
ATATACAGGGGATGCAAATAATCGGCATTTTCTTTGCTATTTTACTCACTTATTCGTACCTTTGCAGCAGACTTTTCGCAGATACGAAAGCAAACATGATTTTAAAATTTCTAACGGAACACACAGGGACAGACCTCGTGTGCAATAGTTCCCCAGCCTTATGCCCCCCTCTAACTCCCCCTGTAGGGGGAGGACGGATAGTACCAAAGGGCTTGCTCTGGAATCATCCCCTCCTACAGGAGGGGTTAGGTGAGGTCACTATGTCGTGCATATACTGCATTTTGCCGTTGTTGCGGATTTGAAAGATGAGGGCTGGTAAAAATACCAGCCCTCAACTATTTTAATGATTAATAAATCTTTTTCTTTGTGATTGTCTGACCGCTGCCGGTAACCATCCGGACGACATAGACGCCCTTGGACGGCGTCTTTACACGCTTGCCTGACAGAGTAAAATACTCTACCGACTGCATCTTTCCGCCGTTAAGATCCTCGATGCCCGTCACGTCAAAATCAAAACCGTCGCCAAGACCTTGTCCGTTGGCATCGGCAACACGGAACTCGGTGAGGGTGATGCTGCCGGAAAGTTTGGTAGGAACAAGTTTGATGAACCGTGCCTCGTTGCTGAGGAACAAGACATCGTCGAAGGGGAAGTCGGCATTGCGCAGGACACGGATGGTTCGCCAACCGGGGGTGACGTCGGCATTGCGCGTCTCCTGAATCTTAAACTCGACATTGGCTGTGCCGGTATAGTCGGCCTTCACGCGGATGGCTGGCGATGCAGAGCGATAGAAGGTCATGACCTTGTCGGACGTAGAGGTGAACACCGCTTTGTCGGCAGTCTTTTCGCCTGACACCTGTACCCAGTGGGGATGCTGGTTGGCAGCATCCTGCACCGTGCCATCTTCTCTCTCTAACAGCGCAACGGTGTCGAAGGGCTTGAAGTTGACGGGCAGGGCAGCAGCACGCCCCTTGTGTGCATCTGCAATAGCATCGAGAGCACCAAAGTTGGCCGTGGTAAAGGTAAACTCACCCTGAAAACTCTTCGTGCCGTTGAAGTCGGTTATCGCTCCTTCAGGGAAATTGATGACGTACTCCGTGTTGGCATCCAGAGCCTCATAGGTGATGCTGAGCGCAGTACCAGAGGCTGAGACGCTTGTGAGACGCTCGAAATTGTCGCCATTGATAGTGGCACCGCCCAGGTACTTGATATCCTGATTGAAACGGAACGTCAAGACACCTCCATCCATGTAGGACACGTTTTGAGCCGATGGATAGCTCTTGATTTCTATAGGATCGTCAATGCTTACGGGTACATACTTCTCAATGAGAATATCGTGGAGGCGGAATTTCTTACCATTGCCATCGACCTTGAAGGTGACCTTACCATTGTCCGTATAGGTGTAGGTGTGCTTGAAGTTCTTCTTGGCGGCAGCCAGCGAGAAGGAGGTGGCTGTTGACTCTGTGCCGTCAACGATGGTCTTCAGGTTGAAGGTCTTTGAACTGGTATCTGAGTTGCCTGTCCAGATAGTGACGACACAGGGGCCCTCCACTTCAGGCACCTGCACATAGCCGCTACCGCTGGTAAACTCTACGCAGCGCCCGCTGGCACCGGCATCGTCAGCAGAATAGTCGCCCAGGATTGAACTGTTGCTGAACGATACGATACGGGCTTTACTGGTACCGTTGGCACCAAAAATCATGCCGGCAACGGTCTTCGTGGTATTACCGTTGATAATATCGGTATTGGCCGAACCAGGATAAGCGTTGTAAAATGCTTCTGGTGTCTTGTTGAAGTCGGTATAGAACAGTCTGCCGCCTTCAACGGCCTTGAACGACCACAGCGTGCCCTGCGTGGTGCCCTTGTCATTCGTCGCATCTACACGCCAGTAATAGGTCTTGTCGGCCTGCAACGCCGTGTTGTACACATAGGTCTTTGCAGTAATGTCTGTAGCAATGGCCGTCAGCTGGTCGGCTGCAAGACCTAAATAGACGGTGTACTTGACGATGCCGTAGTAGTCCTTGGTGGTATTGTTCCACTGGAAGGTGACCTTGCCTGTAGCCACGCCCACCTCTTCTTTGTCTGCCGGCGACGGATTGACAGACAGACTGGGAGGAGTTGCATCGCCAACAGTCTCGGTTGTCACTGTGGCGTAGGGTGAGAAAAGCCCGTCGGCACCGTATGCCCTCAGACGGAAGTAGTAGGCTGTCTCAGGAGTAAGCCCCGTCACCTGGTATGAGGAAGCGTTGGCAGCAAGACGTGCCACCTCGGTATAGGTCTTGCCATCAGCAGACTTTTCCAGGATATAGCCTGACTCGTTGTCGGCATTGTCGGTCCACGTCAGCGTGATGGATTCTTTCAGTTGCTCAGTAACCTTCAGGTTTGACGGGTTCTTGATATAGGGATAGGCCTTGTCGATAGAGAACACATAGTTCTCGATATTGGCATAGCCGTTAGCGGCAATGGCAGCGGCATCGGCAGCATCGTTGGGGTTCAGGCCGTTGGCAGTCTCCCAGGCATCGGGGATACCGTCGCCGTCGGTGTCCTGCGGCTTAGTGCCAGGATAGAGCGTACCCGTACCTTTATGAGGCAGCGACTTCTCATCAGAGATACCGCCATTTGAACCTGACTTTCCGTAAGAGACCAACTCGTCAATCAGGTACTTGTCCACCTCGTCACGCACCGGCAGCGAGGGGCCTACGCTGTCAATCATCCACAGAAGGGCTTCCTGAGCCGTCATCTTCTGTGTGATCTCGGGGAATGCCTTTGGCAAATTGGTAATTTCGGCAAGCGTAGCACGACGCAGTCCGCCTGAGGCCGTATATTCAGCATCGGTGATGGCACTGCCGTTCAGCAGGCCGTCCCTATTGCTGTCGTAGTAGTTGCCTGCCCCATAGAACTGGAAATTGTCGTTGCCTTCCTGCAAGGGGGCATAGCTGGTATCCCAGGGGCCTTTTACGAAGTAGTTGTTCTCAATGTCGGCCCATGAACTTCCCGCGCTCTCGCGTCCCATCAGATAGCAGCCGCCATTACCCCAGTTGTAAACCACGTTGTTGACAAACTGGTTCAGGCCCTTCACTTTCGGATTACGGGTCTTGTTCTCAATATAGAGATTACGGTAGAGCGTCACACCACCGCTGGTCTGTATCAGGCCGCCACAGGAATGCGACTGCAAGCCCTGTCCGATAATGGAGTTCTGGATGGTGATGTCGGCAGGCTCGGTGCCTTTGTTGTCCCAACTGACTGAGAAGCACTCGTCGCGTCCCCAAAGTACTGAGAGGTGGTCGAAAATCATGTTGCGCCCGTTGGCCACGCCTGCAGCATCCTTGCCGCTCGTGCCACCCTTGCCCATACGGAAGCGCATGTGGCGAACGATAATGTTGTCGGCTCCCGAGAATGAGACACGGTCGCCATAGACCTGAACACCCTCGCCAGGAGCCGTCTCTCCCAGGATGGTCTGGTTCTTCTTGAACACCAGGCCATCGGTCAGTTTGATGACTCCGCTGACATCAAAAACGATGATGCGGTTAGGCTGACTCACGGCATCACGGAACGATCCTGTGCCTGAATCATTCAGGTTTGTCACATGGTAAATAGTACCTCCGCGTCCGCCCGTAGCAAAGCGGCCGAACCCCTGGGCTCCGGGGAAAGCCAGCTGCTGGGCCGGTAGCATGGTGCTCACCAGCGTGAGCAGCACGCCAAGGAGAATTTTTGTAGTTGTCTTCATGAGTTTGCTTCGTTTTGTTTTTCCTAATATTACTCCATGGTTCCGATAATCTCCTGCACGGAATGGCAGCCGTGACGGTCGAGCCAGTCGCTGATACCATCCCTGACCTTGACGGTAACCTGCGGATCAATAAAGTTGGCCGTACCAATCTCTATGGCTGTGGCGCCACACATGAGGAACGCGATGGCATCCTCTGCCGTCATGATGCCCCCAAGGCCAATGACGGGGATGCTGACGGCTCTGGCCACCTGATAGACCATGCGCAGGGCCACCGGCTTCACGGCAGGACCGCTGAGTCCGCCCGTGCCGATGCTCAGCACACGCCGCCGCTTTTCGATATCGACGGCCATGCCCATGAGCGTGTTGATGAGCGACACGGAGTCGGCTCCCTCGCCCTCCACGGCACGGGCAATCTCGGTGATGTCGGTCACATTGGGCGAGAGCTTCACGATAAGAGGCTTGTGGTACCGCTCGCGGACGGCACGGACGACACTGGCAGCCCCCCTGGTTGTCACGCCGAAGGCCATGCCGCCGTCCTTGACGTTGGGGCACGAGATATTCAGTTCGATAGCCGGGATGCCTTCCAGGGCATCGACCCTGGCAGCACACTCAGCATAGTCCTCAGGCGACGAGCCGCTGACATTGACGATAAAGGTGCCGCCCGTAGGCAACAGCTGGGGATAGATCTTGTCGCAGAAATAGTCGACGCCCTTGTTCTGAAGCCCCACGCAGTTCAGCATGCCACTGGCGGTCTCGGCCATACGCGGATAGTCATTGCCTTCGCGGGCTTTCAGCGTCGTACCCTTCACAATGATGGCACCAATGCCGTCGAGGGGCACGAAATCCTGAAACTCCAGGCCGTAGCCAAACGTTCCCGAAGCTGTCATTACGGGATTCTGCAGTTTTAAGCTGCCTATTCTTACATTTAAACTTGCCATAACAGTCGTTTGATATTAAACACCGGGCCTTCCTTGCATACGCAGAGGTTGCCCTCAACAGTCTTCTCCACACAGCACAGACAGGCACCAAGGCCGCAGGCCATCAGATTCTCAAGCGATGCCTCGCACACGGTGTTCGCCTGACGGGCATAGTGCGCCACCGCCTTCATCATGGGCGTCGGTCCACACGTCTGTATCAAGGGGAACTGCCGCTGCTGCAACAAGGAGTGCTGGGTGACAAAACCGCGCTCGCCGGCAGAACCGTCCTCGGTAGTGACGAACACCTCGCCATACTTGCGGAATTCATCGAGTAAAAGCAGATCCTGAGCCTTACGCGCCCCTAAGAGAAAGACGGGACGGTGGCCCAAAGACAGCAACGTGGCTCCTTGATACAGCAACGGAGCCACGCCCACGCCACCACCGACAAGCAGCACGTCGGTCCCAGCGGCAGGCACGGAGAATCCATGACCTAAGGGGCCTACAACGTTGAGGACATCTCCTGGTTGCAGACTGGCCATCCAACGTGTACCTTCACCAACAATGGCCACCAGGAGCCATAGTTCGTTGTGCTCACGGTCGACGAAATTAATGGATATGGGACGTCGAAGAAAGGTTTGACTATGACCGTCAACGCGCACTTCGACAAACTGCCCGGGTAACATTTCAGGCAATCGCTCATGCTGCGACAGCCTCAGTAATACGTAGCGCTCATGAACCTGACGGATAGCGACGACCCGCAAATCGAGCACATGTTTTATCAGTTCTTTCATACACCTTATTAATAAGTAGTGTGCAAAGATACATATTTTCTGTGAAACGACAAACGCTTTTCACAAAAATAAGTGCCACCACCTATCAATAAGCGTGTAGGAAATTATTTCTTAGCCGGGACAAAACTCTCCCAAGTCTGGTCGTCATAGAAGACTCTAATCTCAGTTACGCGACGTGGTATTTTGTCAACTATTTTCATATCCTCTCTGCCCACGCTTTGATGTGTATTCTTTACACTATTAAAAAATAAAGAGCTTGGATTACAATTTTCAGTCACTCCAGATGAAACGGATGAAGGGGTAGGTGCAGGGGAGTCAGAGAAATTTAAGACCGGCTCCTCAGAAACAGGACTTGTGGCAGGCTTAGGTGCTGGTGGTTGTTGGGAAGCGGAACTGATATACATGGGGCCTGAACCGAAAATTAACCAGTCGACACTTAAGTCAGGAATTTTCTTTTTGATAGCTTCCACGACGTTGATCGTTGGTTTAGTGCGACCATTGAAGATGCTGCTCAAGGAAGCAGGCGACATCTCTATGAACTGAGCGAACACCTGTTGAGACATGTGTTGCGACTCCATAATCTGGCGTATTCTGTCTTTCATTTCATTGATAGGGGCATTTTGACCCGTTTTTGTTTCAGTTTACAAAGGTAAAACAAAAAATTGGAATATACAATAGTAAAGAGAAAAAATTTAATTTGCAAATTTGTGAATTACAAACCTAAACTAATCTGTTCAGTGTTGTAAATTACAGTAAATTACAGTTTTGAATTACATTTGTAAATTTGCAAAAACAAATATAGCAAAGCGTTTTTATAACAAAAAAATCCAATTAACTGGTTATAAATAGGCTATTTATGGATATAAGTAAGAAATGAATAGAGAAAATGCTCTTTATCTATGTATATAGTGCGTCAACCTCATATTTTACCGCTATAAAAATGATTCATTTTATTATAACTAATTGGGAATTAGGTGTTTATATATTGTCAAATGACGATGCATAATAATACATTTACATGTTTAAATGCGTAAATTTAGCTTTTTAATTTTGAATTCTAAACCAAAAAGTTTTATTTCTAAATGTAAATTTCACTTTCTAAATTTGTCTCTGTTTACATCTGTAAAACCTTTTAGATGTTTAAATTTTACAATTCAAAATGCTAAATAATGTGAAGACTAAATTTTCAGGGTTCCGAAAGAAGGTAAATTGGCGTTTTGGCCGAATTACCGATGACCGGCTTTGACAGATGAAAATACGCGAGTTTTGAACGGTTAGGAATCGCCTGAAACCACTATTCCCACAAGGTTTTAGGCAAAAAAATAGCGTCCTTCTCAGACGCCATTTTTAGAAATTCTAGAACGGGAAATCAATGTAAAATGTAAAAAATTAGCTCTTTCATTAACTCTCCAGGAGGGGTATTTGGGTTGTCTAACCCCTTACTTTTGGCATCAATCTCTCTAATTTTGGAAATTATCTGCATCACTTTCATTCCAGAGTAATTTCTCATACCTGTCATATAGTCCTTCGCTGCCCATGGCGATCGCAATTCCAGCCAGTCGGCCACGCCCTCCTGACTCTGTTTTTGTGGCGCATAAAAGGCGATCATCAAATTTTGAAAGTAATTAAAGAGCATTGGGAGAAATGAGTAAATACTGCCAGCCTTCGGATTTTCGTCAAAATATTTGATTATCTGATTTGCCTTGAACACATTGCGGTTGACAATGGCATCGCGCAACTCAAAAGCATTGAAATCCTTGCTCACTCCTATCTGGTCTTCAACCACCTGAGGCGTTATGCGCCTGTCGCTGTCAGGCAGCGAGATGACCACCTTATCAAGTTCGCTGGTCAGTCGGCTCAGGTCGGCTCCTATGGAGTCGGCAATGAGTTGAGTCGACTTCGGGTCAATGCTCACCTGCTTCTGCTTCAGGTAGCTCTCAATAAAGTGAGGCAGGTCGCGGTCGCGCAACTTTTTGCTTTCAAAGAGCACGCCGGCAGTCTTGATAGTCTTCAGGTATTCCCGCTTACGGCCGTCAATACTCCCGTTTTTGTGACAAAGAACGAGGACGGTCGTTTTTGCGGGAGTTTTGAAGTACTTCTCCAGCTGGTCTGTCTGCTTCAGATTCTGTGCTTCCTTGACAATAATAACTTGTCTTTCGGCCATCATGGGATAGCGGCGTGCGGCATCGGCTATCTGTGCCGCTGTCACATCCGACCCAAACAAAACCGTCTGGTTGAAGTCGCGTTCCTCTGGCTGGAGGGCGTGCTCAGCTATATAATCGCATATCTTGTCAATGTAATACGACTCATCGCCCATGAGGTAGTAGACGGGGGCAAACAGGCCCTTTTTCAGCTCGCTCATGATGCTTTCGTAGGTGTAGACTTTCTGTTCTGCTGCCATGACGTAAATGGTCTTAGATCTAAAATCTGAGCCCCAGAGCGGCATTGACAAACCACTCTGTAAGAGCACCGTGATTCTGCTCGTGACTAAAACGGAAATTGTACAGCTGGCCAAAGACGTTTACGTAGGACCACTCCCCTAAGTTATAGGTCAGCGAAGCGCGAGCGTTGAAGTTCAACGCTACACGGCTTGTCTGCGTCTCTACGGGCCTCTGCGTATCAGGCTTCAACTGCATGGCCGCGGGATTGCTCAGGACATCTATCAGCAAGGCCGCGGCATCCTCCTCGTCGAAAGTCTCTTCGGCCTCCGCCATCTGGCGCATCTTGCTGTCATACCGGTAAATCTTCATACGGTTATAGAATGTCAGCATAGGCATCAGCATACCGCTGATGAGCACACCGCGAACCGGCACGTAGTTGTAGGCATAGCCGCCACCAAGGCTCACCTGCCACTGACGCATCCGGCCAATATTGTCCATATTCAGTATCATGTCGGCGTTCAGCGGGTCTTCATAGTTTATATGCGAGTAGTAGTACATGGCTCCCACCATCAGCGATCCGGCCGACCGTAACTGATAGGCCGACTGGTCGTAGGCTGCTGCATAAGAGAACCGGCGGCTGTTAAACATATAATAGCCGTCTAATATAAAGCTTTTGACGCGGATGGGCCTGAAGACGAATGCTGCCATCGTCGTGTCGATGGGCGTGCCATCAATCTTCTGTCCCTGTGTATAGACGTCAAACTCGTCGGTTTCGAAAGTATGGCGGCGGAAATTTATGCCATAGCATCCGCCCGTAGCACCCAGAGTGAAGAGCGAACCTTTACCAGCACCCGACACATGTGACATATAGCCCAGTCCATAGCCACGGTATCCAGCCCATACTCCGGCATACAAATCGCTGCCCGACGTGATGTGAGGCTCACTTTTGAAGTTGCCGGTGAGATCAAGGAAAAGCGATCCGCCGTCAATGGTCGAGCTCATGTCGAGTGAGGCGCGGTTCACGTTGCCTCGTATGACTACCTGCCACGGTCTTGCCGGCACGTCAATGTACCTACGGTCAATGCCGCTGACGGACATAGAGTCAATCAGCGTCAGAACGCTTCGGGCGGCCCGTAGAACCGGATTGTCCTTGGTACCATCAGCAAAGGCAGTCTGGCACATCAAGAAGAGTATGACAGGTACTATGATATATTTTAGGCTTTTCATCCTTATTTCCATTTATGGGGCAAAGATACAAAAAAAAAGCGAAAAGAGCAAAAATGCGAGAAAAAAAACAGTCCAACAAGTTGATTTCGATTTTTTTTCGTACCTTTGCACGTATGACAGAACAACAACTGAACCTGCCTGCCTATGACACAAGAGTGAAGGAGCAGGACGGACGTTTTATGATTTTCGACTTTCTGCGCAGAAAATACGTGGCACTGACGCCTGAAGAGTGGGTGCGCCAGCATTTCGTGCATTATCTTGTTGAGCAGAAGGGCTACCCTAAGGGACTATTGGCTAACGAGCTGGAGCTGCGTATCGGTGAGAAGCGTCTGCGCTGCGACACGGTACTATATGACAAAGAGCTGAAACCGAGAATGATTATCGAATACAAGGCGCCCCATATACAGCTACAGCAGAAGACGTTCGACCAGATATCGGTCTACAATCTCCTGCTGCATGCTGATTATCTGGTGGTCAGCAACGGCCGCCAGCACTATTGCTGCCAGATGGTCTATGAACAGCACACGTACCGGTTCCTGACGGACATTCCCGACTACGCTATGCTTTAATAAATCTATTCACTATTCACTATTCACTAGCGTAGCGTAGCGAAGCGCCCTCACTCCATATCGTTGGCATCGGCGGCCTTCTTTGACGAGGCGGTCGATGTCTTGCGGATGGCACGCTTACGCGATGACTTCTTCTCTGTCATATCCACGGGTCTCTCTACCTTTACGCCGGCCAGTTCCGGATCAATCATGATACGTCCGCAATACTCGCAGACAATGATTTTCTTGTGCATCTTGATGTCCAGCTGGCGCTGGGGCGGAATCTTGTTGAAGCAGCCGCCGCAGGCGTCGCGCTGCACGTAGACCACGCCCAGACCGTTGCGGGCATTCTTGCGGATGCGCTTGAACGAGGCCAGCAGGCGCGGCTCAATCTTGGCCTCCAGTTCCTTCACCTTCTCCTTCAGTTTCTCCTCCTCGGCGCGCGTCTCTTCCATAATCTCGTCCAGCTCGCTCTTCTTAATTTCAAGGTCGCCCTTCCGCTCCTCTATCAAGGCCTGGTTCTGCTTCAGTTCCTCGGTTTTCTCAGCAATGCGGGCCTGAGCCTCACGGATTTTCTTGTTACACAGCTCTATCTCCAGCGACTGGAACTCAATCTCCTTCGACAGCGTGTCATACTCACGGTTGTTCTTCACCTCCTCCAGCTGCTGCTTGTAGCGGGCCACGCTGGCCTCGGCATCGGCTATCTCGCCTTTCTTCTGGGCGACAGCCTTCTGGAACTCGTCGATATCGCCCTGAATACGCTGTATGCGCGTGTTCAGACCTTCAATCTCGTCTTCCAGGTCGTCAACTTCCTGAGGCAGTTCGCCTCTCAAGGTGCGCTTCTCGTCAATGGCCGACAGCGCCGTCTGCATCTGGTAGAGGGTTTTCAGGCGCTCCTCTACCGACAGATCTGTTGGGTCTTTCTTTGCCATAATAAAGCCCCCCTCTTATCCCCCCATGAGGGGGGAGGCCACATACAGGGGCATGGGCCTTGTTTGTTATAGGTATAATATCGGGTTTGTATTTGTTTCGGCTATCTCCGTACGTACGTCAGGACACTGTGCCATGAGAACATCACGGAACACCTCGGTGGTGAACTGCTCACTCTGGTAATGGCCGATCACACAAATCTGTATTCTCTGCTCGTAGCCGAAATACTGGTGGTAGTGCATCTCACCCGTGATAAAGGCGTCGGCACCAGCCGCCACGGCCTCGTCGAGCAGGAAGTCCCCTGCCCCACCGCAGAGAGCCACCTTGGCCACTGGCCGCTGCAGCAGCTCATTGGTCATGGCACACGCCACGCCAAAGGTCTGCTTCACCTGCTGCACGAAGTCACGGGCTGCCATCGGTGCTGTCAGCGTGCCTATCACACCGCTGCCACACTCTATATCCCCCACTCGTTTAGGGTTCAGGAATATTGTATCAGCCAGGCCCAGCTTTTCGGCAATCTTGAAGTTCACCCCGCCCTTGGCATTGTCCATGTTGGTATGCATCGACACCACACAGACACCCTCACGGATGGCCTTCACCACCGTGCGCTGCACATCGGTCAGGTCACTAATCTGCTTCAGTCCGCGGAACAGCAGGGGATGGTGGCTCACCACCAGGTTACAGCCCTTCTGCACGGCCTCGTCTATCACCCGTTCGGTGACGTCCAGACACAATAATGCCCCTGAAACCTCCGCCTCTGTCAGTCCTACTTGCAAGCCGGCATTGTCCCAGCTTTCCTGCAAGGGCAGGGGCGCGAATTGTTCAAGGGCGCTCAAAACTTCCTTAATTTTCACGCTTCTTTTCACGTTTTAGGGTGCAAAGTTACTCATTTTTTTTCATTCCCGCAATTTTTTTCAGTTTTTTAAATTGATTTCTAAGGAATAAGCGAGAAATGGAGAAAAAACTTGCTACTTTCAGAAAAAAATAATACCTTTGCATCCTTATGACAAAACAATTCTTCATCACATTTTTATTTTGCCTGCTACTCACCGCTTGCCGAAAGAGCGAGGCCGGCACAAAGACTGTAAACACGCTGTACGACACCAGTACAACAGAAGTCACCCGGAGCAAAGTCACTGAGTATGAGCTACCGGCACCACTGAACGATCGTCCTGAGCAGATTCTGCGGCGCACGGGTTACACCACCTCTTATAATAAAGAGACACGCTGCCCCAACTGGGTGGCCTGGCACCTGACGAAAACCCATACCTACGGCCGTCACCAGCGGAAGGAAGAACTGTTTACCGAAGACACCGATGTGGAGCCCCGCGCCACCGATGCCGACTACTACAACTCGCGCTACGACCGCGGCCACATGTGTCCGGCTGGCGACAACAAATGGGATGCCACAGCCATGCGTGAGTCGTTCCTCTTCACCAACATCTGCCCTCAGAACCATTACCTGAACAAGTACGAGTGGAACGCGCTGGAGAACCTCTGCCGCGACTGGGCCCGCCGCTATGGAGCCATCGACATTGTTTGCGGCCCTCTATACACCTCATCTACGCCGAAGACCATCGGCCGTGGCCATGTCCGCGTCCCCGACGGCTTCTTCAAGGTTATCATGTGCCGTACAGGGCAGGCCAAGGCCATTGGTTTCATCTTCAAGAACGACGGGCGGAAGGTGGCCCTTGACGATGTTGTCTGCACCGTCGACGAGGTGGAACAAGCAACGGGCATCGACTTCTACCCTGCCCTCGATGACCGGTTGGAAAACCGCATAGAGGCCAGCGCCAGGCTGAACGAATGGCAATGAACGCCTCTATCCTTTGGAATTAGTCAACCATACCCTTTATGAGAAACATCATACTGACACTGCTGACCGTTTTTCTGCCACTTCCGGGTGCTGCACAGCAGAGCATCGATATCAGTGGCGAATGGAAAGTCAAATTAGGAAATGTCTACCGTCCCATCACCCTTCCTGGCACGCTGGACGATGCAGGCTACGGCTCACCCAACAGGCTGGCGCCGAAGCTGGAGAAGCCCCAGCTGTCGCGGCTGACGCGCAAGCGCTCGTTCACAGGCGAGGCCGTCTATGAGCGCGACGTCTATATCACCCGCGAGATGGCCGGAAAATCACTTCAGTTGTACCTTGAACGCGTTATGTGGCAGAGCCGGCTGGCCGTTGACGGCGAGGAGGTGGGGCAGAAGCAGGAGAGTCTGGTGTCGCCACATATCTATTATATAAGAGGTGGTCTCGTCGAGGGCAGGCACCGTCTGACGCTGACCATCGACAACCGCAAGAAGCACGACATCAGCACCGACAACCTGGCTCACAGCTATACCAACGACACACAGATTATGTGGAACGGTGTGCTGGGACGGATGCAGCTGAGCGTCATACCTGCCATCAAGGACGTACAGGTGTATCCAGACATTGACAAGCGGCAGGTAACGGTCAAGGTGGACGGCCCCGACTGCCAGTTCCTGCTCAACGGCGCGGCCATCAGTGCCGAGAAACACGGCAAGGGTGTCTACGTGCTGCCTGTCGGCGGCATGAAGCTGTGGGACGAGTTTACGCCCAACCTCTACACCCTGACCGTCAAGGCCGGCAGCCAGCAGCGCGAGGTCACCTTTGGTATGCGCAGCTTCAAGGCTCAAGGCCACCGGCTGCTGATAAACGGCAGGCCCACCTTCCTGCGCGGCACTCTGGAGTGCTGCGTCTTCCCATTGAAGGGCACGCCACCTACCGACGAGCGGGGCTGGTCGAAGGTCTTTGCCACTGCCCGTGAGTATGGTCTGAATCACCTGCGTTTCCATTCCTGGTGCCCGCCAGAGGCTGCCTTCCGCGTGGCCGACAAGATGGGCTTCTACT
>CAMYZO010000100.1 GCA_947303855.1 uncultured Prevotellaceae bacterium
GGAAAAACACATTCTTTTTGCCAAACCGCCTGCACAGTTCCACCGCCACCATGTTTTCCAGTAGCGACGTCTCTGAGTTCATTAGGAACAGGTTCAGCAACCCGTTGTCAACGAAATAGTATTTCTTCTGCATTTCCTTTTCCGTCAGCTTCCCGACCTCGTTCTCCATAGGCAGTATCAGCCAACTGTCAGAGGCGTAATCCACATAGTCTATCGTAGTAGGCACACTGATGGGCGACCCCGTTGACACTATCACATTCTTCAGTCTGTTATACGACAGTGGTTGCTTCACGCTCTCTGCCATCTTCTTGATCAGGATGTTCAGCACTCTGTCGTTCTTAATATTGTTTCGGGCACAGATGTCACCCAGGTAAATCTTCTGATATAAGCTCGAAAGCATAGCCCGCTTGTTCTTAAACGACTGGATCTCTGGCAGACCACCGTAATAGAAGTACTCATTCAGATGTCGTTTCACCTCGCTTCTCTGAATCGTGTCATACTCCCAATGCTCCTTTAACTCGACATGCTGCGCTGCCAGATACTCTTTGAATGAATATGGGTACGCATCATAGATAAAGAACCGGCCGCCCAACGTAGTTGCCACCTCCTTGCTCAGCATCTTCGCATTGCTGCCAGTCACATAGACCCTATATTTCGCATCAGTCAACCTTCGCACGAACTTATCCCAGTGCGGAATGTTCTGCACCTCGTCCAGAAAAACCACTGGCTTTTTACCATACAGTTCTAGATGGGCCTCCAGCAGACTGTTGAAGTCTTCCGTCTGGAATTCCGCCAGACGCTCATCCTCAAAGTCCACAAACAGAATCTCGTCCCATCCCTTTCCTGCTGCCTGTAGCTGACGCACACGCTGATACAGCAGGTACGACTTACCCGCATGTCTCACGCCAACTATCACATAGTTGCCATTCTCTTCAAAGTCTATGGGACGGTTCACAATCACCGCCTCATCTACCTCGCGCTGCTTACTAATCAGGCACTGTTTGATGACATCTTTACTGATACTCATATAAATTTCATTTAATAAGAATTATACGATTTTATAAAGTTTGTTTTGCAAAGTTAGTCATTTTCTATAAAACAAAATTAATAAACCCTGATTTTTTGCAATATTTTCACACTTTTTATTACAAATCATTGTTTTTATTCCTTCCAAAGTTAAATCTCTCCAGATTATTCTTGTTAAAACATTGCTGCATCTTTTTATTTTTAGAGCCCAAGATGCTGTTATAAAAAGTTAAATATGTTAAATCTCCATATTTTTCTCTATCCATAGAATCTACATATTTACTTTTCTACCATTTTAATCGAAATATGCTGGTACACAGCAAGTTGCAAAAACCAAGATTGTACTGGCCTTACAGCCGTTAATATTACAGACCTGACGGCATGGTGTAGGATTAAACAAGGTGGTTATTTCAGCAACCCGCTTCTTTATGCCAAGCATCTCTTCCTCAATGGCAAGGAGGTTACCGACTTGATTATTCCAGACGGCATAACCACCATAGGCCAGTATGCTTTCCACGGATGTGAGGGTCTGAAAAGCGTGTCAATTCATTCAGGAGTAACCACCATTGAGACGAGCGCTTTCCGCGGATGTACTGGTCTCACTGCCGTCCATATCAAGGATATTGCCGCATGGTACAATATCAATATGAATGGCTCTTCCAGCAATCCTCTTTATTATGCCCAACACCTTTTTATAGATGGTCAGGAAATACACGATTTCGTTATTCCTGAAGGCGTGAAGACTGTTAGCTCACCGATTTTCCAGGGCTGGAAGAACCTTAAAAGCATCACTATCCCTTCAAGTCTGGAGAGCATCACCACCACAAGTGCCTTCCGCGACTGCACTGGCCTATCGGCGGTTTATGTCAAGGATTTGGCAGCATGGTGTAAGATACAATTCCCTAACTATATTGAAGCTAATCCGTTGAGTGTCGCTAAACACCTTTTTATGGACGGTCAGGAGATAAAGGATTTGATTATTCCTGAGGGGGTGACCGAAATCAGCTCTTATGTGTTCAGAGGATGGGAAAATCTGGTAAGTGTCACCTTCCCTGCAAGTCTGAAGAAAATCAATCAAAGTGCTTTCCAAGCCTGTACAGGTCTGGCTGCCGTCCATATCAAGGACTTGGCTGCCTGGTGTGCAGTAGAGTTTGCAGATAATCCCTTAAGCATGGCCCGACATCTCTATCTGAACGGTGAGTTGGTCAAGAATCTTGTGATTCCGGAAGGAGTAACCAAGATAAACGGCACTGACTGGGGGGCGTTCTATGGCTGTGATGACCTTATCTCAGTCAATACTGGCAATACGGTAAAGGGCATAGGCCAAAGTGCCTTCTCCAGGTGTTCAAACCTTAAGACCGTTACCATTGGTAAGTCTGTCGAGACCATCGAAGGCTATGCCTTCTATAATTGCACAAATCTTAAGACAGTAAATTCGTTGGTAGAAAAACCACTGCCCATATCAAATACTGCTTTCGGACATACTGACTTGGAGACAAACACCATAAGCACAGAACCTATAGGCATGACTCTATATGTTCCTAATGGTACTAAGGCATTATATGAGAATACAAATGGCTGGGATGTTTTCAAGAATCATATTGTGGAGGCGATGATTATTAATCCTGTAGAGGCTGAGGCAGAGGTGACTGCCGAAAATCTTAGCGGTCAGGACTTGTCGGACAATGTGGTGAACGACGTCTACTACAATACCGGTGACGGCAGCTACGATGCTACGGACGGCAGTATTGTTATCAGACATACAACGAACATGGGGCAGATAGCAAACGCCATGCCGGGTTCTGACGATGTGAAGAACAACTTCACGGGAATCATCCTGAAGGTGCCTGCTGGCAAGGGACTTATTACGGTGAGCGTGAAGACGGTCGGTAATGCCCAGTTAGTGGTTCAGATTGGCAACGGCACACCCATGGTGGCCTCAAAGACAGAGAAGGGTGACGTCGTGTTCAGTTACGACGTGGAAGACGACACTCATGTCTATATCTACTCCATTTACGGTAGCAGTGTTTCGCGTCCGACGCGTGCTCCATCTGAAGGCGAGGTGAAAATCTACGGCATCAAGGTAAGTCCGAATGCCATCTCGGGCATCACGCAGACTTTGAAGGCTACAGAGTCCAACGTGCGTATCTATTCTACCAATGGCAGAAGGCTTGGCAAACTGCAGAAGGGCATAAACATTGTCGTGTCAGAAGACGGTACGGTCAAGAAAGTTTTAGTGAAGTAATAATCATACCCCGTCATGTAGTATCATGCGGGTAGTAGAAGCTAAATAAACGATTACCGTAAATTGTTGCAACCTTGCCACCCTTATATTATACCACTGAATACCAGTGCTTTACACGGTGGCAACAAAGGTGACAAGGTGGCAACAAAATGGATGCGCAATTAGCGCATGGCCTGCTATTAATCCCACGGCTTGGGACAAATAATCCAAGCCGTGGGTTCTTTCTCCGCCACCTTGATTTTTTCCGTTTGCTATGCTGTAGATTTCTATTATTTTCTGCTCATTTCTCGTAAAAAAGTTGGAGTTCCAGCGAGATATTGAATAATTTTGATTAACTTTGTCGCCGTATTCAGATAAGCAGTAAAATGATTATGACTGGAACGACTTATAACAGGACACCTGCCTACGACCGCATCCACTTCGCCACGATGGCTGTGGAAAGCGGAGCCAGGTTGCTTGGCATCACGCCCCAGGCTATGTATAGAAGACTGAAGCGGCAAGACCTCATTCACCAGCGACTTATGCGCCACTACGATTTATTGCACACGCAGAGTCTCGACTACGTAGCTGAGGACATAGCCGAAACGCTCCAAAACTGGGAACTGAGCGAGCAGCGAGAGCAAAGCGAAACTTAACTTATACAGCCATGATAACACTCTATCACGGTTCCTACGCCGCAGTCAGCCAGTCCCAAGCATCCCGTGGACGTCGCAACCTCGATTTCGGGCAAGGCTTCTACCTCACCTCGCTACGCACGCAAGCTGAGAGGTGGGCACAGTTGGTCACCGAGCGCAAGACGCGCAACGGGATTCCTCAACTCAACGTCTATCACTTCGACGAGACACTTGCCAGCCAGAGTCGTTGGCTGCATTTCGATGAATACAATCTGGAATGGCTCGACTACGTGGTGGCTTGTCGTGCCGGCGAAAAACTCTGGCAGCAGTATGACATCGTGGAGGGCGGCGTGGCCAACGACAACGTCATCGACACCGTGGAGGATTACACCATGGGAATCATCTCTGCCGAACAAGCCCTCGGTCAACTGCGCTACAAGCCTGTGAACCATCAGCTTTGCATCATCAATCAGTCTGTCATCAACCGCTGTCTCCGTTTTATCGAGGCTGTGCCACTAACCCCAAATGTCTTATGAGAGATTCCGTCCGTTGGCGTAAGCAGAGCCGCATTATCCTAATGCTCGCACAAGAACTGAATATCAGCGAAGAGGAAGCCCTCGACCGCTTCTACAATTCACGCACTTACACTTTCTTCGCCGACCCATCGCGGGGGCTACAGGCGATGAGCGACAGATACATTGTGGACGAAATTCTGCAAGAAGGATAAATACAATCAGATAACAGAGCGGATTTTAGTATGACAGCACAAGACAATTTCAAACGTTATGACAGTCCTGAGCAGTGTGCCATGGTGGCAAGGTTGCAACAAAAAAAAAGCTGGAAGTTCCAAAAAAGGGATGTTAAAAATACTCGTACAGCACTACGTGTAGGATTTTCCATTCGTCCATGTTGATGCGGGCATGACGACCCTGATGGTTCTGATCGAGCTCCCGTTCGTGAGCCTTCAGGTAAGAGACCAGTTCGGCGGGCAGCGTACTGTTGAACAGCCGGGTAGCTGTTGGCGAATAGTCGCGGGCATCTTCCAGCATCCCTATCTCGTTCTCTATCTGCATCATGACAACGGTGTGTTGCGAGCCGTCCACCTCAGCCAGATGGTGCATCAGGGCCGTGAAGGCACTGCTGTCGGCCCGGAAGACCTCGTCGCTGAAAGGACTGGCTATCTCTAACGGCTTGCCGTTCTTAGTCATGCAGCGCGGATACTTCTTTACATTCTTCTTAAACCACAGCGGGGCATAGCACGACATAGAGTTCTTCCATGCGCCGAACCACAGGAACACCACCTTCAGCTGGTTCTCACGCGCCTGCTTGATGGTACGGTCGATGAGCGAAAAATCAAACCTGCCCTGCGCCGGCTCCATCAGATCCCAGTAGACGGGCACAAGAACGGTATTAAGTCCCTACTGGGCTACCTGGGGAATGACCACGTCAACATCGGCGACACTCGACACGGCCGAATTGCTCAGTTCGCCGCCTAAAAGCAAGGTGGGCTTACCGTCAACTGTCAGCTGCGTGGCGGTGCCTTGCCGGCGCAGAAGCGACTGCGCTTTAACATCAGTGCCTGCCGTGACGCAGAGCATCATGAGGACGGTAATGAAGGTGTTGTGTAAGACTTTCATGCTATATGCTGTTTTATTCAAACCCATAATGGAACTACAGACGCTTGAGCCAAATGGCGAAGAAATGGTCATAAACGATGTAGCCGGCTGGCGTGCGGTAGACGATGTCCTTGTCTGCCAGCACGTCAAGAGCGGTCTTGACACTGCTCGAACTGGGCAGGTCGTAACGCTTGAGGAAGTCGGCGCCCTGGGGGCTCTCCACAAGTCCGTCCTTGGCAATGGCTCTGACAACAGCCAGCTGATTGTCGGTCATGAAGCCTATCAGCTCTTCATACTGCATGGAATTTCTGTTGACGATATGCCATACAGCCTCGTCCTCCTGTTCTTTCTTGGTGACATGCCGCTCGGTCTCATACAGCCGGTTGAGCATGAGCTGGATATTGCGAGTGACACCTTCAAAGCGCTGGTAGATGTCATGGAAGATGTCCTGACTGAGACTGCCTTTCTTATTCTCAAAGAAACGGCGGGCAAAGTCGTAGTAGATTTCCTCATGCAACGGTTCAAGTCCCATAGAGACAGTGCTCTGATAGAACGGACGATCAGGGGAATGGAAAATCTGCGACATCAGATGGCGCTTGCTGCCTGAGAACACAAAATGCACATTGGGGGCAAACTGAATATAGGAACGCAGCAGCGCCTCGATACCCGAATCAGGATAGTTCGTTATCTGCTGGAACTCGTCAATGGCAATATACACCTCACGCTTGTTCTGATTCAGGTAGTCAAAGACGGTTTTTAGCGTCAGCTCCGTCATCGTGGGTTCTATACTGACAGACACGGTGGGCTGGCCAGTCATGGGATCGGTGCTGAACACGGGGCGCCAGGAACCGAAAAACTCCAGCAGTCGCTTAACGGCTCTTCGTTCCCTGGACAAAACCTCCTGGGCAATGACGGTACCCAGCAACTGCACGAAATCGTGCTGATTCTTTGTTGCGAAGATATCGACATACAGGCATTTCGCATCCTTTTCCTGCTCCAGAATATGGTAAAACGCGTTCTTAATAAGCCCGGTTTTACCAATTCTGCGAGGAGAAATCAACACTGTATTGCGCCCATTTTGCAGATTTGCAATCAATTCTTCGGTCTCAACAGTACGATCACAAAAGTATGACGGACTGATATAACCCTGATAAACAAAGGGGTTTCTAACGTTTTGGACTTTCTTAGCCATACTTACTGCCGCTATTTTTAATCACGGAATTTCCGCCACGGAATTTCCGTGACGCTTTTTCCGACGGCAAAGATAGGCATTTTTTTACTATCTTCCAAATTTTTCGCGTTTTTTCTTCCCCCTGCCGCTAACGCTCTATCTGCTTGTACTGCAAGTCAATCTTGGTGTAGTGGCGGTTCTTGTCGCAGTGCTCCATCAGTCCGAGAGGTTTTTCTATGGGCTTGCCCTCCTGCTTGTAGACCGTTCCGCTGGGAGGGGTGGGCAGCGAGGCGGCTTCAACCAGATACTCGTCGCAGTAGTTCAGGCTGCCATACTCAGGCCACTCGCTGATGATGAGGTCCATGCTGACGGCATCGCAGGCCACCTCGTCCTGAGAGACGATGAGAGAGCAGCACCAGTCGTTGTTGAAGGGCGGCTTCTGCCATTTCGGGGCAGGCTTGCCGTTGACGTGGCGCGAACCGTAAGTGCCGTCGATGAGGAAGAATAGTGTCTTCTGTCCCAGGTGCCTGTGGCTCATCCAGTCGACGAAGGTCTTGTAGCCGGGCTTGCCGCTACGCTTGTCCTGGCTGAAGTTGTTGTGGGCGTTCTTCTGCCACCTGATGGCGATGTCAGTAGCGCCATACCAGTTCTTGGAGGTCAGCGTCACGCCGGGGCCAACGTGGGTCTTCAGCAGCGACGTGTTGATGAGGTAGTCGGCATCGACAATGCACTTCGCCAGACCGCGTGCCAGCTTGCCGTTATCCTGCGAATAGACAATCTTCTCGGGATAATACTCGCATTTCTCACGTCCGTCGCCGCCGATATTGTCGATGAAGCGCACCTGCGGGAACTCGCGGTGAACCTTGTTGTAGATAGAGTCGGTGATGGCGCGGCTGGGTTCGCAAAGAACGATATCCTGCTGGCGGATGCCGCCCTCCCTGACCATCGAGCGTACCAGGGCCAGCGTGACGAAGGGCGAGGAGTTCAGCTCAATGGTGTCGCGGTGGGTCAGCGCGTTGTTCAGGTTCAGTTTCACGGCTATCATCTCCCCCTTCTTATAGCCGCGACTGCCCCTGCCGTGCTCCTTGTTGAAATGCTTGAACAGGGCCGCCCAGCCCTTCCTGACGGTTTTCTCGCCCGTCAGCTGCAGGATGGCCTCGTTCACCATCGCATCGGCTTTCTGCTGGTTGTTCCAGCGGTCTTCCACCCACAGACCGGTACGTCCGTCCCAGGCGGCCACGCCCGGGCTGTGGATCCACGCCACCCGGCCGGGATGGATGCCACGTCCCTCGCCTATAGGCTGGTTGATGCCCGACATCTGCTTGGGACTGCGCCCGTTGAAATGGCCGAAGAACAGACGGTCGCGGTTCACGGCCTGGTCCAGCGGCTGGATGGTGGTCGAGGGGCCGAGGTCGGGGTCTTTCCAGGCACACAACTGCCACACCACCTGTCCGTTCTTATCAATCTCTATGGCCTGCACAGGCGCATTCAGCGTGTCGAGGGGTGTGCGCCACTCGTTATGCCAGTCGTTGACAATGGTGTTGCCGTTCTTCAGGCGCACCGCCTTCTGCACCGACTTGATGCCGTAGGCGGCGGTCTTGATGTCGCCCACCACCTTGTCCTGACCGTTGTTGCGGTCTATCTCGCGCACCACGCCGCGTCCCACGAAGAGCAGATGCTCCTTGTCCAGTTCCGACACCGACCAGGGAGCGGGAATCTCCCAACGCGCCAGTTCGTTACCCTCGACACTGTATTCCGCCACGTAGCCCTGTCCCATGTGAGCCAGCAGCAGGGTGCCGCGGGTGGTCAGCCTGGCGTTGCGGAACTGTCCGTGGACACCCTTCGAGGCAGGCACCTCAAACTCGTGTACCACCTGGCAGTCAGGGATGGACATGACCACCACCTTGGCGGGCTGGCCGTTCTGTACGAACAGCACATGCTTGCGCCCGATGGGCTGGATGGTGTGAATCTCCGTGCCCGCCGGCGCTTCGTAACGCCACAGCACGTCGCCGTCGGTTCCCGTCTGGCCGATGCTCACCTCGCAAATGCCGTACTGATGGGCCACGAGCACTGTGCCTTCGCCCGTCGGGCCGTAGCCTTTCAGCAGCACAGCGTCGCTAATCTCGCCGCGCCCCTCAGGATTACGCCACTGCCAGACCACCTGTCCGTCCTTGACGATATACATACGCTGCTGCTTGCCTTCACCGGCATAGAGGAAGTCGTGGCGTGCCAGACTCCTGTCGATAATCTCTTGTGCTGACGCAGAACACAGAGCCAGCAACATCCATAGTGATAGTAGTACTTGCTTCATTTTTTTATAGTCTCAGCCCGAAGGATGTACGGACGCGCCATTTGATGTTATATATGGCGAGCGTATCCTCATGGCCTATATTGGTAAAATTGAATATCATCGACATGCCGACGAACTTGTTGCCCCACTGGCGGACGACGGCACCGCGCCCCGTGATAATGGCCTCAGGAAAGTGGTAATGGAGCGGCACGCTGGTATCGCCGAAAGACATTGATGTATTGCTATAGACGATGAACGTAGGCAGGGCAGAGACATGCAGCAGCCACCCCCGACCGGGCACGCAGTTGTAGCCATAGCCCGCGCCGAGACTGATGTTCGTCATCTTCAGTTGCATCTCCTGCTCCCAGTCGAGGGTGGCATGCTGCCCCATGCCCGACGCTGCCAGGAGAAAGCTGCCGGCAGAGCGGCGCTGGATATAACTCTGTGAGAAGGCAGCGGGATAGGAGAAACGGCGGCTGTTGAAGACGTAGAAGGCATTCACGTTCAGCGTCTTCACCGACAGTTTGCCGTCAGGAAGCCCGATGCGCTCCATGCCGTCGTGGTCGTGCCAGCCAGTGTAGTTCTTAGCATCCTGATAGATGATGTCAAAGCCGAAGCGCCGTCCGTAACTGTTGAAGTTGAGTTCGTAGTCACGGTACTTGCCCATCATCTTGGCGGGATTGAGCGAAGCACTGAGCGAAAGGCCGAGGTAACTGACGCCCACGCTGAGCGTGGCTTTCCTGTTGGCTTCCATTTCCGACTTGAAGTGCAGGCCGTCCTCAGTCCCGGAGGGCATAGACGAGCGGTCTATGCCCTCGGTCTCGATTTTTGCTCCCGACACATTCATCCGTGCCGTAATGGTCCACTTTGTCGATGGCCGTGTGATGTATGCCGTGTCGACGCCCCCCTTACGATACTTCAGCGTCAGCATGCTGTCAGCACGCTGAAGGATGTTCTGTGCAGTGCCTTGCGCCGTGGCTGCCAACAGAACGACAGCCACGGCGAGACACCACTTATTTCGTGCCGCCGCCGAGGGCGACGTAGAGGGCAATGACGGCCCTGGCGCCGTTGTACATGTTCGACACTTCATTAATCTGTGCGCTAAGTAGTGATTCCTGAGCGGTAAGCACCTCCAGGTAGCTGGCCTTACCATTGTCCATCAGTTCGTGAGTACCCACGTAAGCTTCATTGAGCACCTCCACCTGACGGTGGTAGTACTGGTGTTTCTCACGGGCGGTCTGACAGTCGGCCAGGGTCTCGTTCACCTGGTTACCGGCTTCAATGACCGTCTGCACATACTTCTTCTGCAAATCCTCTTCCGTAAGCTGCTTAATCTTGTAGTTGGCTTTGATGGACCCGCGCTGGAAGATGGGCTGGGTAAGCTGTCCCACGGCGTTCCACAGCAGTTTGCCGGGATTGACGATGCCGGCACCGCTGTTGTTGGTCCACCCCAGCGTGCCTGACAGCGTGATGCCGGGGAAGAAGGATGCGCGGGCAGTCTGGGTGTTGTAGAAGGCTTCTTCCATAGCGGCGTTGGCCAGACGGATGTCGGGACGGCGCTCAAGCATACTGGCCGGCACGCCGATTTTCAGGAACTGCGTGTCGAACATACGCTGGCCGGTGTCGCCCTTGGCGTCGGGATGGTGCAGGGCCGCGGAGCCCCACTTGTTGCGACTGATGGGCTGCGGGGTGATGCCCAGCAGCTTGCAGATAGCATTCTCGGTGGAACGGATGCTGCGCCGGATGTCGGCGAGCTGCGTCTTGACGCTCAGCCACGACGACTCCAGCTGGTTGACGGCGGTGCTATAGGCCTTACCGTTCTCCCACATCGCTTTCTGCATCTCGAGTGAGGCAGCCCACAGGCTGTCGGTCATAGTCAGAATCTCTAACTGGCGGTCGAGCATCTGCAGTCTGTAATACTGCTGGGCCGTGGTCGAGATGAGGTTGGCGCGCGTAGACTCCTCAGCCAGCTGCGCCTGTAGCAGCACGGCCTTGGCGGCACGCTTCTTGTTGGTGATAGAGCCGAACACATCGATATCCCACGATGCCTGCAACTGCAGGTTGTAGGTCTTGGCAGGCGCAGAGCCGTCGAAACTGGCCAGCGTTCCCTGCGGTGCAAAGGCGAGCGAGGGCAGGTAGGCCAGGCGAGCGGCTTTCAGCGAAGCCTCGCTCTTCTCCACGGCGATGCGGGCTGAGTTCAGGTCGGTATTGCTGGCCAGAACCTGTTCGATGAGTTGCTGCAGTAGCGGGTCGGTAAAGAACTCACGCCACGACATCTGAGCGATGGAAGACTCTCCCCCAGCCCCTCCCTGTGAGGGAGGGGAGTAGTTACCGTTACCGTCTGACAGGATACCGAAAGCATCAGCAGGAGCCTCGGTTTTCTGCTCGTATTTGTTATATAATCCGCAACCCGTGAGCGTCATGCTCACGGCGGTTACGATAAAGATATGCTTACAATTCATAATTCTCAATTTTCAATTCTCAATTCTCAATTCTCGACCGCCTTCCCCTGGAACCGCTCATGGAGTTTCTGGAACACGATGAAGAAGGCAGGGACGACAAACAGCAGAGCGATGGTGCCGACCGTCATGCCGCCGATGACACCGAGGGCGAGGGCGCGGTTACCGTTAGCACCGGCACCACCCTCAATAACAAGGGGCACCATGCCGATAATCATCGTGGCCACCGTCATCAGGATAGGGCGCAGACGCTCCTTGCAGGCCTCAAAGGCAGCCTCGCTGATAGTCAAGCCCTGGGCACGGCGCTCTGAGGCGAACTCGGTAATCAGGATTGCCGTCTTTGCCAACAAGCCGATGAGCATGATGACACCCGTCTGCAGGTAGATGTTATTATCCATGCCGGGCAGGTTGAGCAACGAACCGAGGTAGGCGAAGACGAAGGCACCCATGAGGCCGAAGGGTACGGAGAACAGCACAGCCCACGGTGTGAACCAGGAGTTATAGAGCGAGGCAAGAATGAGATAGATGAGGATGACACATATTATATATATTATGAGGGTCGTGTTGGAGCCGGCGGCTTCCTCTACCTCGCGCGACATAGCGCTGTACTCGTAGGTGTAGCCTTTAGGCATCTCTTTCTCAAACAGCTCTGCGATAATCTTGTGAACCTCACCCTCACTGCAGCCGTTGGCCATGATGTTACAGGTGATGCTCTGGTACAGGTTGAAGTGCTCAATGTTCGCCGGACCGACAATCTCCTTCAGCGAGACGAACTCAGCAAGCGGAGCCATCTTGCCGCCCTTCACCTTGACGAAGATGTTGTTCAGCGACGACGGGTCGAGGCGGTACTCGGGCGAGGCAGCAGCCATGATGCGGTAAACCTTACCGAACTGGTTGAAGTTGCCTATGTACGCGCCGCCGCAGTAGGAGCCGAGTGTGCCGAGCACTGTCTTGGGCGATACGCCGGCACGGTCGCACTGGGTGGCATCAACCTCAACCTGGAACTTCGGGAAACGCTCTGAGTAAGACGACATGGCCATGCTGATTTCAGGCCGCTCCGACAGTTTGTTCAGGAATTTCTGAGTGTGCTGGGCAAACTCCGACAAGTTGCCGTCGGAGGGGTCCTGCACCACCAGGCTCACGCTGTTGCTCGAACCGTAGCCCGGCACCTGTGGCAGCTGGAAGGGCAGCACCTGCACGTTCTTGATATCCTTGCAGGCAAAGTAGATACGGCCTATGACAAGGTCTATGAGGTGGTTCATGCCGGGGCGGTCGTCCCAGTTCTTCAGACGAACGACGAGCGTGGCATAGTTGGAACCATTGCCCGAAATCAGGCCGTAGCCGCAGGCCGTGGCAAAGCTCTCCAGTTCGGGAATCTCCTTCACCTTCGCCTCCACCTGTTTTGTCAGTTCTTGCGTCTGCTTCAGCGTATAGCCCTCCGGTGCACGTATCTCAGCGAGGAAGACACCCTGGTCTTCCTGCGGCACGAGACCCGACGGCAGGTTCGTCATAAAGAACACGAGCAGCACGGCAGCAATGGCCAACAGTCCCCATGCCAGGGCGGGGCGCTTGATGAACTTCTGCACGCTTTTGCTGTACTTGCGGAAGATGGCGTTATAGCTAACGGTGTAAGCCATTTTCGTATAATAGGCAAGGCTCTTCCTCTCCCCTCCTTCGGAGGAGTTGGGGGAGACTTTCAGCATGATGGCGCAGAGGGCAGGACAGAGCGTCAGGGCCGACACGCACGACAGACCGACCGACGAGGCGATGGTTACGCCGAACTGGGTGAAGAACGTGCCCGACGTGCCTCCCATGAAGGTCACGGGGATGAACACTGCCATAAACACTAACGTACACGAGATAACGGCTACCGACACCTCGCTCATGGCCTGGCGGGTGGCTTCCCGGGCATCGCTGATGCCGC
>CAMYZO010000101.1 GCA_947303855.1 uncultured Prevotellaceae bacterium
TCCACCTCCTGAGAACCAATAAGTTACGTAGACTTCATCTGCAATGCGGGTTAACAAAAATCTTCTCACGCGCATCCATTTTTGTAAGATTTTTGAAGATTTTTGTCCTGTAAGCATGACGACTGAGCAGTTACAGCAGCAGAGAGCGCTTGTGAAGAACACTCAGAGCGTACCCTTCGTTGACGGCAGCTCGTAGTGATAGACATCGCGGTGGACGGCCATCTTCAGCGCACGTGCCAGAGCCTTGAAGATACCCTCAATCTTATGGTGCTCGTTCTGTCCTTCAGCCTTGATGTTCAGGTTCATGCGGGCAGCATCGCTCAGACTCTTGAAGAAGTGCAGGAACATCTCCGTAGGCATTTCGCCGACACGCTCGCGCTTGAACTCAGCATCCCACACCAGCCAGGGACGGCCCCCGAAGTCGAGACATACCTGGCACAGACAGTCGTCCATGGGCAGCGCATAGCCGTAGCGCTCAATGCCACGCTTGTCGCCCAGTCCCTTCAGCAGGGCCTCGCCCAGCGCCAGGGCCGTGTCCTCGATGGTGTGGTGCTCGTCCACATGCAGGTCGCCGTGGGTGTGGATGGTCAGGTCCATCATGCCGTGCTTGCCTATCTGCTCCAGCATGTGGTCGAAGAATCCCAGTCCGGTGCTGATGTCGCAACGGCCGGTGCCGTCAAGGTTCACCTTAATATATATATCCGTCTCCTTCGTCGTGCGCCTTACCTCAGCCGTGCGCTCCCCGGCAAACAGCAGTTCGGCTATCTTCTGCCAGGTCATGCCGTCGCGCCCCAGGATGAGCGCCTTACAGCCCATGTTACGCGCCAGTTGGGCGTCGCTTTCGCGGTCGCCGATGACGTAGGAGCCCGCCATGTCGTACTGCGGGTCGTTCATGTATTTCTCTACCATGCCTGTGCCGGGCTTGCGCGTCGGTGCGTTGTCCTCGGGGAAGTGGCGGTCAATGAGCTGTTCGTCGAAGGTGATGCCCTCGTCGGCCAGCGACTGGAGTATGAAGTTATGGACGGGCCAGAAGGTGTCCTCAGGGAAGGACGGTGTGCCCAGCCCGTCCTGATTGCTGACCATCACTAAGCGGAAGTCCAGGTTACGGCAGATGAATCCCAGGTGCTGGAACATGCCTTCCGTAAAGCGCAGTTTCTGGAACGAGTCAATCTGCTCGTCCTCGGGCTCGCGAATCAGCGTGCCGTCGCGGTCAATGAAAAGTATTCGTTGTTTCATGCTTTGTTCTGTATTTTGTTTAGGGCGTTCTGGCGCTCTGCCTCGTCAGCCTGAATGCTGCCCAGGGCATAGCGTATGGGGAAGAAGTAGGCCAGATAGATATACTGCTGCATGAAGGCCGAGAACGTGAACACCGCTATCGTCAGCCATTTCATGTAGTCGGGCATGCCCAGGGCGTCGCCGTAGAGCACGCCTGTCTCAGCCTGGATGTTGGCAATGCCGAGGATGACGGCCGGCACCGACGTGAGCAGCCATACCGACGCGCAGGCCATGAGCGTTGCCAAAGCCACGACAAACAAGGGACCCAGATGGCGCATGCACACCTTCAGCGTGGTCTGCGTCGGGGGCAGCACCGCCTGCAGGCGCGGGCGCAGCAGAAAGCGGTACAGCACGTACCACAGTGCCAGCAGGGCTGCTACTACCAGCGGATAGTGGACTACGAGCAGAGCCTCTGCCACACCGCTGACGACGGCGAAAGCCAGTTGTGCCCACCATGTGGATAGGAAGATGCGCTTGAACTGTCCCATGTAGAGCTTGAAGCCGTAAGACACGCAAGCCCTCGGGCTGCGGGTCTTGATGAGGCTTTCTTCGTTCTTATTTTCCATAAAATCTGTTATTATTTTGATTATTTATTGCAAAGGTACTGACTTTTTTCGTAACTTTGCACCGTTTTAGCAGAAAATTAAAACTATTTATGAAGATTCTAAGGTGGGGATTCATAGGATGCGGCGAGGTGACCGAGAAGAAAAGCGGTCCCGCCTTCAGCGAGGTGGAGGGCTCGTCGGTGGTGGCTGTCATGAGCCGTCAGGAGCAGCGCGCACGCACATACGCCGTCAACCACGGCGTGCCCAGATGGTACACCGATGCCCAGCAACTGATTGACGACCCCGACGTGAACGCCGTCTATGTGGCCACGCCACCGTCGAGCCACGCCACCTTTGCCATCATGGCCATGAAGGCCGGCAAGCCCGTCTATGTGGAAAAACCCCTGGCAGCGTCGTATGAAGACTGTGCCCGCATCAACAGCATCTCCGAGCGTACGGGCGTGCCCTGTTTTGTGGCCTACTACCGTCGCCACCTGCCATACTTCCTGCGCGTGAAGCAGATTGTTGACGACGGGCTGATAGGGCGGGTGATGAACGTGCAGGTGCGCTTTGCCGTGCCTCCACGCGAGTTAGACTACAACCACCCTGAGAATCTGCCTTGGCGGCTGCAGCCCGACATTGCCGGCGGCGGCTATTTCTACGACCTGGCCCCCCACCAACTGGACCTGCTGCAGATGCTGTTTGGCGTCATCCTCGATGCCGAGGGCATCAGCACCAACCGTGCCCATCTGTATCAGGCTGAGGACACGGTGTCGGCCTGCTTCCGTTTCGAGAACGGCCTTTCGGGCAGCGGCATGTGGTGTTTCGTGGCCCATGATTCGGCCCGTGAGGACAGCATCGAGATTATCGGCGACCAGGGGAAACTCATCTTCTCAGTCTTCGACTATGCCCCCATACAGTTACACACCAGCGAGGGCCAGCAGAATATCATCGTGCCCAATCCGCCGTACGTGCAGTTCCCGCTCATCAAGCAGGTCATCGAACACCTGCAGGGACGTGCCGTCTGCACCTGTACCAGCGTATCGGCCACACCCGTTAACTGGGCCATGGACAGAATATTAGGCAAAATCTGACAAGTAGAAGATGAGGAGGCTGATGCTGTTGATACCCCTGATAGTGGTTGCCGCCATGCGTAGCGTTGCGGTGCCGCTGACCACGGAGCCGAAGGACTCCGTCGTACGGGGCGACCGCAAGGTGATGAAGGCTGTCAGAGAGGTGGTGCGCGAGTTTGACCGTACCGACAACGACTACATCGAACCGCCGCATTACGAACTGTGCCTGGAACTGCGTGCCCAGCGCAACTTCGAGGATTTCGTGCTGAGCTCCAACGGCCAGAGCATCATGTTCTCGCCAGACCAGCGTGTGAAGGTGGGGCCCTACTTCGGGTGGCGCTGGATATTCCTTGGCACTACCTTCGACCTGCGTAACATCCAACTCTTCGGCAACAGCGCCAAGCGCGAGTTCGACTTCAGCATCTACTCTTCGCAGATAGGCGTAGACCTATTTTACAGGCGTACCGGCAGCGACTATAAGATGCGCGACGTGAAGATGGGCTACGGCATCGACGGCAGTCTGCTGGAGGATGTGCCCTTCGACGGCATCAGCGTGGGACTGACGGGCGTCAACGCCTACTACATCTTCAACCATCACCATTTCTCTTATCCCGCTGCTTTCAGCCCCGGCACCATCCAGAAGATCAGTTGTGGCTCATGGCTCGCCGGTGCAGGCTTTACCAAGAACACGCTGACGCTTGACTTCGACAAACTGAAGAGCGTCGTCGAGAGCAGGCTGGGGAGTGACATAGAGGTGAAGTTAGACAGCGGCATGATGTTCAACAGCGTCGACTACAACGATTTCAGCCTTTCGGGGGGCTATGCCTACACCTGGGTGCTGATGAAGAACCTCAGTTTCTGCGCCTCAGGCCAGGCGGCGCTGTCGTATAAGACCAGTCTGGGCAAGATGACCGACGAGAAAGATGGCTTCAACTTTGGTAAAGTAAACCTTGACGGTATAGGGCGTTTTGCGCTGGTTTACAACAACATAAAATGGTATCTCGGGGCGTGTGCCATCCTGCGCACCAACAACTATCATACAACGCGCTTCACTGCCAACAACATCTATGGCACCTTCAATGCCTACATAGGCTATAACTTCATGTTAAAGAAACGGTACAGAAAGAAATGAACAGACTCGCAGTACTTCTTGCTATACTGACACTTATGCTGTCACCGGCAGCCGCCCAGCAGAGCGACAGCAGTTTTGTGGCCGCAGCGTTGGCGGATGCCCGTCGGCTGCCTGCCACTACCAACTATCCCCTGCATTTTGCCCGTCTCTTTCTAGGGCGCCCCTACGTGGCTCATACCTTAGAGGTGAACGACCGCGAACAGTTGGTCACCAACACCCGCGAACTGGACTGTACCACGCTGGTGGAGAACGTGACGGCGCTGACACTCTGTGTCTACAGGAACCGCTATACCTGGCACGACTTCAAGCGCACGCTGCTGGAACTGCGCTACCGGGGTGGATGCCTCGACGGCTATGCCAGTCGCCTGCATTACTTCACCGACTGGATTGACGATAACAGCCGTCGACAGGTGGTCAGCGAACGGCAGGCTCCCAAGCCTCCGTTTACGGCCTTGCAGACCGTCAAGGTCAACTATATGAGCCGCCATCCGCAGGCTTACAAGGCCCTGAAGGCCCATCCAGAACTAGTGCCACAGATAGCCCGTCAGGAGCAGGCACTCAGCGGACGGCAGTACCGTTATATTCCCAAGTCGCAGGTGCGTAACACCAAGGTGCTGCGCCAGGCCGTCAGCGACGGCGACATCATCGCCATCACCTGCTCAAAGCCGGGACTCGACATTGCCCACTTAGGGTTTGCCGTCTGGCATGCCGACGGTCTGCACCTGCTCAATGCCTCGCAACTGCATCACAAGGTGGTGGAAGAGCCTATGACGCTTGGGCAGTATCTCCAGAAGCATCCGTCGCATACGGGCATACGAATCATCAGAATCAAGAAACAATAAAATAACAGAAGAATATGGAATTACCCGATTTTATGAGTTACACCAACAAGTTCTCACAGTCGGAATTTGTTGAGAAGATTTCGCGCATAGCCAAGCGGGCCGGTGCCAAACTGGTGTATGCAGCACTCATCCTGTTCTATACCCTGCAGAGCGACCAGGTCAGCGCCAAGGACAAGGCCCTTATCATCGGTGCCCTGGGCTACATGATCAGTCCGCTCGACGTCATCCCCGATGCCATACCCATTGTGGGACTGAGCGACGACCTGGCGGTGCTGCTATACGTGCTGAAGACCGTGTGGACCGACGTAGACCCCAGCATCAAGGAGCGTGCCAAGGAGCGTCTGTCTAAATGGTTCGATGAGGACGAGATCAGCGAGATAGACAATCTCTTTGATTAGTGCATATACGGATTGTAGCGCAGTTCGTCGGCGATGGTCGTCATCGGGCCATGGCCGCTATACACCTTCGTGTCGGCTGGCAATAGGACAAGCCGCCGGAGGCTCTGCTGCATCTCTGTCCAGCTGCCCCCCTCGAAGTCGGTGCGGCCAATGCTCATGCGGAACAGGGTGTCGCCGGTAAAGGCCACGCTCTCCTCCTCGCAGTAGAAGGTGACGGAACCGGGAGTGTGGCCGGGTGTGGGGATGATGGTCAGCCGGTGGGTGCCAAAGGCGATGGTGTCGCTATCCGTCAGCAGTCTGCCTACAGGTGGAACCTCGCGCTCATAACTGACACCCATCATCTGCCTTACCTGTTGGCGCAGGTCCATCATGTGTTCATCGGCGGCAGGCACTTCGGGCTTCAGTCCAAACTCACGCCAGATAGTGTCGTTGCCGAAGTTATGGTCGAAATGCCCATGCGTGCTTATCAGGTGTACGGGCTTCAGGCGGTTTTCGCGTATATAGTTGACGATGGCCGTCCGCTCGTCGTCAAACTGGGCGCCGCAGTCTATGATGACGGCCTCGCCGGTGGCATCGCTCACCACATAGGTGTTTTCCTGTAGTGGGTTGCAGACAAAATGTTTTATCTCAATCATAGTGGTAGGTAAACGACATTCTTTTCCTGGAACCATTCTTCGTCAAACCAGTTGCTGATGGCATTGGTCTCAACAATATGCCTGAAGGGCTGCAGCTCGGCCTGCAGTTCTCCGCCCTTGAGGCAGATGACGCCGTTGGGCAGGGCGTTGCGCTGCGTCCTGGAGATGTTCTTGCGCACAATCTTCACAAGGTCGGGCAGGGGCATCACGGCACGGCTCACTATGAAGTCATAGCGTCCTTGCTCGTCCTCACCCCGCAGGTGCTCCGGCCTGCAGTTCTTCAAGCCGATGGCCGTGGCCACCTCCTGGGCTACGCGGATTTTCTTGCCCGTACCGTCAATGAGTTTGAACTGGCACTCAGGAAAGAGGATGGCTAACGGTATGCCGGGGAAGCCGCCGCCGGTGCCGAAGTCCAGAATGGTGGTGCCGGGACGGAAGTTTGCCATCTTGGCAATGGCCAGCGAGTGCAGCACATGGTGCTCGTACAGGTTGTCGATGTCTTTGCGCGAGATGACGTTGATCTTGGCATTCCACTCACGGTACAGACCGTCGAGCATCCGCAGCTGTTGCCGCTGCGCGTCGGTCAGTTGCTTGAAGTATTTCTCTATGATGTCGTAATTGCTCATGGTTTCTTCATGATGTCGTCCATGTCGTCGTATGTCAGTATCAGTTCGGTCTTGCCCATGGCGTAGGGGGCAATCTCGTAGGGGTTGTAGATGAAGGTGATGCCGTCCTTGCCCAGGATGAAGTTCTCAGGGGCAAACATGTCCATGGAGTACAGATAGCCCTTGTTGTGCAGGTCGTCCAGGTCTTTGGCTTCTGTCTGCTTCAGCAGCGCTTCCAGCAGTTTGTCGGCAAGTGCCTGTTCGAAGCCGGGCACGAAGAGCTCGCTGAGCATCAGCAGCCGCCCCGTCTGGTTGTCGAAGTTGAACACCAGCAGCTGGTTGATGCCGTGGGCACCCCCCTCGTAGTAGTCAACGGTGGCTTTGTAGACGGTGACGCCCTCGCGCCCCTCGGCAGCCTCGCCAGAGAGGCTGTAGCGGTACTCATACCATGCCCGCTTGTCGGGGTCGCTGCGGTCTTCGCGGTAGAGTGGGGCGAAGTTGCGGCGGTAGTCGCGGGTGTAGCTGTTGGCAAACGAGTCGGCAGCCGCTTGCAATGAGACACCCTCCATTCCCAGCAGTTGCTCTGCCAGGGTGGCGTTGATGGCCTTGGCCGCCTCGCCGCCGTTCTCTTTGGCGCAGGCCAGTTCAATATGCACATGACATGCCGGAACCCCTTCCTCGTCGGTGATGGCAACGGAGCGTTCTGCTTCTGCCTTGCCGAAGCCGACGGTCTTGCCGCCGTCGCCGCCGCATGCCGCCAGCAGCAGGGCTGCCGCTGTCAGCAGCGTGGCAGATAGTGTTTTGATAGTTTCTTTCACCTCTTATTGTTTAACCGTTACAACGATGGGCTGTTCCACCTCGCGCTTCCATTCCTTCAGGGCGTCAAACCACTCACGGGCGGAGTGGTAGCCAAACTCCTCGTTGGCTGAGGTGTAGTTGATTTTATAACCGAGGTGCTTCCCGTCGGTCTTCACCACAAAGGCATAGTTGTCCTTGTTGGCAGGCTCCTCGCTGGCAATATGCCTGACGGGCAGGCAGACAGCCAGGCCTACGGTCTCGCGCTTCCAGTTCACGGTGTCCGTCGACGGGTAGTCGGTGCCCCAGCAGGCCCTGAGACCCTTGTGGTCGCTGAACTCCTCAGAGCCTTTGACGTTGATGATGCCCGTTGAGAAGCGGCAGTCCTTGACGTCTTTGTTGAAGAACACGTCGACATCGGTGTCGCGGTGGCCGGCATACTGGGTGTAGCGCAGCGTCATATTGACCACCGACGGCTGCTGGCCTGCGGGCAACTGCCAGCCGCGGTCTACAACCTCCACGATGGAGCGCAGGGGTCCGTAGCTGATGACGCGCTGCGTGCGGCTTCTGACGGGGTCAATCATCGTCGGCTCCTTGCCGTCCCAGCCCCGGAAGGCGCCCAGGCCGAAGGTCTGGCCTACCCACAGCACGTCATCGCCGTAGCCCTGGGCCTTCTGCTCCTTCGTGGTATAGAACTGTGTTTCTTTCAGTTCCAGCCGTTTCTTGAACTTTCCGTAGAGATCGAGCGTCTGGCGCTTGTCAAAGTAGATGCGTATGCCGTTCAGCTCGCTCTCGAAGTCTACGCCGTGATGGTGCTGCAGGTTGTAAGAGTAGGCACAGTCGCCGCGTGCCGTGATGCTCTCTATGTAGTTGTTGTGGCGGTTCTTCTCCTTCACCTTGTCGTTGCGCATCAGCATCTCGGCATACACGCGGGCAGGGTAGGGGCGTGGCTCGCCCTCGTTATAGAGCGTCACGGTGTAGGTCTTCTGCTCTTTGCTGCCAAGGTCTGCCAGGAAGCACAGCTCGTCGTACTGCTCGTCCTGATCCAGGTCGTCCAGTTGGCAGGGTATCTCCTGGCCACCGGCAGTCACCAGGGCAGAGCGTATGTCGCCGTAGGACTTCAGGCTGACAACGACGGGCTGGTCTGTCCGTGCCTGCTTCATGGGGTTGCTGACGCTGACTGTTATTGTCTGTTGCGCCATCGCTGACGTGCAGACGGCGGCCATGATGCCGCAAATAATGATTCTCTTCATGTTCTGATGATTAAGTGATACACAAAAGTAGTGATTTTTAAATAATGTTTTATCTTTTTTAGGTTAAAATTTGGTTTTTACAATATTATTTAGTAATTTTGCAGCAGTTTTTAAGTAAATTTTACTGAAAAAGGCGCTGTTGATGAAAAAGGTGTATGTTTTGCTCTTGGCTGTTATGCTGACTTGCCTGGGCTGTCAGTGGCAGTTCAGCTCATCCGATGATTTCTCGGAGAACGGTGTTAGCGTAGAGCGCTACGACCGCATACAGAGCCTTTATCTGAACACCGGCGACTTCTCGGCCCTTCAGCAGATGAACACACACTATCCGCAGCAGACGCGCACGCTGATAGAAGATGTGCTGAAGATAGGGCGCGTCAACGAGCCGGAAATCAATGTCAAGTTCCTGAACTTCTATCAGGACACCACCCTTCAGACGCTCATTGCCTCCGTGGAGCATGAGTTTGCCAGCATGGACGATGTCGACCGCGACCTTGATGCTGCCTTCAGCCGTCTGGAAGAGATGCTGCCGGGCATTGCCGTTCCCTTTATCTATGCGCAGATTGGGGCGCTCGACCAGAGCATCATCGTCGGCGACAGTCTGCTGGGCATCTCACTCGACAAGTATCTGGGCAGCAGCTACCCCCTGTATCTGCGCCAGGACTATGGCTATACCGACAGTCAGCGCAGCATGATGACCCGCGACTATATTGTGCCCGACTGCATCGGCTTCTACCTGCTCAGTCTCTATCCCATGCCCTCAGCACCGCAGACGACACAGCTCGACCGCGACATGCACATAGGCAAGGTGCAGTGGGTGGTCAATCAGGCCATGAACCGCACCGTCTTCAACACGCTTTACGTGCGCTCCGTGGGCCACTACATGAAATCGCATCCCGGGGTTACTGTTGACTCGCTGTTGCGGGACAATACCAACCTGAAGCTCATTGGCCGTTAGCATCGTCCCGCCACAACAGCATTTCCTTCAGCATTATTTCGTCACGCGAATCCAGTCGGCTTCCACCCAGCCGCGGTCACACTTGGCATCGGTCTCAGCGCTCACGTAGCCGAACTTCGCACCAATCCACTTGCCTTCCTTCATCTTGAACTCCTCGCCGCAGTCCTCATATTTCTTGCCGTTCAGACTGTATGCAAACTGCAGCTTCGAGTCGCTCACCTTCAGGCGCAGGTAGATGTCCTCATGGATGCCCGGCTTGTAGTCGGTCTTGTCCTTGGCCGTGGGCTTCAGCGTGGCCAGCACCTGCTCTGCCTGCTGCTTGCCCTTGTCGGCCTGCTTGCACGTCATCTGCACCAACTCAAACTGGTCGCCCGTGCGGCGTACCACAAGTGCCGAATAGTCGAGACCCATCATAATCAGACCGCCGAACTGTCCGTCGGCCTTCGATGTGAAGCGCAGCTTCGTGGTCACGGTAAACGCGTCGGCAGGTGTCTTCTGAAGCAGCATGTTGGGCACCTCCCAGAAGTTCTTCCATCCCTCCGATAGTTTGTAGGTATAGATGCGGAACGTGCCGAAGGCCGTGGGCACACCGAACTTCTCGTCGTAGTTGGCATGCCACTGCCACTGCTTGCCCACAGCGGGGGCGTTGAACTCGTCGCTCTCCACGGGGTTCACGATGGTAGCCGACGACGACTGAGGTTTCTTGTACGTCGTCACAGGCTCACCCTTCTTACCCATGATGGGCCAGCCGGTAGACCAGTCCACTGGGTTCAGGTGTACCACGCGCCCGTAGGCCTCCTTGTCCTGGAAGTGCAGGAACCAGTCCTCGCCGTACTTCGTGTGTACCCAGCCGCCCTGGTGGGGACCGTTGATGGCCGTCTTGCCCTGCTGCAGCACAATCTTATGCTCGTAGGGGCCGTAGGGCGACTTAGAGCGCATGGCCAGCTGGAATCCCGTGGGCACGCCGCCTGCCGGACACATGATCCAGTACCAGCCGTCGCGCTTGTAGAACTTCGGCCCCTCGCAGGTGCGGTTCTCCGTACCGTTGCCGTCGAACACGATGACGGGCTGGCCTATGGCCTCGGTGCCGTCTGCCGACAGTTCGCGTACGGTGAGCACCGATGCAAACTTAGAGCGTGAGTTAGCCCAGCCGTTCACCAGGTAGCAGCGTCCGTCGTCGTCCCAGAGCGGTGTGGTATCGATATAGCCTTTGCCGGGAATCACGCAGACGGGCTTCTCCCACTTGTCCGCAGGATTGCCGCCACGCGTCTTCACCATCATCACGCCAAAGTCGGGGTCGCCCCAGTAGATGTAGTATTCGCCGTTATGGTAGCGTATGGACGGTGCCCACACGCCGTTGCCGTGCTGGGGCTTGCTGAAGTGCTCCGTCAGCTGTGCGTCGCCCTCATAGAGGTTGCCCAGCGCATAGTTGATAATCTCCCAGTTCACTAAGTCCTTAGAGTGCAGGATAGGCAGTCCCGGCGTGCATTGGAACGATGAGGCCGTCATGTAGTAGTCTTCGCCCGAGGGTCCCACGCAGACGTCGGGGTCTGAGTAGTCGGCATTGATCACGGGGTTGGTGTAGGTGCCGTCACCGTTGTCGGGCGACCACACCTGCGACTTGTACTGGGCGCTGGCCGTCAGCGGCAGGACGATGAGTGTAGTTAATAGTAGTTTTTTCATAATTTGTTTATCTTTAGTTTATAGTTGTTTTCAGCATATTCTATGCGCATCACGCCACGGAGGTCGTCATCCTCCGGCGACAGCGCTATGGCCACGTGCCCCATAGTCCGGCGCAGGTTGATTTCCACGCATGGGTGCAGGGCAAAGCCACCATCGTTGGCCACCACCATCATGTCAACGCCGAAGGGACCGTGGTATCGCCCCTTGAAGGTCAGACTCAGACTCTGGCAAATCTTTTCTTGAATACTGTTGAGTAATTCATTTGAAATATAGTGGCTTATGGTTTTATTTTTTACGTTTTCAGAGACCAGCAGGTTACCCGTATAGGCACCGTTGGCCGTGTGGAAGAGCGACAGTCCGGCGTACCTTACCCGTCCCTGTTCGTCGGCATAGAACTCCATGCCGAAATCCTTTACCTTATCATAATAGGGCTCCACCATGACGCTGCCCTGCGAGGCCACCACATTGCGTAGCCAGTTGGCATGCACCGCCAGCGGCGTGCGCTCTACCGACAGGAAGCGCAGCCCCCGTCCGCTCGACGACCACGGAGCCTTCATCACCAGCTGACCGTATTCCTCCAGCAGGGGCTCCACCTGCTCCGCCTCCTGGCACTCAAAGGCCTCGCCCACCGTTCCCGCCATCCTCAGTTCCGGCAGCAAGGCGGCAGCCGTGCGGCGGTGCGACAGCTGGCGAATGGTTTCCAGTTGCAGGGCTGTGGGCATCAGCCTCTCGTTGAAGCCCCGCCTTAGGAGCATCGCCCTCAGCGCGCTGTTCCATCCCCACGGTTCAATGCTTTGTGCCTTGAGGCTCGAAACGGGTGTCCTCATAGGTTCAAACGTGATGTCAGGTTGTGTCAGGCCATCTTTCCCCAACTTTGTCCGTAGCTGGCAGGCCACCCTCTGCCATGCCTTTTGCGCCTGCTCCGTGTCGTCAACCATCACGCAGTCACTCTCGCGTGCCCAGAGGGCAGGCAGGAATCCCAGGTCGTGGCGCAGTTGCCGCCCGGCGTGCGGGGCGGTGAAGTTGGCCAGTCCTGAGGCCAAGGCTATGTCGTGTTCGGGGTTAAAGATATGTAGGTTCATTGTCGGAAGCATGGGGCACAAACCCCTTTATAAATGCCGTTTTCTTAATTCGAGCACAAAGTTACAAATAAAAATCCAATTCTGACATACTTCTGACATAAAAACTCTAAAACATCAATCAAAACACTTCATTCTCAGTCATATTGTCATTTGATAAAAAAAAGAGGATGTGCCGGCACATCCTCTTTTCTTCCACTCTTCTATTTGATAAGGTCGACACTACGCTTCAGGAAGCGGTCAAGAGCCTCACCCTTCAGCATGCCGTTCTGAAGCAATGCGAGGTCGATGAGCTGGTGGATGACATCGTTCTTTGCGGCATAATCGCCCAGCACCTGCTGCTTCTTGTCTTTCTCAGCCTGTACGGCCTTTTCGGCTTCAGCCTTCAGGTCGCGGTCTTCCTGCGTCAGCTCGTCATACTTCTTCTTGTCCTGCTGCTGCTGGATGGCAGCCAGACGAGCCTCCTGACCCTTCAGCTCAGCTTCTATTGGCTTCAGAGCCTCGCTGGTAGCAGCCTTGGTATCGTCGAGCACGCGCTTTACCAGCGGATGGTCGCTATTCAGCACAATGGTCATTGAGTCAGGCATTTGGCCGTAGAAGTTCATGCCCTGCTGGAAGCGGCTCATCTCCTTCATGCGGCGCATCCACTCGTTCTGGGTGATGATGACCGGACGGCTCTCGGCTCCCAAGGCATCGACCTGCACCTGGAACTCGGTCTTCTCCAGTTTGGGCAGCTGTGTCTTGAAAACTGCTGACAGTTTGTCACTCTCCTCTTCGCTGAGGTTGCTCTTGGGGGCATCCTGCTTGACGATGAGGCGGTCGATGATGTCGCTGTCGACACGGGTGAAACGGCTCTTCTCGAACTTCTGCTCCAAGGTTTGGATGGTGGGCACGTCGAGCTGTCCGTCGAGCAGCAGCACGCTGTAACCCTTGTCCTGAGCGGCCTTGATATAAGAGTACTGCTC
>CAMYZO010000102.1 GCA_947303855.1 uncultured Prevotellaceae bacterium
TGATGAATGTGGAAGGAACAGTGATGGAACGTTTAGGTACGGCAGAGGATGTACTCACACGTGTTCCGATGATTGCCAAACGGGGCGATGGATTTGAAATCTTAGGCAAAGGGGCACCACTTATCTATTTGAACAACCGCAAACTGACTGATCTGAACGAGTTGAGAAACGTCCAGTCGGACTTTATCCGCAGTGTGGAGGTTATCCAAAATCCTGGTGCCCGCTATGATGCTTCAGTTAATGCAGTCATCATTATCCGCACTAAACGGGCAGCCGGCGAAGGTCTGGGTGTGGAATTGTCATCATGGTCTCGGAGTGGACGGGGTTATGCTAATAATGAGCGCATCAATCTGACCTATCGCACTGGCGGTCTGGAACTATTTGCAAACCTCTTCGGGGCTTACAACAGACGGAAAAGCAATGGCGAGTTCGAGCAGACCATCTTTGCTGACACGCTGTGGGTGATTAACAATAAGCAGAAGAATAATGTTCGCAATCCCTTCTTGGAAGGACGTTTCGGCTTCAACTACCAGATCAATGACAACCACTCTTTCGGTGGATTCTACCAGAATACATACGACTACGTGAAGACACGCAGCGAGTATGATGATGATTTGCAGGCTGACGGAAAACCATACGATCATCTGCAAAGCAGTAGCGTCAGACGTGACAAGAACACCCCAAGCCATCAGGTCAATCTTTACTACACAGGAAAAGTGGGGCAACTCAGCATCGACTTCAACGCCGACTATACCTCCCGCAAGCAGCAAAGTGTCAATCAGCAGCGGGAACTCAGTAATGAGTACGAAGATCGCGATGTAAATACAGAAAGTCAGACGCGAAGTAATCTGTTCGCTGAAAAACTCTTCGTTACTCATCCGCTGTGGAAAGGGCAGATAGAGATTGGCGAGGAATACACTAATACGCGATGGAAAAGCAGTTTCGACAATCAGGAGGGCTACATTGCCAACAGCAACAACGAACAGCATGAAAGCAATATTGCGCCGTTCGTAGAACTGCGCCAGCGTCTGGGTCGTTTCCAACTGTCCGCAGGTTTGCGCTACGAGCATGTGGAATCAGAATACTATGTAAGTGGTATTCGTCGTGACGAGCAATGCCGCACCTACGATGACTTTTTTCCGTCCTTATCAGTTTCTACGTCAGCCAAGAATCTGCAACTATCTTTCAGTTATGCCAAGCGGACAACACGTCCTTCATATTGGCAGTTGAGTAGCGATGTCACTTACGAGAATCGCTTGAATCAGCAGACGGGCAATCCCTATCTGAAGCCTATCAAGTACCACAACCTGAACATGATGGTTATGTGGAAGTGGCTCTATCTGATGACCAACTTCTCCCATTGTGTTGATCCTATCCTCTATACGGCAGGCAGTTTGGAAGAAGACTCGAAGGTGAATTTCGTAACCTACTTGAACTACGATCATGCCGACTGGCTCACCGTCACGCTTGGTGCACAGAAGAACGTCAAATTGGACGACGGGATAACATGGACACCACAATATAACGTGTCGCTGATGAAACCTTGGCTCAAGTCATTGTTCAATGGTCAGGAGAAGAGTTTCAGCCATCCGATGCTGACCTTACAACTGGGCAACATCGTCACACTGCCTCACGACTGGCTATTACAGGCTGACTTCAATATGCACACTCACGGCAATACGGGCTCGAACATTTGGGTTGACTGCACTAATCCCATGCTCTCGCTCAGCGTCAGCAAAGACTTCTTCCAGCGCCGTCTCAACGTCAAATTGACAGGCAACGACCTCTTCAATGGAGGCATCAACCATGTCATGCTTTACAGCAATAGGATGATGTACCGTAAGATGGAGGACAACGACTCTCGTAGCATCCAGCTCTCCCTGCGTTACCGCTTCAATGTCACCCCATCGAAGTATAAAGGCACTGGTGCCGGTAATTCTGAGAAGAACAGGCTTTAAGAAAATGGCACTCATTTTGGCGATACGATTTTACCTGCTTCATCATTACAACAAAAGGGATATAACGTTTGCCAAAGTGTGCCATTTTCTCAAGAACTCTCAACCTAAGTTGAGACTTTCACCCTCGGCACCCGATTTTCGGGCTTGCCGAGGGTTTATTTGTGCGTCTTTTTGTAACTTTACGAACCAAAAACAAGAGTAAAATGAAAAAAGTTACTCTTCCCGTGCAGTCTTTTCGTGATTATCGGACATAATAGATAGAGACGTTATGTTTTCGATGGAGGTTACACGGCTGATAGAACGATGCAGACAGGGCGACGCGGATGCGCTCGGAGAACTGTATAAGGCATACGCCCAGAGAATGAAGGGTGTATGCCGTCGTTATGTCAGTGACGAGCAGGCGGTGGACGATGTATTGCACGACGCTTTTGTGATTATCTTTACTTCCTTTGACCGTTTGCGAGACAACCGAAAGGCTGAATCGTGGATGATGTCGATAACGCGAAACGTAGCCTCGAAATACAAAGACCATTTGAAAACCCTTTCCTTCGTTCCATTGGAGGAAGCAGAGTCCTTGGTGGCTTCCAATGAAGAGATTACTGTAAAAGGTGTTCCATTGGAAGAAGTGTTGAAGCTGATAGACAAGTTGCCGGAGGGATACGGCAAGGTGTTCCGACTGTCTGTCTTTGAAGGTATGTCTCACAAAGAGATTGCAGACATGTTGGGCATTGAGCCACATTCATCATCATCGCAACTGGCACGAGCCAAGAAAATACTCCGCAAGATGATGCAGCAGTATTGGGCTGCTGTGCTTTTGTTGTTGCTTATGCCCTTCACATTCTTCTTGCTTAGGAAAAGTGATACTGCTGTCAAAGAGGAGAAGCCCGCTATTGCCAGGCAGGAAGATACGCCTAAGCAAAAATCGCATACAAATGAACCATTGGAAGAACAGCCACAGGAGCCTGTGATTATTCACATCTCCGTACATCATACACAGATTGATACACTCCATCCTGTCATCGCCCAGGCTTTTGATTCTATTATGCCTGACACCCTGACAAACATGATTGCGCAGGAGCAAACCATCCCAGACACTATACAAAGTGATACGATACATATCGTAGAAAAGCAGGATTTGCCACACTACGATATTACCGACTTGTTCCCCGACAAACCAACCACAAGACCTCATAGCAATCAAAGATGGTCGATAGACCTCGCATACGCAGGAGGCATGGGTGAACAGAGCCAATATAACCAGCCGTTCATTTATAAGCCTGCACCGTCAGATGTACAGTCTCTACCTTCAGGACATGAGCCGACGATTCCGAGCAGCATCGACAACTGGACGGACTATGCCGTCTATCTGGCCAACAATCCTGATGCTGTAAGCGACAAGACCCGTAGTGTCATCATGCGCATCGCCTTGAACAACGCCAACCGTCCGGACGAGGACAAGATTTTGCGCGAAACCCACCACCAGATGCCCGTCACATGGTCGCTGGCGCTGAAGTACAGACTGAATCATCGTTTCGCGCTGGAGTCTGGCCTCAGTTACAGTCGTCTGACCTCTGACTTCGAGATGGGAACCGACGGAAACACCATCCGCGAGCAGCAGACCATCCACTATCTCGGCATCCCCATGAAGGGCATATATAATATGTATGGAGGAAGGCGATGGGGCATCTACGGCAGTCTCGGTCTGACAACCGAAATCCCAGTCCGTTCTACACTCCATTCTGACTTCTATGTGAATGGCCTGCACGAAGCCAGCGACAAGACAACTATCCGCGCGCCGTGGCAGTTCTCCACCACCTTCGGCCTTGGTCTGCAATACCACCTGACGCCCAATGTCGGTTTCTTCTTGGAGCCAAGCCTGCAGTACTTTATCCCGATGAAGAGCGACGTCGAGACCTACCGCACGGAGCATCCGTTCACATTCTCTCTGCCGCTGGGCATCAGATTTACGTGGTAGTCGTGCAGTCTTTTCATGTCCCGTCGGACTATATGAGTAGAGACCAATATTTTAAACGCAGAAAAACATGAAACATGACAGACCCCTCGCTTGGATGATGGCGACAGCCATTGCCAGCATGACGTTGACTGCCTGCAGTCTTGACAGCAACGAACCTGAGAAACCGTTTACGACATGTCCTGTATCGGAAGCCACGCTCTATGCCTGCGGTATCGGAGAGCCAGGAACGCGCTCCGTTGCTGACACTGAAAAAGTCCTTTTCACCGACGACGACATCGAGTGGTTCGACCCGAACACCCGCGAAATCAAGTTCCGCGACACGATGGAGCCGTTGCGCGACAGAATCCCGCTGCTCACCAGCATCGAATTCTATCTGAGTGGCGAGCACCTCTTTACTGGTGGAGCCACTCTCGTAGGTCTCGTCTGTAGTCAGATGTTCGATGACCTCGTGCTCTGCTGCGGGAAAATCGACGGAGAAGTCATCGACGATGGCCACTACTATCTCTACGACTGCTATCCCACGCAGTTCGTCGACGACGAGCGCGTAAAAGCCAACCGCGAACACCGTGCCCCACAGTGGGAGACATTCCTGAAATATCTGGAAAGTAAGGGCAAACTGAAGTAATCGGCTTGCCGCTTGGCTCGTCCAAGAAATAACCTCCCGCCCTGTGCAGTCATTCGTTGCAATTTTGGACTTTATAAGTAGAGAACAAAATTGCAACGAATTGTATGTATAGTATTTATGATTACGCCTATAATGGGCTACTCTATCTGAACAACGTCATGAGGCCAAGGCACAAGCGGCTCTCGCAACTGATGATTTACTCGACTACGCTCTGTCAGTCGAAGTGCAAGCACTGTAACATCTGGCAGAAAAGGCCTGTGGAGCATCTTTCGCTCGAAGATATTCAGCGGATCATGCAGAGCCGCTGTGTGACAAAGAGAACCACCGTAGGACTGGAGGGCGGCGAGTTCATTCTTCACCCGCAGGCTGATGAGATCATGGCCTGGTTTCAAGAGAATCACCCTAACTACACGCTACTATCTAACTGTCTCGCGCCCCGTCGTGTTATTGATGCCGTCCGTCGCTATCAGCCCCGTCATCTGTACGTCTCTATCGACGGTGGCCGCGAGACTTATCAGCGAATGCGAGGCCGCGACGGTTACGACCGTGGGCTGCGCTGAGCATGTTCAATACCGGTCGCGTGCGTCGCAACGGCTATGCCGACTCACAGCTCGCGACCGTTCAGGAGCGTCTGGCCAAGGCCGCTGAAGCCCGCCAGCAGTGGGTGGAGACGGGACAGGTGGTCTGTCCTCCGAAGCAGGCCATCCCCACTGAGGAACAACTGAAGGCTATGCCCTTCGACCTCTATCGCGAGGGCATCTACTACTACGGCACGTCGAAGTATCGCCACGAGAACGACGGTGCATCGGCTCCCGTGCAGTGCATGCTCGACCTGATGATGTGGAACGCCACCGGCCGCATGGCCCTCATCGACCAGCCCCTGCTGCTGATGACGGGCGAGATCTCTGATTCGAAGTACATGACCGAGGAAGCTATGGAGAAGGCCACCGGCACCGCTCAGAAGGAGATGTACGTCGTCCCCGGTGCCTCGCACATCAAGACCTACTACGTGCCCGAGTACGTGGAACAGGAACGACAGAAGCTGGTGGATAGTTCACCTTCTTACCTGTTTTCTCTGCATACTCGTCACCAGAATGTCCGAACAAGCCAACGCTAATGACAATGCAGGCATCCAGTGTCAGTTGTTTCTGGGCTTCTAAGAACTGTTCCTTGAAGCGGGTGCTTCCGCAGAGTGTGACTATCTTGTAATTTGGGTCATATCATTCGATAACAGTAATACGCATTTCTATATCATCAATGGGCCTGTCACCACGACCTGTAGCTGTACCCTGTATCATTTCCACAACGTCGAGACCGTCTTCAACCTCGCCAAACACTGTATATTGGCCGTCAAGATGTGGTGTACCTCCAATAGTAGAGTAAATCTTCTGCTGTTCCTCTGTCAGACCGCAACCCTTGACTTGTTTCTCAGCTTCCGCCGCCAGTTTGTCCTGCAATTCCTGTAGTCCGGTACGGTTCCTTTCACGGCGCATCTGCATGATTTCGTCTCGATGGCTGGCAGCAAGGGCATTGAAAGCTTGCTGAACCTGCTGCATCTTCAACTGTTTAGAGAACTGTTTAAGCTGTCCCTCATTGTAGACCTGTCCCCAGACGATATAGAACTGAGAACCACTGCTTCTGCGCTCTGGATTCACCTCGTCACCCTGTCTTGCAGCAGCCAAGGCACCACGCTTATGGAAGATGCCATCTTTGATTTCTGCTTCAAGCGTATAATCAGGACCACCAACGCCCAGCATCTTTCCAGCAGGAGCACCCTTTGAATCAGGATCGCCGCCCTGAATCATGAAGTCCTTGATTACTCGATGGAACAGTGTACCATCATAATAGCCGTCCTTCACCAGCTTCACGAAGTTGTCACGGTGGATAGGTGTCTCATCATACAGGCGAACTACGATGTCGCCCAGCATAGTCTGTATCTTTACTTTCATATCTATCTTATTTTAATAAGTTGATGCTCTTTGCTCAATAAATAACCAACGCCCATCTTTTTAATGAGCTTTGACTTTATCTGTAATTTCCATGTATGACGGCCACCTCCATAAACAGCGGCATTAACACGGCTCCTACCAGTCATTTCGGCCTTATCACCATTCACGGTAATGCTGATTTCGTCATCTTCAACCGAATAGTAGTTCAGGGTTCCGTTCTTGATTTCACGGAGATAGTCTTTCTTCGGTAGGTGTGTTCCTTCTCCAAGCAAAGTTTCGCCAGAATAGGCTGACACTTTAAACTCAATTTTCTTGCCGTCAACCTTAGTCACCTCAGCTTCAGCCCTGACCGCATCACCAATCTTCGAGGGCTTCAGGTGTGAAGACTCGATGTGACCTCCAACAGTCGTGCAACTTTCCGGCAGTTCGTCCTTGACAGCCAGCATGGCAGCATTTTCCATGAGTGCCATCATCATCGGAGTGGCCAGTACTGGCATGTCACCAGAACCTACCTTGATAGCTGTAACGGCATCCGTAACCGTCAACTCGCTTGTATGTTTCAAACCTATCTCGATCATTCTTCTATCTTTCTATGGGCGTATAGTCTATTTTTGCTTCTTCGTCTGTAGCCTCGAGTTTCATGATCACAGGGCGTAGGCCATCATTACAGCTAACGATGGCTACCCCTGGTTCCTTGATCCAGTCACCATAGTAGAAGGGAGGAGTCCGCGATGTTGATAACATCGTGGAGGGCACCGTTCCTTGTCGGCACCATGCGCCAGTGCAAACACGTACTGATAGATGGCCTTCCATGCTTCGTCACAGAAGCCAACTGGCTTTGCGAAATCGGCATAAAACACATCGCCCACCTTCATCATCGGGCAAGCCTTCAAGCCACAGATGCCGTATTCCTTTGCCAAGTCCTCATTCAGCATCGTTTTGAGGATGGTAATCTTCACTTTCTTCATAAGGGTCGTGAAAGGTGGAATCAGATACAGCCGACCCGCTGTCAGCTCGAGTTTTTTGTTGGAAAGCAATATCTCAGCATGCCCTTCTACTACGTAATAGATGCGTGCAAAAGGACTACGGACATTGTGCCAATTCCAGTCGGCCTGATGACATGCTATTCCCACGTTGAGAAGGGTCAGAGATGTATTCGTATTTGTTATCATGCTGCGTAGTTACGAAGAAAAATCGATATTGTCTTATCAAATAGCGATTATTTACGCAGTATTATCGATTTTTTTAACTAATTTTGCCCCCAAATTGCCAAAACTAAAAAAATGAACAAACTACTTACAACTCTTGCTGTGCTGACGATGGTATTGTCGGCTAGCGCACAGCATCTGAAGGCAGGACGCGACCTGCCCGCCGTACCCGTCATTCCCCTAAACGACCAAACGACTAATCTCCCAAACGACCGTATTGGCAGCGTTCCTCTGGCCGACGTCAACACGTTCCGTGAGATACAGCTCGACATCCCCATCTGCGACGGACCTTTTAAACCATCGTGGGAGAGTATTGAGCAGAACTATCCTGGTACACCTGCGTGGCTACGCGAGGCGAAGTTTGGCATCTGGGTACACTTCGGACCTCAGGCTGCCGGAGAGAGCGGCGACTGGTATGCACGCAAACTGTACAACGAGACAACATCTGCCTACAAGAACCATCTTCAGCGCTACGGTCATCCGTCGGAGGTAGGTTATAAGGATGTTCTGAACCAGTGGAATCCTGATAAGTTCGACCCTGAGGCGCTGACTCGGCTCTATCAGAAAGCCGGTGCCCGCTTCCTGCTGATACAGGGTGTGCATCACGACAACTATGACCTGTGGAACTCGCAGTACCAGCCCTGGAACTCGGTGAACATAGGCCCGAAGCGCGACATGCTGCGCGAGTGGGCTGATGCGTGTCATAAATATGGTATGCGCTACGGCGTCACCTTCCATCACGAATACACTTGGTGGTGGTGGCAGACGGCCTTCGGTGCTGACTCGAAAGGTGAAAAAGCCGGTGTGCCATACGACGGACATCTGACCTTGGCCGACGGTAAGGGCAAGTGGTGGGAAGGCTACGACCCCCGGCTGCTCTACGGCATCGACCTGCGCGAATATGAGGATGTAGATGTTAAGGCTCACTCTCCCTGGTCACCCCCGAAGGATGGCATCATCTGGAATCATTTGGACTATGCCAAGTGGTACGCCACGCAGTGGGCTCTTCGCATGATGGACGTCACGGCCAACTATGATCCCGACTTCATCTATACAGACGGTACAATGGAAGGTCCGTTCTGCGGCAACGGTACGGGAACATTCTATAAATGTAACGCGATGCCGCTGGTGATGGCAGACTTCTATAACCGTACGCTGAAAAAGCGTGGCGAGGTTAATACCTTCAGCATTGTGAAGTTCCGTCATCCGACAAACGGTACGGTGAACACCGCTGAGCATCAGTTCCCTGACTCCATCGTCACCTCTCAGGCCTGGATGCGCGAAGGTCCTGTAGGCGACTGGTTCTATGCACCTGGCTTTATCTACGATGCAGGCAGCGTCATCCGCTATATCATCGAATCCATCAGTCGTGACGGTTGTGCCGCCCTGAACATCCCCATGAAGCCAGACGGAAGCATTGAGTCTGCCTGCGAAACGATGCTGGAAGAGGTGGGTCGCTGGATGGATGTCAACGGCGAGGCTGTCTATGGCAGTAAGGCATGGACAACCTTTGGCGAAGGTCCACTCGACAAGCACGGCAAGATTCGCAAACTGCCCGGACACGCTCTTAAGGAACAGCATGCTAAGTTCCCCTTTACCGCTCAGGATCTGCGCTTCACCGTGGGTAAGACGGGAGCGCTCTATGCCTTCTGCATGAAGTCGCCCGAGGCAGGCCAAAAAGTGACCATCAAGTCGATGGGTAAGCAACAAATCAAGAAGATTAAAAAGGTTTCCCTGCTGGGCTATAGCGGCAAAGTGAAGTGGCGTCAGACATCTGATGCGCTCGAAATCACCGCTCCTGCTACGATGCCTTTCCAGACTTCCATCGTATTTAAAATAGACTAAGCTAACGATGAAACGGACTTTTCTTTCCTTTCTGTTGCTACTGGCGATGATCTCCGGCTTCTCTGCCCGACGTGTGCTCTATATTGGCGACTCCATCACCGATGGCGGATGGGGGCGTAGCGGTGGAAGTGCCAAAGCATCGAAAGACCGTAATCATACGGACTTGAACCACGTGTATGGACATAGCTATATGATGCTCTGTGCCGCCTACTACCAGAGCCAATGGCCCGATGCTGACTGGCAGTTCTGGAACCGGGGCATCTCTGGCAATACACTCTTTCAGATGGCTGATCGCTGGCAAGAGGATGCACTGAGTCTAACCCCTGATGTTATTTCCATCCTGATTGGTACGAACGACGTGGGTGCTTATCTGGATGAATGTAAGAAAAGCGGCAAGGCGTTTACCATTGAAGGTTTTGATTACAACCGCTGGGAACAGAAATACCGCCACCTGCTTGATACAACCCGAACGGTGTTGCCCAATGCGGAGCTGGTATTGTGTACACCTTTCGTGGGCAAGTCTACAGGACAGGTGCGTATGACCATTACCGACAGTCTGGCACAGATAGTTCGGAAGATAGCTGATGATTACAAGGCCGTTGTCGTGTCTTTCGACCAGCTGTTTGCTAATCTGCAAAAGAGCGAACCGACTCCGAAGTATTGGATATGGGACGGCATTCACCCCACCGCTGCTGGTCACCAGCGTATGGCAGAACTGTGGGAGAGCCAGTGTCGCGATGTGATGATTACGAATAACCGCGTCACCATCAATGTAAACCGCAACCAGTTAGAGCAGTGTCCTGAAGGTCCCTACGAAGCCTCGTGGCAGTCTATTGCCGCCCACTACCGCACGCCAGAATGGTTTCAGGATGCCAAGTTCGGCATTTTTATCCATTGGGGTGTTTATAGCGTACCGGCAGCTGGTAGCGAGTGGTACCCTAAGCACATGTACAACGGACTGGCAAAGGCGCACCGAGAGAAATGGGGCCGTCAGTCGCTGTTTGGCTATAAAGACTTCATCCCCATGTTCAAGGCTGAAAAGTTCAACGCATCCGAGTGGGCAGAACTGTTCTGTGAGGCTGGAGCGCGCTACGTCATTCCGACAGCTGAGCACCACGACGGCTTTGCGATGTACGACAGTAAGCTGACGCGATGGAATGCCAAGCAGATGGGGCCTTGCAGAGATATCATCGGTGAACTGGCAGAGGCTGTGCGTCACGAAGGACTGAAGTTTGGTGTATCGAACCACCGCATCGAGAACTGGGACTTCATGTATCCGCTGAACATGCCGAAGGACTCCACCGACCTCTTTCTTCCAGAATATTCCGACCTCTATGGACCGCCTCAGAAACCTACTGAGCAGAGCGGCATGGGACCGAAGGCTCTGGCTGCCGCTGCCAATGGCGGAGCCACCGAGGCCGTCATCAATGAGGCTGCGCAGGAAGGTCGCCATCCGCAGAGCGATGCTTTCCTCAACGAGTGGGAACTGCGCGTACATGAAATCATCGACCGCTATCAGCCCGACTTGCTCTACTTCGACAATGGCATCAACTACCGTTCGTTAGACCCGTGGAAGTTGCGCCTGGCGCGATACTATTATAATAGTGCCCGTCATTGGCAGAAGGAGGTGAGCATTCAGTCGAAGGCGCAAGCCTATCTGGCTGGCTCTATTCAGGACTTTGAGCGTGAAAGCCGTGCGCCTCGCAAGCCTTTCGACCGCTATTGGCAGGTGGACGACCCCATTGGCAACAAGTTCGGTTACATCGAGGGACTGAAGTTGCAGAGTGCCGATGGCATTATCCGCAACCTTGTTGATAACGTAGCCTGTGGTGGCAATCTCTGTTTGAACGTCTCGCCCCGTAGTGACGGCACCATCCCCGATGATCAGCAGCAGGTGCTGCGCACCATCGGAAAGTGGCTCCGTCAGAACGGCGAAGGTATCTACGGCACACGTCCATACAAGACAGCCATCGAGAAGAATATCCGCTTCACTCAGGCTCCTTCTCCTTCGGGGAAGGCGGGGGAAGGGGCAGTCTATGCCTTTGTACTACGTTGGGACGGCAAGCCCTTTACCATTAAGAGCATTGACGGCAATAGGGTAAAAAGCATCATCAGTCTGGCTGACGGCAAGAAAATACGATTTAAGAAGCAAGTTGATGGCATTTTCGTAGAAGCTGATGGTTCAGCAACTAATAATGCTACAGGATTCAGAATTGTCATGAAATGAAGAAAAGACGATTCTTTTGTGTCTTAATAGGTATCCTTGTCTGCTGCCATCCGATGTTTGCGTACGACTGGCATTCTGCCAAGGCCGTTAAACCTACCACTAATGATTATGAAACATTTCTTGACTATCATTACCATCCTGTCGGCTTGCATTTGTCAAGCGCAGACACTGCCTGATGCACTCTTTGCCCATATTGAGAGCAGCGGCACTTACACTATGCTGGCCGATAAGGGCAACCATTTGGGACTGGGCGAAAAGGTTGCAATCTCGACGGACTTCTATATGGCGCGACATGCCGTGAGTAATCAGCAGTGGCGACAGTTCCTCGATGCTACTGAAGGAACGGCTCCAAGTTATTGTGCAGACGGCAAGATTCCCGAAGGTAAGGAGCAACATCCTTTCTGTTAACAGCGAAGGGAATGTGACTGGCTGGATAGACCACGGCAATTAATTCCAAATCACCTCTCAAGTCCCTGCGGTTTGGGAGTTTTTTATGCCGTCATTTTTACTTTTCCATATTTCACGGGTCATAATAATGTATGACGACCAACGACAAAAATATCATAAGCATGATGCGGGAGGACGCTGAACGCGGGTTCCGACTGTTGATGAAGAGCTATAAAGAGCCGCTCTACTGGCACATACGCCGACTCGTGGTGAGCCACGACGACGCGCTGGATGCTGCACAAGAGGCTTTCATCCGCATCTTCCGCTCATTCGGACAATACAACGAGCAGAATTCCCTGCGAGCCTGGATCTTCCGCATCGCCACGAATGAGGCCCTGCGACTGATAGAACGCAGGCGTGAGGACTCGATGCCGATAGAAAAGGTGTTCGACATTCAAGCTGACAGCTACATCAACTACAGCGACCTGGAGTCCGTCCGACTGCAAAAGGCTATTCTCTCGTTGCCACCCAAGCAGCAACTGGCGTTCAACCTGCGCTACTACGACGAGATGGACTACGACGAGATTGCCCAGATTGCCGACACTACGGCAGCCAGCGTGAAAGCCAGCTATCATGTGGCGAAAGAGAAAATAATCAAGTTTATGACACAAAACGATTAAAGCGATATGGAAAAGACTTTTGATTTTGAAAAGACAGGTAAGCGGATGCCTTACACCGTACCAGACGACTTCTTTACGAAGTTGGAAGAAAGCGTGATGGAC
>CAMYZO010000103.1 GCA_947303855.1 uncultured Prevotellaceae bacterium
GAACGTTAAAACGGAAAGAAGTGAAGATAATTCTTTGCTTCTTTCTGTTTTTTTTGTACTTTTGTAGGCGAAAAGACAGTTATCGATGAAAACAAAGGATTTTTTCGGAAAATTCTTAGGTCCCTACCTGTGGGGCAACCTGCTGGCCATGGCACTGGTGGTTGTGGCGCTGTGCTTTGGCGTGAAGTACGGGTTGGAGGCATATACGCATCATGGTCAGGGGGTTGACGTGCCTAACCTGATTAGGATGCGCGTGTCGGATGCCCGTGTGCTCCTGATGGAGAAGGGACTGGAACTGGTGGTTACCGACTCCGGCTATAACAAGCGGCTGCCGGCCGGCTGTATCCTGATGCAGACGCCTGGAGCCGGTACGCAGGTCAAGTCCGGCCGCGTCATCTATGTGTCTATCAACGCCCTGTCGTCGCCGTCGTTCCCCCTGCCTGACCTGATTGACAACAGCAGTTACCGTGAGGCTGAGGCAAAGTTGAATGCCCTGGGCTTTAAACTGCTGCCGCCCAAGCGCATCCTGGGCGAGCGTGACTGGGTCTACGGCATCATCAGCCGTGGGCGCCAGGTGGCCACGGGCGACATGGTATCTATTGAGGCCCCGCTGACGCTCATTATCGGCAACGGCCAGTATGGCGACGACGATGATGTGGAGGAGGTAGAGCCCGACATGGTCTACCCCGAAGAGCAAATGGGGGCCGAGGATGATTTTGAGGAGGTGCCCGAAAGCAAGGAGCCGGTAAAGATTGACGACAGCGGACTGGGAGATTTTTAGTCATGGAAAGTGATGATTTCTTGCTGAACGACTTGGAACTGGACGACGAGCAACCGTTAGACGGCGAGGGTGGCGAGCAACTCTACGAGCACTTCCGCATAGAGGTAGACCGCGGCCAGGAGCCGCTGCGCGTTGACAAGTTCCTGACCGAGCACATGCAGCACGCCACGCGCAACCGCATACAGCAGGCTGCCGACGCCGGGTTTATTCATGTGGGCGGGCGCCCCGTCAAGAGCAACTACAAGGTACGTCCCGGCGACGTGGTGACACTCATGCTGAACCGGCCGCACTACGACACTACGATAGAACCCGAGGAGATGCCGTTAGACGTGGTCTATGAGGACGACCAGCTGATGGTGGTGAACAAGCCCGCCGGCCTGGTGGTACATCCCGGTGTGGGCAACTTCCACGGCACGCTGGTCAATGCCATCGCCTGGCACCTGCGTGCGCTGCCCTCCTACGACCCCAACGACCCCAGCGTGGGACTCGTTCACCGCATCGACAAAGACACCAGCGGACTGCTGGTGGTGGCCAAGACGCCTGAGGCCAAGACCAGTCTGGGCAGGCAGTTCTTCGACCACGACACCCACCGCTCCTATAACGCCCTGGTATGGGGGCACTTCACTGAGGAGGAGGGACGTATAGAGGGCAACATAGGACGTGACCCCCGCGACCGTCAGCGCATGGCTGTCTTTGCCCCCGGCTCCGACACGGGCAAGCCTGCCGTCACCCACTGGCGCGTGCTGGAACGCTTTGGCTACACCACGCTGGTAGAGTGCCGTCTGGAGACGGGACGCACCCACCAGATACGCGCCCACATGAAGCACATAGGGCATCCGCTGTTCTGCGACGAACGCTACGGCGGCACCGAGATTCTACGCGGCGAGCGGTCGTCAACCTACAAAGCCTTTATCCAGAACTGCTTCCGGCTCTGTCCGCGGCAGGTGCTGCATGCCCGCACGCTGGGTTTCGTCCATCCCGCCACAGGCCGTCAGATGGACTTCACCAGCGAGTGGCCCGACGACATGGCTGCCGTCATTGACAAATGGAGAACTTATATTAAAGGAAATACGAATAATACACTATGAACGAATTAAAGAGAAACATTGCCATCGTCTGCGGTGGCGACTCCTCTGAGCACGACGTCTCGTTGCGCTCGGCACAGGGACTTTATTCCTTTTTCGACAAAGAACGCTATAACGTCTATATCGTAGACATCAAGGGCCAGGACTGGCACGTGGAACTGCCGGGCGGCATTACGGCCAAGATTGACCGCAACGACTTCTCGTTCCTGGAAGACGGTAAGGCCAAACTCTTTGACTACGCCTACATCACCATCCACGGCACCCCCGGCGAGAACGGTGTGCTGCAGGGCTATTTCGACCTCATCGGACTGCCTTACTCCACCAGTGGCGTGCTGGTAGAGGCCATGACGTTCGACAAGTTCGTGCTCAACCAGTACCTGAAATCCTACGGCGTGTCGGTGGCCGAGTCGCTGCTCATCCGTCAGGGCTACGAGGAACTGGTGAGCGATGAGGAGATAGAGCGCACGATAGGCATGCCCTGCTTTGTGAAACCCGCCAACGACGGCAGCAGCTTCGGCGTGTCGAAGGTGAAGAATGCCGACCAGCTGGCCCCCGCCATCCGCAAGGCCATGCTGGAAAGTCCCGAGGTGATGGTGGAGTCGTTCCTCGACGGCACGGAGATTACGCAGGGCATCTACAAGACGCGTGAGAAGACGGTGCTGCTGCCCATTACCGAGGTGGTCACCAGCAACGAGTTCTTCGACTATGACGCCAAGTACAATGGTCAGGTGCAGGAGATAACTCCCGCCCGCATCTCGCCTGAGGTGGCTGAGCGCGTGGGTAAGATTACCAGCCACATCTACGACATCCTCCACTGTAACGGCATCATCCGCATCGACTACATCATCTCCAAGGAGGGGCGCATCTCTATGCTTGAGGTGAACACCACGCCGGGCATGACTGCCACCAGTTTCATTCCCCAGCAGGTCAAGGCCGCCGGACTTTCCATGACCAATGTTCTGAGTGAGATTGTAGAGAATCAATTTTCTTAAATTGGGAATTGAGAGTTGAGAGTTATGATTACATAAGGCACAGGTCAATAATGCTTGAACGAAAAGAAAACATTGTACAGAGCAAAGTTGATGCTTATAGTGATAGGATTGTCAGACTTTATCAATATCTACGTAGTGAGAAGAAAGAACTAATCATGTCAACTCAAATATTGCGTAGCGGCACAAGTATAGGCGCTAATGTCATGGAGAGCAGAAATGCTCAGAGTGGATTGGATTTCATTAACAAAATGAACATTGCTTTAAAAGAGGCTGATGAAACAGAATTCTGGTTGAGAAAATTGTTAGCAGGAGGATATATTGAAGAAAAAGGGTATCAATCTATGCATGATGACAATGAGGAGATAGTCAGGATTCTGGTGAAGATTATAAAAACGATGAAACAAAAATGTAATAGAAATGGCTGACGGTAATCATAATTCTCAATTCTCAACTCTCAATTCTCAATTCGACGAGATTCGTCCTTACGAGGCTGACGAAATGCGGGAGGCTTTCGAGGCTTTGCTCAGCGACCGCCAGTTCAATGTCGTGATGAAAGGCTTTGCACCGTGGCTGCCAAAGTCGCTGCGTAACGGTCTGCTGCGCCTGGCCTTCACCGGCATCAAGACACCGCTCGATTTCCAGAAGCGGTTCATGAAGCCCGTCGTGAAGTACGTCATGCGCAAGCATACCGACGGCTGCTCGTTCGACGACAGCGCGCTCCAAACCTCCCCCCGTAGGGGAGGCTTACAGCCTGGCGACTCCTCCCCTATCGGGGGAGGTCGGGAGGGGGCTCGCTATACCTTTGTCAGCAACCACCGCGACATCGTGCTCGACTCCGCCTTCCTCGACGTGCTGCTGATAGACGCCGGCTACCCCACGACGGTAGAGATAGGCATTGGCGACAACCTGCTTATCTACCCCTGGATCAAGCGGCTCGTCCGTATGAACAAGGCGTTCACCGTGCGCCGCGGACTGACACCCCACGAGATGCTGCGCTCCAGCCGGCTCATGAGCAGCTACATACACCATGCCGTGACAGAGAAGCATGAGAACATCTGGATAGCCCAGCGCGAGGGACGTGCCAAGGACTCCAGCGACCACACGCAGGAGTCGGTGCTGAAGATGCTGGCCATGGGGGGCGATCTCAGCGAACTGAACATCGTACCGCTGACCATCAGCTACGAGTACGACCCCTGCGACTACCTGAAGGCACAGGAGTTTCAGCAGAAGCGCGACAACCCCAGCTTCAAGAAGAGCCGGCAGGACGACCTCGACAATATGCGTACCGGCATCTTAGGCTACAAGGGGCGCGTCACCTACTGCTGTGCTGCACCCGTCAACACATGGCTGGACCAGGTGGACCGCAGCCTGCCCAAGAACGAATACTTCACGGCACTGGCACGGCGCATGGACCGCGAGATACACCGTGGCTACCGCCTCTATCCCTGCAACTACATCGCCGCCGACCTGCTGGAAGGCGCTAAAGACCGCGCCGCCCACTATACTGCCGATGACGAACGCCGCTTTGAGCAGTACCTGAACGGACAGATAGCCAAGATAACGCTGCCCGGCAAGGACGAGCCCTTCCTGCGCCAGCATATCCTGACGATGTACGCCAACCCGCTTTACAACTTCAACGCTGCTCAATGAAAAAACATCTTCTGTTACTGCTGCTGGCAGTCATGGCCGTCGCCGCCTGCGAGCAGGAAGTCTACGACAAGGGCGACAGCACCTACTCCTACGTGAGGGCCGACTTCGTCGAGGCCTTTGTGGGCAGCGACCAGTACGTCAGCTATGTCATCACCGACGATGACGAGCGGCTGACGCTCAAGACGCCCTATACGGCCAAGTGGATTCAGCGTGCCGACACCAGCTACCGTGCCGTGCTCTATTATAATATAGGTACGCAACCTGAGGTCGTCAGCCTGGCCCGTGTGTCCACCGTCTCCATCCGTGAGGCACGAAACTTTAAAACGGGTATAAAGACCGACCCCCTGGGCCTGGAGTCTGTCTGGATGGCCGGCAACAAGAAGTTCCTTAACTTCTGCGTCATCCTGAAGACGGGCGCTGTGGCTGCCGACAGCATCACCCAGACGCTGGGCATGGCCGGCGACACCATTATTACCGATGGTCAGGGGCGCCGCACCTACCATCTGCGGCTGTTCCACGCCCAGGGCGACGTGCCCCAATATTACTCGCAACGAGCCTACTTCAGCGTCCCCGTCAGCGGGGTGGAAGCAGACTCGCTGCAAGTGTCTGTCAATACCTACGACGGTGTTGTGACCAAGGGGTTCAGCCTATAGCGACTCCAGCATTCGCTTCAGCACCACCGAGCACGAAATCTCGCGGTTGGCTGCTTCGGGAATGACAATGGAGTTCTCGGATTCTATCACGTCGTCGGTGACAATCAGACCACGGCGAACGGGCAGGCAGTGCATGAACTTGCCGTTGTTGGTCCACGACATGTGCTCGGTGTCTACCGTCCACGACATATCCTTACTCGTAATCTTACCGTAGTCGTCGGGATTGGTGACGCCAGGGTTCGACCAGTTCTTGGCGTAGATGAAGTCGGCGCCCTCGAAGGCCTTACGCTGGTCGTACTCCACCCGTGCCCCAGCCACAAAAGCCGGGTCCAGTTCGTAGCCCTCGGGGTGGGTGATGACAAAGTCTACGTCGGCAGCCAGCATCCACTGGGCAAACGAGTTTGGCACGGCCTGGGGCAGGGCGCGGCAGTGGGGAGCCCAGGTCAGTACGACCTTGGGGGCCTCCCCCCGCCCCCCTCCGATAGAGGGGGAGGAATGGAGGGGGCGCCAGTACTCCTCGATGGTTATCAGGTCGGCAAAGGCCTGCAGGGGGTGTACGGTGGCTGTCTCCATGGCAAAGACGGGACGGCCCGAATACTGTATGAACTGCTTCACCACCGTCTCGGCATAGTCGTACTCGCGGTCGGTCAGTCCGGCAAACGAGCGCACGCCGATGATGTCGCAGTAGCAGCCCATCACGGGGATGGCCTCCAGCAGGTGTTCCGACTTGTCGCCGTCCATGATGACGCCGCGCTCTGTCTCCAGTTTCCAGGCGCCGGCGTTCACGTCGAGCACGATGACGTTCATGCCCAGGTTCATGGCTGCCTTCTGGGTCGACAGGCGGGTGCGCAGCGAGTTGTTGAAGAATATCATCATCAGCGTCTTGTTCTTACCCAAGTGTTGATACTTGAAACGGTCGTTCTTAATCTCCTGTGCCTCGGCGAGGGCCTTTTCTAACGGGCCGATGTCGCCTACGTTCATAAATGTCTTCATCTTTTTCTTATATTTTTGTTTTAATGGTTTGTCGTTCAGATAGCCGCTAAGGCCAGAGAGTGGTATTTCGACTCGGGCGAGTCGCTGCGCGATGGCATCACCACGGGCTTCAGCGTGCCTTGCAGCACACCCGCCGTCTTGGCATAGCCGAAGAGTGTCAGCGTCTTGTAGAACACGTTGCCGGCCACGATGTCGGGGAATATCAGGGCGTCGGCCTGCCCGTCAATGGGCGAGTGGATGCCTTTCTCGTGCAGGCTGACGGAGTCGAGCGACGTCTTCAGGTCCAGCGGACCGTCGATGATACAGCGCCCGAAGTAGCCGCTCTGTGCCAGGGCAATGATGTCCAAGTAGTCGGAGGTGTAGGGGAAGGTCTTCTCGCTGACCTTCTCGGCACAGTGGATGAGCGAGATGCGCGGCTCCTCGATGCCTAAGGCGTGGCAGACGTAGTTGGCGTAGTGAATCTGCTGCCGCCGCTGCTCGTTCGTGGGGATGGGTATGACGGCAGCATCGGTGAAGAACAGCAGTTTCTCGTACTTGGGAATCTCGGCCATGGCAATGTGGGTCAGCACATGACCGGGGCGCAGGATGCCCGTCTCCTTGTTCAGGATGGCGCGCAGCACATTGTCGGTGTTGATGAGGCCCTTCATCAGGATGTCGGCCTCGCCGTTCTTCACCATACTCACGGCTCGCCGTGCACACTCGTCCTTATCCGGACCGTCAACAAGGATAGGTTCGATAAACCCCATTTCCTGGCCTTTCTCAATAGCGTAACGTGTACTGGCGTCATTGGCACAGATGACAGCCACTCGCTTACGGTCGCCCCGCTCCTGGAGGAACCGTGTCATGTCGTTTAAGGTCTTGATTGGCTGCATAACTGACGTTTTTTTTTGCTTGATGGCGCAAATTTACAAAATATTTTGTATCTTTGCAAGCGGAAACCCAAAAAGTAATGAGAAAACCTTTGATTTGCAGTCTACTACTAACCGTCGCTATCGGTATTTCTTCGCAAGAACAGCCCGACATGGCGCTCCGCTACGACCGCCCCGCCGATTACTTTGAGGAGTCGCTGCCAATAGGCAACGGCAGAATGGGCGCTCTTGTGTATGGCGGTACTGACGACAATGTGATTTTTCTGAACGACATCACGCTGTGGACGGGAAAGCCCGTCAACAGGCAGGCTGACCCTGATGCCCACCAGTGGATACCGGCCATCCGCAAGGCTCTGTTCAGCGAAGACTACCGCCAGGCCGATTCGCTGCAACTGCATGTGCAGGGCGACAACTCGCAGTTCTATCAGCCCCTGGCCACGCTCCACCTGCGCGACTTGAACGAAGGCAGCGTCAGCGGGTATCACCGTGAACTCAGCCTCGACAATGCCGTGGCTTCTGACAGATATTATCGTGGCAAGGCGGCCGTGTACCGCGAGTATTTTGCGTCAAGCCCCGACCGCGTCATGGCCATCCGCCTGGTTGGCGACGTCAATGTGGCCATCTCGCTGACAGGACAGACGCCTCATAGCGTGAAAGCCGCTGACAGGCAGCTCACCATGACAGGACATGCCACGGGCGACCCGCAGCAGAGCATACACTTCTGTACGATGCTGCGTGCCGAGACTGACGGCACCGTGACAGCCGCTGACTCGACGCTGACCATCAGCAAGGCTACCGAGGCTACCATCTACATCGTCAACGCCACCAGCTTCAGTGGCTACAGCCAGCACCCCGTGACCAGCGGAGCCGACTACCTGCAGCAGGCCGCCGACGACCTGTGGCACACCCGCAACCTGACCTATGCACAGATGCGTGCCCGCCATGTGGCCGACTACCGCCGCTTCTACAACCGCGTCCGCCTGCAGTTAGGTATGCCGTCATCTTACAACCGCGTCCGCCTGCAGTCAGGTATGCCGTCATATTATGACGGCCCCACCGACCAGCTGCTGAAAAACTATGGCGAAGCCCCCGACACCCCCGACGCCCGCTACTTAGAGACCCTCTACTTCCAGTACGGGCGCTACCTGCTCATCAGCAGCAGCCGCACGCCGGGCGTACCGGCCAACCTGCAGGGCTTGTGGACGCCACACCTGTGGTCGCCCTGGCGTGGCAACTACACCGTCAACATCAACCTGGAGGAGAACTACTGGCCCGCCTTCGTGGCCAACCTTGCCGAGATGGCGGAACCGCTCGACGGCTTTGTCAAGGCACTGGCCGACAATGGGCGCTACACGGCACGTAACTACTACGGCATCAACCGGGGCTGGTGCTCCAGCCACAACAGCGATATCTGGGCTATGACCAACCCCGTGGGCGAGAAGCGCGAAAAGCCTGAGTGGGCCAACTGGAACCTGGGGGGCGCATGGCTCGTCAACACGCTCTGGGAACGCTATCTCTTTACCCAGGACAAGAACTACCTGGCGCAGACAGCCCTGCCGCTGATGAAGGGGGCTGCCGATTTCTGCCTGGACTGGCTTGTTGACAACCCGTTTGTGCCGGGTGAACTGATTACCGCCCCTTCAACATCACCCGAGAACGAATATGTTACCGACCAGGGCTATCACGGCATGACCTGCTATGGCGGCACCGCCGACCTGGCCATCATACGCGAGCTGCTCACGAACACCATCGCGGCCAGCCGTCTCTGCGGCCAGCCCGCTGCCGCCTACGAGAAAGCCCTCAGCAGGCTGCACCCCTACACCATAGGGCGCGACGGCGACCTGAACGAATGGTACCACGACTGGCGCGACTACGACCCGTACCACCGCCACCAGAGCCATCTCATTGGTCTCTATCCCGGTAGCCACCTCACTGCTCCCGACCTGCGCAAGGCCGCCGAGCAGACGCTGATACAGAAGGGCGACAAGACCACCGGATGGAGCACGGGCTGGCGCATCAACCTCTGGGCACGCCTGAAAAACGGGGCGCAGGCCTACCATATTTACCGTAAACTGCTGACTTACGTCACACCCGACAAATACAACGGTCCTGACCGACGCCGCTCTGGCGGCACCTATCCTAACTTGATGGATGCTCACCCGCCCTTCCAGATTGACGGCAACTTCGGCGGCACCGCCGGCGTCTGCGAGATGCTCATGCAGAGCGGCGACGGCGTGATAGAACTGTTGCCGGCCTGTCCTGCCGAGTGGCGCGACGGCAGCGTCAGCGGACTGTGTGCCCGTGGCGGCTATGAGGTGGACTTTGCATGGAACGACGGCAAGGTCAGCCAGGCCACCGTCAGGGCACGCCGTGACGGTACCGTTACATTATTGTATAACAACAAGAGCAAGGTGCTCAAACTAAAAGCTGGGCAGGCACTGCCCGTAAAGACATGGTAAAACATATTATTGACACTCACCTGCAGCAGGTAAGCAGCTGGGCCGGCGCTGACTCGATGGAAGAGGGACTGGTGCTCACCGACCGTCTGACTGCCGATAACCAGTCTTCAACACCACAGCGTATGAACTTCATCCTGATGGCCTTGTGCCAGGCGGGTGAGGCTCACTATGCCATTGACACGCGCGAACAGACCGTGAAGCCTGGCGACCTGCTCTTCATCTCAGAGCGGCACATCGTTGACCACTACCGCATCTCGCCCGACTTCAAGTGTCAGGGAATATTGCTCAGTACGGAGTTCTACCACAGTTTTGTGCTGAACGTCAAGAACGTGTCGTCGCTGCTGCTTTTCTCAACCAAGAATCCGGTGGTGCCGCTGACGCCTCAGGAGATTGAGACGTATGGCAATTACTACCACACCATACGGCAGAAGATGACCGACACCACGCACCACTACCGCGTGGAACTGGTCAAGGCACTGCTGCTGGCTATGTTCTACGACATGTCGGGGGTCATCTGGCGTGTGGAACAGCAGGGCTCCAAGGCGCAGACACGCGCCGACGTGCTTTTTGCACAGTTCATCCGACTGCTGGAGGAGAACTTCCGCACCGAGCGCCGCGTCAGCTGGTATGCCCAGCAGCTGGGCATCTCGCCCAAGTATATGTCGGAGGTGGTGAAGAGCGTCAGCAAGCGCACGCCCAACGACTGGATTGACCACTATGTGGTGCTGGAGCTGCGCGTGCTGCTGAAGAATTCTACGAAGTCGATCAAGGAGATTACCGAGTACCTGCAGTTCCCCAACCAGTCGTTCCTTGGCAAGTATTTCAAGGAGCATGTCGGGGTAAGCCCTTCGGAGTACCGGAAACGTTAGACTATAGATAACCCTGCTGATGCAGCTCTTCGGCCACCTGGCACAGTTCCTCGTACCAGGAAAGGCCGAAGCGGCGCGTGAGGGGCTCTTTCAGAAACTGATAGACGGGCAGGTTCAGCGCCTGCCCTTTCGCCACGGCATCCTTGCAGATGTTCCAGCGGTTGTAGTTCAGGCCCACAAGCCCGTCGCCTAACTGCTTCTCGCGGATAGGGTAGAGGGCACAGCTGACGGGCTTGCAGAATCTGGTCTTGCCGCTGCGGAAAGCCCGCTCCAGGGCGCACAGGCAGTTGTCGCCGTCGTAGCAGGTGAACACGCAGTCCTTGCCGCCCACGATGCTCGTCACCAGGTCGCCGTCGCGGTCGGTATAGGCCACGCCCTGACGGTCGATGACGTTCTGGGCTGAGGCTGAGAGCATGGGCCACACGGTTTCCAGCGCGTCCTCAATGCCGCCTATCTCGTCGGGAGTTACCGGGGCGCCGGCGTCGCCCTCTATGCAGCATACGCCCTTGCATTTCTCATAGTCGCAGCAGAAGCGCTCGGTCAGGATGTCGGATGACAGCAGTACGCCGCCGACTTCCAGGATGGGGGGAAGTGCGTTTACCATTGTATGGGTTCAATACCGTTTTGTTTCAGATAGTCGTTACAGCGCGAGAACTGGTGCTGCCCGAACCAGCCGCCACGGTTGGCTGAGAGCGGCGACGGATGGACGCTCTCTAACACCAGGTTACTGTCCTTGGGTATCATGTAGCCCTTGCTGCGGGCATAGCCGCCCCACAGCATGTAGACAAGGTGCTGGCGCTGCGAGGCCAGGGCCCGGATGGCGGCATCGGTGAACTGTTGCCACCCCAGACTGGAGTGGCTGTTGGCCCGGTGGGCACGCACCGTCAGCGTGGCGTTGAGCAGCAGCACACCCTGCTCGGCCCAGCGCGTCAGATTGCCCGTTGGCGGCACCGGCGTGCCCAGGTCTTGCTCTATCTCCTTGAAGATGTTCTGCAGCGACGGCGGAAACAGCACGCCGTCCTGCACCGAGAAGCTCAGCCCGTGGGCCTGGCCGGGCTCATGGTAAGGGTCCTGGCCTATGATGACTACCTTCACCTGGTCGAAAGGCGTCAGGTTGAAGGCATTGAAGATAAGACTGCCTGGCGGATAGCATGTGTTCGTACTATACTCCCGCCTCACTTCCTCTGTGAGCTGCCGGAAATAAGGTTTCTCAAACTCTGGAGCCAGATGCTCCTTCCACGATGGTTCTATCTGTATGTTCATAGCGGTGTTGTTCAACGATTTTGCGATATCCCCCTCCTACAGGAGGGGCGAGGGGAGGTCTCCCTTGCTTGCGTTTGCAAAGATAATCATATTTTGCAGAACAACGTCATTTTCTGCCGCGTTTTGCAGAAAAAATATTAATTTGGCAGCAAACTATTCCTCTCTAACTCCCCCTCGCTCGGCCGAAGGACGCTTGCAAGGCAAGAACTTAGCCCGCATTGCAGTTGCATAAAAAACACTGTTAAACTTTGTTATAGAAACTGAGTGTTTTGGGCGTTTCAATTGTATGCA
>CAMYZO010000104.1 GCA_947303855.1 uncultured Prevotellaceae bacterium
AGCACCCTTGCGATAGCACTGAACGGCAGCGGTGCAGTTGCAACCCATAGCATTGGTAGAGAGGAAATAGGTGTTGCCATAACCGCCAGTAGCGATGACCACGGCATTGGCACTGAAGCGCTCGAGCTTACCTGTTGTCAGGTTCTTAACGATGATACCACGGGCGCGACCGTCGACGATGACCACATCTTCCATCTCATAGCGGGTGAACAGCTTCACCTTGCCGGCCTTCACCTGGCACGACAGCGAGCTGTAGGCACCGAGCAGCAGCTGCTGACCGGTCTGACCCTTGGCATAGAACGTACGGCTGACCTGGGCACCACCGAACGAACGGTTGGCCAGCATGCCGCCATACTCACGGGCAAAGGGAACGCCCTGAGCCACGCACTGGTCGATGATGTTGTTGCTGACCTCAGCCAGACGGTAGACATTGGCCTCGCGGGCACGATAGTCACCACCCTTCACGGTGTCGTAGAACAGACGGTAGACGGAGTCGCCGTCGTTCTGATAGCACTTGGCGGCGTTGATACCACCCTGGGCAGCAATAGAGTGGGCACGACGGGGCGAGTCCTGAATGCAGAAATTATACACGTTGAAGCCCATCTCAGCGAGCGAAGCGGCGGCCGATGCACCAGCCAGGCCGGTACCGACAACGATGATGTCGAGCTTCAGCTTGTTCTTCGGGTTGACAAGACGCTGATGAGCCTTATATTCCTTCCATTTCTCAGGTACTGGACCTGCGGGAATCTTTGAATCTATTACTTTTGCCATAATTGTAATTTTCAATTTACAGATTTTCGATTTTCGATGTATTAGCAGCAGCTGCTACCACAGAGTGAGGGAGCGCAACCGAACCAGAAAGCGAGCACCACGATAGCGAAGCCCAGCATGAGCAGGGTGACGTAGATGATGCCGATGAGCTTCCAGCGGCAGAACCAGATCTTACCACTCCAGCCGAGGGTCTGCAGAGCCGACCAGAAACCGTGGGTGAGGTGGAACCAGATGGCCACGAACCAAACCAGATAGAGGATTGAGAACACAGGGTTCTGGAACGTGTCGACGATGTAGGCAAAACCGTCGGCAGGGCTGTGTGTGCCGATGACACCGAAGATCTCGGCGAACATCATGTTGTACCAGAAATCCTTTAGGTGGAGCAACAGGCCGACGAGGATGATGAGTCCCAGCACCAGCATGTTCTTAGAGTACCACTCCACGATGCCACCTTTGGTGACCGTGGAAACCTCGTAGCGGTTGTTGCCACGGGCTGTTCTGTTCTGTGCCGTCAGGATGAAGGCATAGACGATGTGAATCACTGCCAGGGCAGCCAAGCCAAGTGTTGCTACGACAGCATACCAGTTGGCACCCAGGAATTCGCAAATCATGTTGTAACCCTCTTCCGAGAAAAGCGCCACCATGTTCATGCAACCGTGGAAGGTCAGGAACAAGATCAGCGCAATACCCGTGACGGACATTACAACTTTTCTACCAATTGATGAATTGATTAACCACATAAGTTGTTGAAATTAAATTATTTATAGAAATGAACATACTTAGTATTAGGTACGTGCACAATTGTTGAGGGTACAAAGTTAACAAAAAATAATGACATCCGCAAACGATTGCGAAGAAAAATTCATTATTTATACAAAGTCAAAGGAGAAGACTGCCGCTGACGCACGGCCTCGTACATCAGAACGGCAGCAGACACCGACACATTGAGCGAGTCGATACGCCCCAGCATGGGTATGCGGATATGAGCATCGGCAGCACAGCGCCACTGGTTGGTAAGTCCGGTGGCCTCGGTGCCCATGACAATAGCCGTCGGCCCCTGCATGTCGGTGTCGTAATAGAGACTGGAATCCTGAAGCTGGGCGGTCAGAATCTGAATGCCTCGTGCCTTCAGGAACGCTATGCAATCCTCTGACGTGCAGGCCACGCAGGGCACGCTGAAAATGCCGCCAACGGAAGAGCGTATAAGATTGGGGTTCCAGAGGTCGGTCAGAGGGTCGCAGACAATGACGGCATCAACGCCGGCAGCATCGGCCGACCGCAGGATTGCCCCCAGGTTGCCGGGCTTCTCGACCCGCTCCAACACGACCACGAGAGGACGCTCGGGAAGCTGTAGACCATCGAGCGTCTGCTGGCGGGTCCTCACCTCGGCAATGATGCCCTCGGTGCTGCCACGGTAAGCAATCTTCTCGTAGGCTGCCTTGCTGAGCTCGAACACCCGGACGCCAGAAGGCAACTTGGGAAGCTCTTCGGAACCGGCAACTACCGACGGGCACCAGAAGATGCTATCAACCGAGAAGCCTGCCTCTAAGCAATGCATCAGTTCACGCCTGCCTTCGACCACGAAGAGACCCTGGCGGCGACGCTCTGACGACTTCTGCTGCAACAGCAACAACTGCTTGAGTTTGGGATTCTGTAAACTGGTTATCAACTCTGTCATGCGTGCAAAATTACAAAGAATTTTTGGATTTCGCTCGTTTTTAAAGAAGATTTTGTAATTTTGCAAGCAAATTGCAGAAACAGAAAGATATGAAGGAGAACTACGACGTGATAGTCATCGGCGGCGGCCATGCAGGCTGCGAGGCCGCAACGGCAAGTGCCAATATGGGTGCTAAGACCCTGCTCATCACGATGGACATGAACAAGATTGCACAGATGTCGTGCAACCCTGCCGTAGGTGGCATTGCCAAAGGGCAGATTGTGCGCGAGATAGACGCCCTGGGCGGACAGATGGGGTTGGTGACCGATGCGACAGCCATCCAGTTCCGCATGCTGAATCGAAGCAAAGGACCTGCCGTCTGGAGCCCCAGAGCACAATGCGACCGCGGCAAGTTTATCTGGGAATGGCGGCGAGTGCTCGATGGAACCGATAATTTAGACATCTGGCAAGACCAAGTAGAGGAACTAATCACAGAGGGCCCATTAGCCCCATCAGCCCCATCAGCCCCAAACCAAGTAGCAGGAGTAAAAACAATCTGGGGTGCCGAGTTCCGTGCCCCCTGCATAGTGCTAACCGCAGGCACCTTCCTCAACGGACTGATGCATATCGGCCGACGGATGGTGAAAGGCGGTCGTATAGCCGAACCAGCTGCAGAACATCTGACAGAGAGCATAGCACGCCACGGAATTCGCACGGCACGCATGAAGACTGGTACACCAGTACGCATAGACAAGCGGTCAGTACACTTCGAGGACATGCGTCAACAGGACGGCGAAAACGACTATCACAGTTTCTCCTACTTTCACCCAGAAGCCCCAGAAAACACCAGCCGCCCCCTACCCCAACTACCCTGCTTTGAATGCTACACAAACCCGGAGGTTCACGAAACGCTACGCTCAGGACTGGCCGACTCACCACTCTATAACGGCCAGATTCAATCGATAGGTCCGCGCTATTGTCCGTCGATAGAAACAAAGCTCGTCACCTTCCCCGACCGCGAACAGCACCTGCTCTTCCTGGAACCCGAAGGCACCGACACCAACGAGATGTACCTGAACGGATTCTCATCGTCGCTTCCGATGGATGTGCAGATAGAAGCACTCAAGCATATACCGGCATTCCGCGATATACGCGTCTACCGTCCGGGCTATGCCATCGAATACGACTTCTTCGACCCAACCCAGCTGAAACACACGTTGGAGTCAAAGGTCATTGACGGACTGTTCATGGCGGGCCAGGTGAACGGCACCACCGGCTACGAAGAGGCAGGCGGCCAAGGAACGCTGGCCGGCATCAACGCCGCCTTGAAAGCCGGCTCAATCGGATGTGGTGACATCTCTACAAACAAGACACTGGAATTGAAACGCGACGAAGCTTACATAGGCGTTCTCGTTGATGACCTGGTAACGAAGGGTGTGGACGAACCCTATAGAATGTTCACGTCAAGGGCCGAATACCGCATCCTGCTGCGGCAAGATGATGCTGATGCCCGACTGACAGAGTTGGGGTACGACCTGGGGATAGTGAAAAGAGACCGCTATGAATGGTGGTTAGAAAAGAAAAGTTTTATCGAAGAAATCATCGGTTTCTGCAATTCCTTTGCCATCAAGCCACGCTTAGTGAACAGCGCCTTAGAAGCCATGGGGTCAACACCGCTGCAATATGGCTGCAAACTAACCGACTTGGTGAGCCGCCCAGAACTGTCGTTCGAGAAACTGAAAGAGGTTATACCCGAATTAAAAGAAAAGCTGAATCTACCGCAAAACCGACGCGAAGAAATTAGCGAGGCGGCTGAAATACGAATAAAATACAAAGGGTATATAGAGCGCGAGAAATTGGTAGCAGAAAAAATGCACCGACTGGAAAACATCAAAATCCGCGGACACTTCGACTACGAAAAGCTAAACGCCATTTCTACCGAAGCCCGACAGAAACTGATGAGGATTCAGCCGGAAACGCTGGCGCAGGCAAGTCGTATACCAGGCGTATCGCCAAGCGACATCAATGCCATGCTGGTGCTGATGGGAAGGTAAGCGGCACTTCGTGCCTAATGAACAATGAAGAATGAAGAATGAGGCGCAAAGGGCTACACGACCATGTTCCACGTGAAACAATAGGCTGTGTGTAACTGAGATAAGTAACTGAAAATGAACTATAAACAAACATGATTATGAACAACCAGACATTGATTGACAATCTGAGGTTTATCCCAGATTTCCCCAAAAAGGGCATTAACTTTCGTGACGTGACAACACTCTACAAAAATGCCGAGTGCATGCAAATCATGCTCGACGAACTGTACGAACTGTACAAGGACAAGGGCATCACCAAAATCGTTGGCGTTGAGAGTAGGGGATTTGTGATGGCCGCTGCCTTAGCCGACCGACTGAAAGCAGGAGTAGTGCTGGCTCGAAAACCGGGCAAACTGCCTGCCACGGTGATTAAGGAAACGTTCTCTAAAGAGTACGGAGTAGACACCGTAGAAATGCACATCGATGCCATCGACCAGAACGACGTAATTCTGATACACGACGATCTGTTAGCAACAGGCGGAACGGCGAAAGCGGTTTACAAACTCGTAGAGCATTTTCATCCTAAGAAGGTCTACATGAACTTCATCATCGAAATTACCGACGAAGGGTTGCACGGGCGCGACTTGTTTGAGGGCATTGATTTGACCACGCTGATGGTGGTATAAACCAAGAAATTATTGTAGCAAAATGCGAGCAGCCAACTTCTGCTCATGTATAGAGTCAAAGACATGCCTCTCCCCTCCTGAGTAGGAGGGGCTGGGGGTGGACTGAACACGCAGCAATAAATGGAGCCGAAAATAACCATTGTTCAGACCTCCCCTAACCCCTCCTGATTGGGAGGGGAAACAATCACAAGAAATGTTCCACGTGAAACCGAAGTGCTCGAAAGGGCTTTATATAAAGGTATTTTGAGATGACAAGAGAAGAAAACGAGAAGCGCCTGGAATACCTCAAAGGTATCGTTAGCAGACTGCCCGACAAACCGGGCAGTTACCAGTTTTATGATGCCAACAAAACGATTATTTACGTCGGCAAAGCAAAGAACCTGAAATCGAGGGTGTCGTCATACTTCCACACAGAGGTAGACCGATTCAAGACAAAAGTGCTGGTTTCAAAAATCTGGGACATCAGCTATACCGTGGTGAAAACCGAAGAGGATGCCCTGCTTCTGGAAAACTCGCTCATCAAGAAATACAATCCACGGTATAATGTGCTGCTGAAAGACGGGAAGACCTACCCTTCCATCTGTATCACTAACGAGTACCTGCCACGCATCTTCAACACACGAACCATCAACAAGAAATGGGGTACCTACTACGGTCCATATTCGCACATCTCGTCGATGTATGCCGTGCTGGGTATCATCAAGGAGCTGTATCATCCGCGCACCTGCCGTCAGCCCATCACAAAAGAGGGTATCGAAAACGGCAAGTACAAGGTCTGCTTAGATTACCACATCAAAAAATGTAAAGGGCCGTGCGTGGGCAAACAGTCGTTTGAGGATTATCAGAAAAGCATAACACAGGCACGCGAAATACTGAAGGGCAACACCCGTCAGGTACAGCGTGAAATGATGGAAGAGATGGTTCACCTGTCTGACGAACTGAGGTTTGAAGAAGCTGAAGAGGTGAAGCAAAAATACATCGCTCTGGACGGCTTTGTAAGCAAGAGCGAGGTGGTTAGCCACACCATCAACAACGTCGATGTGGTATCTATCACCAGCGACGAGAAGATGGCTTACATCAACTACATCCACGTGGCCAGCGGCAGCATCAACCAGTCGTTTACCATTGAATACAAAAAGAAACTCAGCGAGACCGACGAGGAACTGCTACAGCTGGGCATCGTGGAGCTGCGCGAGCGTTTCAAGAGCGACGCCAAAGAGGTGATAGTGCCGGTAGAGATGGACTTAGAGATGGAGGGTGTAACGTTCACCGTGCCACAGCGCGGCGACAAGAAAACCCTGCTCGACCTGTCTGTCATGAACGGCAAGCAGTATAAGTTCGACCGCCTGAAACAGGCCGAGAAACTCAATCCGGAGCAGAAGCAGGTAAGGCTCATGAAAGAGCTTCAGGAGAAGCTGCACCTGCCCTCCCTACCCTACCAGATTGAATGTTTCGACAACTCCAATATCAGCGGTACCGACGCCGTGGCGGCATGCGTGGTATTCAAGAAGATGAAACCCTCAAAGAGCGACTATAAGCGCTACAACATCAAGACCGTTGTAGGACCCGATGACTATGCCTCCATGAAGGAGGTGGTGTATCGGCGTTATCATCGTCTTGTAACAGAAGAAGAGCCCCTACCCGACCTCATCGTGGCCGACGGCGGTAAAGGGCAGATGGAGGTTATCAGGCAGGTCATCCAAGACGAACTCAACCTCGACATACCCATTGCCGGACTGGCCAAGGACGACCGTCACCGCACCAACGAACTGCTCTATGGATTCCCGCCCATGAGCATCCAGCTGAAGACAGACTCGGAACTTTTTCACGTCTTGACACAGCTGCAAGACGAGGTTCACCGCTTTGCCATAGAGTTCCACAGAAACAAGCGCTCTAAGCGCGCTTTGGAGTCGGAGCTTGACAATATCAAGGGCATCGGCCCGAAAGGCCGTGACGCGCTTTTAAATGGCCTTAAATCGGTTCGTAGGATACGGGAGGCCGACCTAAAGACGCTGGCCTCCATCGTGGGGCCTGCCAAAGCCGAGATTGTCTACCGGCATTTCCATGAGGGAGAACCGTCAGTTCAATGACAGAGAAACGTAAGAAAACAAAAATAGCCATTCTCACAATGGGAAAGATGAGAAACCGTGACATCGTGACATCGTGACATCGTGACATTAAGGCGTTTGTAGTATAAAGAATGGCTATTAGAAATAATATAATATATATATTATATTATTTTATAAATAAAGTATCTGTTTTTTCAGCTATACACTCATTACATATTGCAAGTGCTTAATGTCACGATGTCACGGTGTCACGATGTCACTTTATAATAGAATGTGGCAAAATAAAACGTGAAAATTTGGTGGATTAAAAATTATATGCTATCTTTGCCGAAAAATCTGAGAACTATGAGAGCAGTCATACAGCGCGTCAGTCACGCCAGCGTCACCATCGATGGCATCGTAAAAAGTGAGATACAGCAGGGTTTCCTCATCCTGTTAGGTATCTGCGATGAGGACACGATGGAGGATGTCGACTGGCTTGTGAAGAAGATAGCCAACCTGCGCGTGTTTGGCGATGAGAACGACGTGATGAACCGCTCTATCCTCGACGTACAAGGCGAGGCATTGGTAGTAAGCCAGTTCACGCTCTATGCCAGTTACAAGAAAGGCAACCGCCCCAGCTGGTTCCGCGCCGGCAGTCACGAGCACTCTATCCCACTCTACCACGCCTTCTGCCAGCAGTTGACAGAGGCCATCGGACGTCCTGTAGGCACGGGCGAATTCGGTGCCGACATGAAGGTGGAACTGCTCAACGACGGCCCCGTCACCATCTGCATGGACACTAAAAACAAGGAGTAAAGAAAACGATGCGAAACCATCTGAAAGAACTTGAAATAGCGGGCATGATACTGATAGGCATCGGTATCGTCATCGCCTATACCGCAGGCAAGAACTACGGGGCATGGCCATGCGGAGCCGGCATGCTGGTGCTGCTGATACCCTATCTCTTTAAAGCCTTCCACTGGAGGGAATATGAGCAGGAAAACAGACGCAACATCTGGATTATTGTGCTGTGCATACTGGTGATTTATATGCAATTCTTAGTGATGAGACTATGACGATAAGAGAGGCCCAGGAAACCGTCGACCGCTGGATCAGGGAATACGGCGTGCGCTACTTCTCGGAACTGACCAACATGACCGTTCTGACCGAGGAGGTAGGTGAACTGGCACGCATTATGGCACGCAGATACGGCGAACAGTCGTGGAAACCCACTGACCCGAGGGCTGCCGACAACGGACAGGCGGCCCTGGGCGAGGAGATGGCCGACGTACTGTGGGTACTGCTCTGCATAGCCAACCAGACGGGTGTAGACCTGACCGATGAACTGCTGAAATCCATCGAGAAAAAGACAAAACGTGATGCCCTCAGACATTTAGAAAACCCCAAACTAAAAGCATAGTAACCCCATTCCCCTGGGTCTGAACGAGGGCAGATCATGCGGGTGTTCAGACCACCCCTGGCCCCTCCTAACTTAGGAGGGGAAAAGAATACTAAAGCAATGTTTAACATTATAAAACGCGAGAATTATGGCAGAAATGAACAAAATCGAGCAAGTGCTCAGTCAGTACAACCTCAACATCAGCGATGAGGAAGTGAATGAAGCTGTAAAGGAAATTATTGCCACGAAAGTGCATGAGAACGACACCCCTGAGGTGAAGAAATTCCTGATGGGAAGCGTCGAACTGACCACCCTGAAAACCACCGACAGCGAGACCAGCGTGATGGCCTTTACAGAAAAGGTGAACAAGTTTGACGAGGCCTACCCCACCCTGCCCCATGTAGCCACCATCTGCGTCTATCCGAAGTTCGCCAAGGTGGTGAGCGAGACACTGGAGGTAGACGGTGTAGAAATAGCCTGCGTTTCAGGCAGTTTCCCGTCGTCACAATCGCTCATCGAAGTGAAGACTGTTGAAACCTCTCTGGCCGTCAAGGACGGTGCTACAGAGATTGACATCGTGATGAACGTCGGTGCCTTCTTAGACGGCGACTACGAGACCGTGGTCGACGAGGTACAGCAGGAGAAAGAAGCCTGCGGCGACAAGGCTATGAAGGTGATTCTGGAAACAGGATTCCTGAAGACGGCCAGCAACATCAAGACCGCATCCATACTGTCGATGTACGGCGGTGCCGACTACATCAAGACATCTACGGGCAAAGAGAAGCCTGCAGCAACCCCTGAGGCCGCCTACGTCATGTGCCAGGCTATCAAGGAGTATTATGAAAAGACGGGCGTACAGATAGGTTTTAAGCCCGCTGGAGGCCTTAACACCGTCATGGACGCACTTATCTACTACACCATCGTGAAAGAGGTGTTAGGCGAGAAATGGCTCACCAACAAATGGTTCCGCATGGGTACGTCACGCCTGGCAAATCTGCTGCTGAGCGAGGTGGTAGGTGAAGAAGTGAAGTTCTTTTGATAGGTAACCTTTTCTCCCCCCCTGACCCCTCCTAACTTAGGAGGGGAAAAATTACAAACGGCGCTGAATGACGTAATCCAGATAGGCGGTCAAGGCATCCTTGATCGCCTTTTCATTGACTAACGTGTCGATAAACTGACGGGCTTCAACTGCGATTTCCTCCATACGCCTTTCAGCATACTCAATGCCACCCTGACTCTTTGTAAACTCCACCAAGACGGCGATTTCATCGGCATTAACCGTACCGGCCTTTACCTTACGGGCTAACGTGTGCATCGACTCCATATCGCTGTTGTTCAGCGCATAAATAACAGGCAGTGTCAGCTTACCTTCAACCATATCGTTACCCGTAGGCTTGCCTATTTCCTTAGAGTCGAAGTAGTCAAAGATGTCATCGCGAATCTGGAAAATCATGCCGATATCGTGTCCGAATTTTGCAGCAGCTTCTACCCCACCCTCATCAGCACCAGCCGAGATGGCACCAATCTTGGCACAGGCCTCAAACAAAGCTGCCGTCTTGCTGTTAATGATCTGATAATAAACGTCTTCCGAAAATTCCTGATTCTGAATGTTCGACAACTGCAGGATTTCTCCCGCTGCTAAAGTGCGGCCTAATTCCGACAGCAATTGTACGATTCTTTGATTATTCGTCAGCGACACGCTGAGCAAGGCGGTCGATAAAATATAGTCGCCAACCAGCACGGCCACCTTGTTATCGTATGTGGCATTAACAGAAGCCTGACCACGGCGTTCACGGCTCTCGTCAACCACGTCGTCATGCACCAGCGAAGCCGTATGCAGCAGTTCCAGACCAATGGCAGCATTCTGAGTGACGTCAGAAACTAGACCGAAGTTCTTGGCCGTCAACAGGATGAGCATGGGGCGCATACGCTTACCGCCACGCTGACGGATGTGCGTCAAGGCCGACCCCAAGAGTCCGTCAGAATGTGTCAAAGACTCGTTGAACAAACCGATAAATTTGCTCAATTCTTGCTCAATAGGCTGCTTAATGAGTGACAAATAATCCATCTTACGTGAAATTTCCTACAAAATTAGTGAAAACTTTCGGATAATGAGAATTTTTTTAGTAATTTTACGCGAAAATTCTGAATTCTTATGGATAAACTATTCCTTATAGATGCCTACGCATTGATTTACAGGTCGTATTACGCCTTCATCAAGAACCCAAGAATCAACTCTAAGGGTCAGAATACAAGTGCCATCATCGGTTTCTGCAACACGCTGAACGAGGTGCTGGAGAAAGAGCAGCCCACACACATCGGCGTGGCCTTCGACCCCCACGGTCCCACCTTCCGCAGCGAGGCCTACCCGGCCTATAAAGCACAGCGCGATGCTACGCCCGAAGACATTCATAAGGCCGTGCCCATCATCAAAAACATCCTGCAGGCCTACCATATACCCGTGCTTCAAGTAGATGGCTTCGAGGCCGATGATGTGATAGGAACGCTGGCCAAAAAGGCTGATTCCGCAGGCGTTAGATGCTATATGCTAACCCCCGACAAGGACTACGGACAGTTAGTGACAGAGCAGGCCAACATCTACCGGCCACGCCATGGCGGCGGCTACGAGGTGATGGGGCCGAAAGAGGTATGCGAGAAATACGGCATCACTACCCCACTCCAGGTCATCGACCTGCTGGCACTCATGGGCGATTCGGCCGACAACTTCCCCGGCTGTCCTGGCGTTGGCGAGAAAACTGCCGCGAAGCTCATCGCCGAGTTCGGCAGCGTGGAGCAACTGCTGTCACGAACTAACGAACTGAAAGGTGCGCTGCAGAAAAAAGTGACCGAGCATGTTGACGACATCAAGTTGAGCTACTTCCTCGCCACCATCAAAACCGACGTGCCGGTAGAACTGAACATGGACGAGTTGAAGGTGAAAGAGCCCGACAACGAAAAACTGCGCCAGCTGTTCACAGAATTGGAGTTCAAGCAGCTTGCGGACAAGATTCTTAAAAAACCACAAAAAACGTCAATTCCCGCTAACGGCCAACTCGATTT
>CAMYZO010000105.1 GCA_947303855.1 uncultured Prevotellaceae bacterium
TCGGTGCCGTCTATGCAAAGGTCTCTGAAGGCCCGTTCACCTATTTCCGCATCTCTACTGACGATCCCAAGGGGTGCATCAAGGCTTACCTGGGCAAGGGACAGATTACCAACGACCCCTACGGCATGGACGGCTGTATTGCTGTGACACAGGTGGATAACCTGCAGCAGTTGATGAAGTACATTTGCAAGAACGGCTTTGAGCACCATGTGGCCATGTGCCGCACCGATGTGGTGGACATCCTCGACGAGGCTATCAACACCTATCTCGGCTGGAACCTCTATGTGCATGAGTAACCATGAGTAAGAAGAAAGGAAGTCTGAAGAGTACCATTGCCGTATCTCTCACCAACTATCTCGATGCCGGAGCCATCGTGGCCGGCGCATCGGGACTGACGTTATGGAAAGACTATCTGGCACTCACTGAGGGGCATCTTGGCTGGCTGAACGCCATCTCGGCCAACTGCCTCGGTGCAGCCATCGGAGCCATCGTCGGCGGCTTCTTAGCCGACAGGTACGGGCGGAAGGCCATCTACACCTACAACATGCTGGTCTATATGACGGGCGTGCTGCTCATACTGCTCTCCACCAGTTTCCCCATGCTCCTGGCAGGCTTCCTCGTCACGGGCATCTCCGTGGGCGTGGGCGTACCTGCTTCCTGGACCTATATCTCTGAGAGCAGCGAGGTGGGCAACCGTGGCCGCAACATCGCCATCTCGCAGATGGCATGGGGCATCGGCCCTACCATCATCCTCATCCTCGGCACGCTGCTGGCCCCGCCCACGGGTGGCGCCGGCTCTGAGGGTATGCTGTTCCCGCTGGTGGAGGGTCTTGCCGCCTGGTTTGGCGTCACCGGCCAGGGGGCTGCGCTGAATGTGTTCAGCTCGCGTGTCGTCTTTGCCTCGCTCTTTGTGGTGGCACTCATCGCCTGGCTGCTGCAGCGACGCCTCGACGAGTCGTCTGAATGGAAGGCCGCCAAGGAGTCCGGACAGCCACAGCAGGGCGTCTTCGCCTCGTTCGGCTCACTGCTCACTAACCGCATCAATATCCGCACCATCCTGTTCCTTGCAGGCATGTACCTGACGTGGAACCTGGTGTCGAGCGTCATGGGCTTCTTCCAGCAGCATATCTATGAGACGGCAGGCGGCCTCTCCAACGAATATGCCAACATGCTCAGCGTGGGACAGTGGCTCATCATCATCGCCACCACGTTCGTCTTCTCGCTCATCGTCGATAAGGTGAACCAGCGGTGGCTGTATTTTACGGGTGTCATGTTTGCCGTGCTGGCATGGGGCATGGTGCTCACCGTGGGCATCAACAGCCTCGCCGGTCTGCTGGTCTTCACCCTGCTGTGGGGACTGCAGGGCGGCATCTCCGTCCAGTCGTTCTACGCCCTCTGGGCCTCCGAGCTGTTCCCCGCCAAGTACCGTGCTGCCGCCCAGGGCATCATGTTCTTCATCGTCCGCGGCCTGTCGGCTGCCTGGGGCCTGGGCTTCGTCTATATCTACGGCGAACAGGGCGAGGGCTTCACGCTGGCCGCCTGTGTCATGTTAGCCTTGCTGCTGGTGTCGCTGGTCATCGGCACCGTCGGTGCCCCCAACACCCGTGGCAAGAGTCTGGAGCAGATAACCAAGGAACGCTATGGGACAGACATCTAAGGCTACGTGGATATGGTACCCTGGCGACTTCGAGGTGTGGTTGGGAAACATCTTCAACAACCGCCGTACGGAGCGCGGCGCCATGTTCCCCCCGTTCTGGAAACAGGATTCCCACTGGCCTACGGTGGAGTTCTCTACGACGGTAGAACTGGAGCACGATGAAACCGTCTGTATAGCTGTCGAAGGGCAGTTCAACCTCATGCTCGACGGTAAACTGCAGTTCGGCATGCCCCAGCAGTTTACCATCCCTGCCGGCAAGCACCGCCTGAACCTGAAGGTATGGAACCAAGCCACGCCCCCGGCCCTTTTCATAGAGGGAGAGACCGTCAGGACCAACGCCTCCTGGCTGGTGACCTACGAGGATAAGATCTGGATAGACGAGAACGGCGTGGCCCACGGCTCCGGCATCTACGTGCCGGCCGCCTCCTGGTGCTTCAACAGCATCAGCACGCCGCCCTCCTCCTACCGCCTGGAGCGCAAAGAGCAGCGCCCCGTCTGCAGTGAGAACGGTCTCTACGACTTCGGCCGCGAAACCTTCGGCTACCTCAAGATAAAAGGCCTGCAAGGCACCGTCCGTATTTATTATGGTGAGAGCCGCGAAGAGGCCCTCGACAAAGACCACTGCGAAACCCTCGACGTCCTCTCCAGCACCTCCGCCTCTCCCGTCCTCGTATGCAGCAACCTTGTTGCTGCCCCCTCCAGAGCCTTCCGCTACGTCTGCATAGAAAAAGCCCCCGGCAGCAGCTACGACGACGTGCTCATGGACTACGAGTACGCCCCCTACGATGCCTCTAAGAGCGGCTCCTTCCGTTGCTCCGACGACCTGCTGAACAACATCTGGGAGGTGTCAGCCTACACCATGGACCTCACCACCCGCGAATTCTTCATGGACGGCATCAAGCGCGACCGCTGGACATGGAGCGGCGATGCCATCCAGTCGTACCTCATGAACTACTACCTGCGCTTCGACACCGAATGCGTGAAGCGCACCATCCGTCAGCTGCGTGGCAAAGACCCCGTGACAGCCCATGTCAACACCATCATGGACTACACCTTCTACTGGTTCAAGTCCATTGCCGACTACTACGCCTACACCGCCGACCGTGCCTTCGTCCGCGAGATGTGGCCCCGCATGGTGACGCTCATGGACTATGTCCTCAGCCGCACCAACGCCGACGGACTGGCTGAGGGCTGGCCCGACGACTGGATCTTCGTCGACTGGACTGACTTCCCCATGCACAAGCGCGGCGTGCTCTGCTTCGAGCAGATCCTGTTCATGAAGTCGCTGGAGACCATGGCCGAGTGTGCCGTACTGATAGGAGAACCCGCCGACCGTTACCGCCAGCTGGCCCGTGACGTGCGTAGCAAGACGGACGCCCTCTTCTGGAGCGACGAGGACCGGGCCTACCTCCATGCCCTTGAACCGCTGGCTGACGGCGGACAGACACTGAACCGCCAGGTCACCAAGTTTCCCAACATGTTTGCCATCCTCTATGCACTGGCCGACAGCCGTCAGCAGGAGCAGATCATGCAGAGCGTCATGACCAATCCTGCCGTCGACCCCATCACCACGCCCTACATGCGCTTCTACGAACTGGAGACGCTCTGCCGTGCCGGACTCCACCGCCAGGTGCTCAGCGACATCCGTTCCTACTGGGGTGGTATGCTCCGCGAGGGTGCCACCACGTTCTGGGAGAAATACGTGCCTACGGAGACGGGCACACAGCATCTGGCTATGTACGGCCGGCCTTACGGCAAGTCGCTCTGTCATGCCTGGGGCGCATCGCCTGTCTATCTCCTTGGCCGTTATTTCTTAGGTGTCAGCCCCACCAAGCCCGGCTATGCCGAATACGAGGTGCGTCCGCTACTGGGCGACCTCGAATGGATGCGCGGCGCGGTGCCCACACCCTTCGGCTTTATCCACGTCGAGATGAGCCGCACTTGCGTCACCGTCACCAGCGACGGCGGCAAGGGAACCCTCATCGTTGGCGACCGGCATACCAGTATTCCCCCACACCAGACAATAACAACAGAAATATAAATCATATCAAGACATGAAAACCATCAGATTCCTATTCCTGACAGCGGCAGTGCTGTTACTGGTATCAGCCATGCCCGACAAGACCACGACCATCTTCGTCATCGGCGACTCTACCGCGGCCAACAAAGACACTACTGGCGGCAAGCAGGAACGCGGCTGGGGCATGATGCTGCAGACGTGTTTCGATGCCAATTACATCGTAGTAGATAACCATGCCGTCAACGGACGCTCGTCGAAGAGTTTTATTGACGAAGGACGCTGGGATAAGGTTCTCAAGGCCATGAAGCCCGGCGATTACGTCATCATACAGTTCGGCCACAACGACGAGAAGCCGAAGCCCGACCGTCATACCGACCCGGGGTCAACCTTCGACTACAACCTGGCAAAGTTTATTCGCGAAACACGCGAGCATGGAGGCATTCCCGTGCTGATGAACTGCGTGGTACGCCGCAACTTCCTGGTCAAGGCCCCCGAGATTGCTGATGACGAACTGCTGCGCAACTCCACCTTCAAGGACGGCGTACAGATGATAGAGGGCGACAGTCTGATTGACACCCACGGTCTCTACAAAGAGGCCCCGAAGGATGTGGCCCGTCGCATGAACTGCCATTTCGTCGATGCCAACAAGATTACCCACGACCTGGAACAGGGCCTTGGCAGGGAAGGTTCCAAGAAGCTCCACATGTGGTTCCTGCCGGGCCAGGAGCCCAGTGAGCCGAAGGGTAAACAGGACAATACGCATTACAACATTTACGGAGCCAAGGTCGTGGCCAACCTCCTGGCCGATGCCCTCTGCCAGGAAATCCCCGTTCTGAAAAAATACCGCAAGCCATCGACCGTGAAATAATAATGTATCGACAGGTGAAAACAATGAAACAGATACTATTACTGGCTGTCACCGCCCTGATACTGAGCTGTGGCGGCAAGACCAGCAAAGCAGCCGGCGAGGCTGACTCACTGGCTACAGAAACGGCGGTAGAGACAGGCATTGACAAGCACAGTGAGGCTTATATCCGGCAGCGAATAGACACCATCTACAAGACGGTAGGCAAGTCGGTCTACGACAGTCAGGGGAATGAGGTGAGCTATATAGAGAACCGCTTCAACCGCGACAGCGCCTACTGTTCACAGCGTTACTACGCGCTGATGAGGGAGGCGCAGGCCATCTGCGACAAGACCGACGACATCCTGTATGACTACGACTACTGGATTTGCGGACAGGACTTCTCTGACGACTGGAGCTGCAAGGTCACCAACGTCTACGCACTCACCGACTCCACGGCTCTGGTGAATCTCGCCATCCATAACTTCGGCGATTCAGAGACGACCATCGCCCTGCGCTTCGAGCGTGGCGACTGGTATATCGACGACTTCTCGCCATCGGAAGACGGCAACGACGACAAGCAGCACCTGCGGGAAATCATCCATCAGGACTCGGGGCGTTAGTGCTGAGGGCACGAAAGAAGTACATGAGAGAGCAAATACAGAAAGAGACATCCGTTAATACACCCTGTGTAACAAAGGTATAGACAATGAAGATAGCAAGATTATGGATGCTGGCCGCCACCCTTACCATTTGCGGCACTCAGGCAGGTCATGCACAAGAGGCAGAGACGTTCAGCATAGCGACACTGAACGTTGACGGTCTGCCACAGAAACTGTTAGTCGCCAAGGTGAACCCCGACGGCCCCGGAGGCGGCGGCAGCGTCAGGATAGGCCGCTACCTGCAGAAGCGGGGCTACGACCTGGTGATGATGCAGGAGGACTTCAACTACCACGAGGAGCTGACCGTTCCCTTGGAGGACGACTATCAGACCGACACCTGGAGTGGCGACCTCGGCGTGGAGGGTCGCAAGATAGACTTCCTCCACCTGCAGAACCACCGCTTTGCCTGCGACGGTATCATGGGGGCATGGAAGAAGGGCATCACGCTGACCTCTACAAGCCGCACACCCTGGACGGCCAACTTCGGCAAGTTCAGTCATGCCCTCGACGAGATGGTGACCAAGGGCTTCCGCCGCTACGAGCTGACGTTGCCCAGCGGTCTGCAGATAGTGGTCTACAACATGCACATGGATGCCGGCGACACGCCTGACGAGCGTGAGGGCAGGGACAGCCTGGACCGTGATGCACGCCTGAAGCAGTGGAACCAGCTGCGCGACGATATCCTCAGCCGTCTGGACACGCGCCCCGTCATCGTTGCAGGCGACCTGAACAGCTACTACTGCCGCGACCAGATTAAGAAGAATTTCATCGACGCTATAGAGGCTACCGACCGTGCCAAGGTGAACGACGCATGGGTGGAGCTGCAGAACGGCGGACGCTACCCGGAACCCGTGGAGGGCATTGTGAGCTGCGAGACCGACGGCAACATCCTTCCAAGCGGCGAGGTGCTCGACAAGGTGCTGTATATTAACCCCACCGGCGGAACGGCCATTCACGCCGTCAGCTATCAGCTCGACACCACGGGCTATCTGCACAACGGCAAGATGCTGGGCGACCACTATCCCGTGAGCGTCACCTTCCAGACCGGCAACCGCAAGGGAACCGGCATCAACGAAATCGAAAATAGTAAATCGTCAAATAGCACACGGTTTGGCATCAGCGGTCAGCGTGTTGACGGCGAGGCACGCGGCATCGTGATTGAGCGCAGCGGAGAGAACACACACAAACGGATCATCAAATGACAACAGCTATGACAAAACTGATACTTACAGCCCTGCTGACGGCAGTTGCCGGCCTGAGTGCTACGGCGCAGGACGCCTATAAGATACTGTCGGAATGTGACACCACCGTGAAGGCCAAGATACAAAGCGTGTCCTTAGGCTCACGCGACGTGCGCCACTTCGTCTACGAATACCCGTCGAAGGACGGCGACGGACAGCCCGTCACCATCAGCGGCATCGTCATGGTGCCTGCCGACATTGCCAACGGCACGACGCCCTGCGACGGCATCATCCTCTTCAACCACTACACCATCGGCGGTCCGGAGCAGGCTCCCTCGCAGGGCGGGCTCGACGTGCCCAGCGGCATTCTGGCCAATCCCCTGAAACCTAACTACATCATCGTCATGAGCGACTATATTGGCTACGGCTCGTCTATCGACCACAAGGTGGCCTACCTCTGTGGCGACACCAACGCCCGCAACTCGTTAGACGGTCTGCTGGCTGCCCGCCAGCTGCTCGACGACAAGCAGATTCCCCAGGGCCGCTTCCTCTTCAACATGGGCTACTCGCAGGGCGGCACAGAGAGCATGTACATTGCCAAGCTGCGCGACCAGGAATACAAGGACCGCGGCATCACCTTCGACAAGACCTTCTCAGGCGGCGGCATGCTCGACTGCGAAGAGGCCTACTCGGCCTACGTCGAGAAAGACCAGTGCGACGCCATCAACGACGTGGCCATGTTCCTTATCTCCGTCAACGAGAACTGCCACCTGGGCATCGACTACCACGACCTGTTCAAGGAGCCGCTGGCATCCCACGTGCAGGAGGTCATCCAGACGAAGAGCAAGAGCGTGCTCTCCAGGATTGGCGTCTCTGACCTCGACTCGCTCCACCAGTTGATTCAGCCTGCCTACATGGACAGGAAGAGTGATGCCTACAAAGCCCTGAAGGCCAAGCTGGCTGAGATAAAAATCGCCAACGGCTGGGAACCTGACACCACCCAGCGCTACTTCATCGAGCACAGCCGCCACGACAACTACGTACCCATCAAGTGCGGACGTGCCATCATCCCGTGGATGAAGGACAAAGGCTTCAAGGCAAGCCTGGTACCCGGCAAGACAAATCTGCAGACCAACACCATCGTCTTCAAGCTGAAGCACCAGCCGTCGGCAGCCGTCTGGTTTGTACAGACCATGGCCGCCGTGCAGGCATGGCCTGTCATCTATTATGAGGGCGAGCAGAACCGCTACTACCGCGACGTGGTCAAAGACCTTAACCTGATGAAGGTGGTCAAGTTCCTTGAAAGCTTAGGCATCGACCTGCGCAAGATGTTTGCCACCAGCCAGGCCCGCGCCTTCATGGCTGCCCCGCGCAAGGCCAACTTCTTCGAAGTGCTGCTTCAGATTCAGAATACGCTGGCCAAGGTCGACCTCACCCTCAACGACGCGATAGAGATGATCAACGACTCAGGCATCAAGGCAGAGGACATCATTGAGGTGTACAACTACATCAAGGGCACGGAGGGCGCGTCGGCCAGAGAGACCATCACCATCGGCGAGCACGTCGAGGCGCCTGTCTACCTGCTGCGGCAGTATGAGCAGACGCTGGCCAACTGGCTCATGCTGGGAGGCATCGATGTGCAGTACGACCAGTGGGGATGGGAGTAGCCCACGCCAAGTTAGGGCATAAACTTCCTCTAGCGTTTGGCGAGAACATTGTGAGAATGCAAAAATAAAAAAGCGACAACCCTACGTTGGATTGCCGCTTTTTTATTATCCTATATCAACCCCCAAGAACAATGGCTGGGTCTATATTCAACTTCCGGCTGATTTCTCTTCCGGTTTTCAGTCTAAGCAGTTGCAACTTGAGCTAACAATTCTGTTAAGGTATGTGGAGCAGAAGAATGCCTGGAAAGAAGTCACCCAAAAGCAGCCACACAACGAAACGGCTTGGCTGAACTATTATAATGCAGCCCGTTATATGTCCTGGTTCCAACAGGAAGATTCGACCGCTAGACAAGTCATACACGAGATGGGAAATGCCATTCCCGACAGTTACACCTTCAATTTCTGCGCCTATCGTGAATCTTCATCGGGCAAAGGATATGGTGATCCCAAAATGTATGCCGAGGCTGCACTGACAAAACTGCCAGACGATATGCAGTTCTTCGATTACGATAACTGGGTGAGCTATCTGGCCATGCAGGGCGATGAGGTACGCCTGAAGCCGTTGGCAAAGCTTTTTTTTGATAGTGGCATATACTCTGAAGCCGTCTTGCGCTACAACTACAACGAATTACAAGGCATGGATGAAGGTGGCATCTATATAGGTAATCGTAAAAAGTCTCTCCGTTGGCCTTTTCTTATTGAGGTTATTCACAATCCCCTTTTTCCAGAGACAAACAATATCAGGCGGCATTTGGTACTCACTGACAAACACAGTATGACCCTCAGCAGCCCTATCACGACACCAATCATAGAAGGCTTCATAATCGAAATGGGCAGATGTCGGATATGTCTTACAACCAAGATACGGCGGATCGCAGTAAATTAGCGATTCAGGCGGTATCTCAATGCTGTCATAACTGCCATATCGCCATTCGATACCCTTCAATGACGGCAATTGCGCCTGAATGTTCCTAATTTGTTCCGCTACATAATCCCGTCCGTTCTTGCCTATTCCACTATAACCTCCATCAAAGAAACGACCGTTCCATGAGGCTACATAGCCTACCCATCCGACCAAAGCATCAGAGAAACGCCCATCGTCAGCATAATATGAACTGCGAACATCATTATAGAAGTCGCGGTTTATGGATGTCGGGGGACTCCATGTGGTTTCCGTAAGGGCTTCCAGCATAGCCACCAAATATCTATTGTTGTCATTGGCAATGCGCTTGTATTCCCCAGGTACTTTCTCGATAACGTGACAACCGCCACAAAATGCGTCTATGAATGTTTGGCCAGGTTTCATATTGGCCAACATTAACGGCAGGATCTCTGATACAATCCTACGCTTGGAACCCATATATTTCATTCTTATCCTGTTAATTTCAAAGATAAGAATGTAGGCCTCCAGTAAAAGCAAAAAAAGGGAATCCCATTGTGAGACTCCCATTAAGCTTTATCGTATTTCTATAGAACGAATGAAACCAGCGAAGTCCACTTAGGGGTTCGCTCTAGATACCAAATGAAAGGTTTGCTACTGATACTGCCTTTCTTGGCAGCCTCACCGAACCAATATAATGCACGTTCCTTGTTTCCACTATCAAGCTCGACGAAACCAAGGTTTTCCTCTGGCACTCCCTGAGTATGTGGGGAATGTGTTGCCAACTCATAGTATTTCTTGGCCTTTTCAATGTTCTTATCTGTGCCGATACCCTGTGAATAACAGCGTCCAAGGTTGTTTTGCGCACGGTAGAAGCCCTGCGTAGCCGATTTCTGATAGAGTTCAAACGCCTTATCAGGATTGACTTCAACACCATAATAGCCTTCGTCGAATATTCTGGCCAAGAAAAACTGCGCGTATTTATCGCCATTTTCTGCCTTTTCGGTTAATTCCTTCAGACAGGCCGCACTATAGATGTCATAGAGCCTGTCGTATTCGCCATCGGGCAGTTCTAACATAGAGTTCATGTCAGGATATAGGGCTTTGGTTGCGTTGCTGAGAATATCATCTTCATCTTCTGGCTCGTCGTGTACTGGCTCTTCATCGCGACTCCATTTCTCGAATGTCTCGTGTTGTTCGTCGGGGCTAAACCCATAAAACGTAATATGCCATAAAGCCATGCCAACGATCATATCCTGGGGCGCATCTGTGATCTCGTCAGAGACAACAACCTCTGCCCCCATAGCTTCGTTCCAGTCGATGCCCTCCAGTACTGAACACCATACATTCACGTCGGGCGCACAGTCATCTTCATCAAGAGGGCGTTTGGTGAAACATATCTCTATGCCAGGCTTCGCTTTTATTTGACACAGATATTCGTAGGCAACAGTATATGGAAACCTACTGTTGGCCGACTTCGGATGAAACTTGCTGATATAGGCAAATGCCTGATCAAAGTTTGATGTTCTGAATAATTCTTGTAATGTCATACCAATTTGTTAAAAGCAAATATTATGCCAAAAAACATAAGTCATTATAATAAGTTTCTCATTGCAGAATCTACCTGTTCATTATCAAATTCGCTTAAATATATCTGAGTGGTCTTAATATCTTGGTGTCCTAATGCCTGTGATATGATACCGATATTCACACCTGATTTCTTCAACACAGTGGCGAATGAATGACGCGCTACGTAGGTCGTAACATCTTCCTTGATTTTCAATTTAGCCGTTATCTGGTGAAGCTCCTTATTGAGTTGAGTACACAGCTTTCGGACTCGATTAAACTTCTGCATCGGAGTTATATGCTTTCGGTTATCCAAAATCGGAAATAGGTAGCCAGCACGTTTCTGATAGGTAGTATATCGGTCAATGATTGCTTTAGCTTCATCAAGCATTACCAAGTTTATTATTCCATGTGTTTTCTGCCGTTCATAAATCAACCGCCCATCTATAATATTGTCAGGTGTTAGATTAGCGACATCGACAAGTGAGATTCCACCACAGTAATAGGAGAATGAAAAAACATCATGTGCCAGACGCGCTTTCTCGCTCATGTCAGAACAATCCATTTTTAAGATTTTCTTCACGCTATCCTTAGACAAAGCCCGTTTCTTGGTCTTGGTGCTAAATCGACTCAACTTGTATTCAATGAACGGACTTTTTTCACGATCAGCATATTTAGCTTCGATAGCCTTATTGTAGGTAGCCCGAAGTGTGCGGAAATAATAGTGCATCGTGGTATCTTCAAACTGATTCTTACGCATCCATGCCTCAAACTTATTGCAGAAAGCGACATCTACGGCATTAAAAAGTAAGTTCAACTTTTTACCGTGAAAGTTATGTAGGGTGGTACGCAGATTCAGGTAGGCATAGCTATTGCCGACCTTACCGTTATCCCTTAACTGTTGAATGTGTGAGGTTAGGAAGTCCTCAACAGTTACAAGTTCTGTCTTAGAAGCCGTAACTGCAAGTATTTCAGAAGCCGTATAGTCCTCATTCTTAGCTTCCATATCAAATTGAATTGCTTGATATTTCTGCAAAGCATTTGTTATGATACTTACAATGTACGTCCTGTTAGGGCAGTTACTTTTAGGCTTATCACGCTCAAAATCCCAATATTTAGGATTAAGGGATATTCCCAAAGTTTTCAAACTACGCTT